>JAZNJR010000021.1:0-9494 GCA_045578165.1 Acutalibacteraceae bacterium
GACACTTATACTGAAGTAATAGAAGCCAAAGGTCATAACTATAACGCAGTTGTAACTGAACCCACATGTACTGCTGAAGGTTATACAACCTACACTTGTAGCAATTGTGGCGACAGCTACGTTGGCGATAAGGTTGCAGCAATAGGTCACACTGCATGTGACTGGGAAGTTGAAACCGAAGCTACCACCGAAGCTAACGGTCTTAAGGTTAAGAAGTGTGCAGAATGTGGCGAAATCCTTGAAGAAAAGGTTATTCCTCGCGTTCTTAAACTCAGAGGTCGTACACTTGCAATTCAAAGTGATATTTCATTCGTTTATCGTATTAACGAATACTACTTCACCGACTACGGTTATGAAAATATTAGAATTGAATTCCGCCTCGGTGATAAGACTGTTTTAGTTAACCAAGAAGACGCTGTTTATCTTGCAGACAAGGGTTATTATGAATATTACTTCAAGAACCTTGCTCCTCAGCAGATGACCGACGTAATGTACGCAACCATCTATGCTGAAAATGACGGTGTTACCTATAGTGTTGAATGTACTGAATACAGTGTTGTTACTTATGTAACCAACACCCTTAAGACTACAGCAACAGCAGGCGCTGCTTATGCACCTCTTAACACATTTCTTGTAGACATTCTCTACTATGGTGATGCAGCACAGACCTTCAACAACTATAATACTGCTAATATGGCAACTTCTGCACTTAAGGAAGAATGGAAAGCATTTGCTACCACAACAATGCCTACCGCAGAAACCATTAAGAACAATGCATACGCAACAATTGATAATCCTACCGCAGCATTCAAGACCGTTACTTTAGTACTTGAAAACTCAATTGCAATTCGTTACGGTTTCGAAATTCCTGCAGACGTATCAATTGACCGCGTAACCTTTAAGGTTAACGCATTGGGTGAAGAAACCATCTACACCGCTGAAGATTTCGAAAAGGGAACCAATTCAACCGGTGGCGACCGTTACTTCATTACCTTTAATAAGCTTAACCCCGGTCAAATGAAGAACGAAGTACTTTGTACTGTTCTTATTGACGGTGAAGCAGCATCTAACACATACTGCTACAGTATTGAATCTTATGCTTACGGCAAACTTGCTGACGGCAGCGCCCGCGCTAACTTGCTTATCGCAATGCTCCGCTTACGTGCTTGTGCTAAGGCTTTCAATGGCTAATATCTTTTAAATAAAAACACCCTTCCACTCGGGAGGGTGTTTTTTTATTTCCATAAATGTTTGTTAAATTATAGTTTGTCGGGCGAACATACAAATTAATTTATACATTAATTACGAATTACGCATTTCGCATCGGCGATAAACCCCAATTTGCTTTTTGATGTGTTTTATGGTTTATTTTTTTGTTTTCTAAAAGCAAGTGGAGTAGTGTTTTGTTGCTTTTTATATGTTACAATAAAATGGGACGTACTGTTAAATCCGCACCTACTTGCAATTTCGGTTATGGGAAGGTCGGTTGTAACCAATAAATTGTTTGCATTAAGTATTCTTACTATATTAAGATATTCTTTAAAGCTAAACCCTGTTACTGCTTTAAAGTTTCGGGAAAAATAACACAAGCTTAATGAAACGTTTTTAGCACATTCTTCGGCGGAAATGTCATTACTGAAATTTCTATGAATGTATATGGTTGTATCATATATGCGGCGTTTAAGGTCTTCTTTTTCTTGTGTCATAGTTGGAAGATTGCTTGTATCACGCAAAATTTTTGCTATAATTTCCATACTGTAAGCGTTTCGTATAAGATCGTAACATATTTCGGGAGATTTTCTTTCTGAAATTAAGTTGTTAAAAATGTGGTTAATACCAAGCTTTTCACATTCGTGCTTTTTCCACAAGCATTTGGAATTATTATTTGAATATGATAGTGCAAGAAGGTATGAACTGCTTAAATTGGAATCGGCCATACTTATAATGACAGCGGGCGGTATTTGAAGGACCATATGATGACAGTATTCATCATTGGAATAAAGTTCGTGTGAAGTGAATGAACGAATAAGAACCATATCTCCCGCTTCGGCAATATATTCTATATTGTCGCAAATAATTTTATGCCTGCCTTCGATGATATATAAAATTTCAATTACCGAATGAAGATGCTGCATAAAGTGCGGGTTGGTTTTGGGTAGGTAATTGGCGAAAAAATTGATACTAAAATCATTTCTTTTTTCAAAAACGGTTGATTTCATAAATAACTCCGATCGCAAAAAATCTAAATTTTTGAACAACTATATTATATCATTAAGTCTGCAAATTTGCTATAGTAAAATTGGAAATGTAAATAATTTTTTTATTGCAAAAAAGGGAGGACATAAAATGGCGATAAAATCATTGTTCGGTAAAATCTTTTCAGTGTTTTTATCTGTTGTGCTTATTACTTGCACGTTGTTGCCTACTGCGCTTGTAAACGCGGATGTAACTGAATGGACAGGTTCAACTGCAACGTCGTTTGCGGGTGGTACGGGTACGTCTGACGACCCATATTTAATTGCCACACCTGAACAGTTGGCATATATGTTGTTTTTTGGCATAACAAATACGGAAAAATATTATAAACTAACGTCTGATATTTATCTTAATGATGTGTCTAACGCTAATTGGGCAAGTAATTCCCCAAAAAGTTGGTATGACCGCGCCGCTATGAATAAAGCTGCTTTTGTTGGTAGCTTAGATGGCGATGGACATACAATTCACGGTCTTTATTATAAGGGAAGCGATATTGTTGGTTTATTCCCTCAGGCAAGTAATACTACCGTTACTAACTTAAAAATTAGTAATGCCGATATGATATCTTCAAGTCATGTGTCGGCTATTGTAAGCTTCGGTCAAAATTCAATCACTATTAAAAAGTGTATTGTTGACGAAACAGTTAAGCTTACCACAACCGGTTCCGCATCTGCAGTTGGTGGCGTGGTTGGTTATGGCACGCCTAAAGTTTATATTTACGATTCAGCGGTTATGGCTAATTTAACTTCAGTTATAACCGATGGTAAGGGCGCGTTTGTTGGTAACGTTTGGGGCAATACTTCTGCTGACCGCGTAATTAAAAACAGTTTTTCTGCCATAAATGCACGCCTGTTCGGACACCCAACACAGGGCTTTACTGCTGAAAACGTATATAATATCGGCACTGAAGTACAAACCATAAAGGGTGAAGTTGTTAAACTTGATAGTGTAGATATGATGAAGGGCGCTGCCGCTCAAACCAATATGTCTGATCTTGATTGGCAAGAAACTTGGATGCCTACCGATAATAGTTTTCCTGTTTTGCGTGGGGCTTTTGATGGCGTAATATGGAATGGTGTTATTGTAAACGGTTTTGCAAATGGTTCAGGCACTAAAGCTGACCCGTATATCATTAGTATTGCGGCCGAGCTTGTATACGCTATTAAAAACTCACGTGCCGATGCATATTATAAGCTTTCAAACGATATTTATCTTAATCCTGTTGATAACGTAAACTGGGAAACGGGTGAATATACAGGTAATGCGCCAACCCCTTGGTTCAATGATATTGCTGTTCAAGGTAATTTTGACGGTGCAGGCCATACTGTTTACGGTCTTTATTATAACAGTGGAAGCGGCAAAACTGACGGTACTTCTTGGAGTTTTACCGATTCGGTTGGTCTTTTCCCTGAAATTGCAGCAGGCACAACACTTACCGTTACAAGACTTGGTGTAGATAAGGCATATTTAAGCGGTAAGCAAGGTGTGGGTGCTATTGTAGGTGCAAAATCGGAAAATAGCGCAACACTTGCCACCTTGGAAATTAGCGAATGTTATGTTGGTAAAGATGTTACGCTTACAGGTTTTGATACCGGCGCATTTTTGGCTATCAACCGTGCGGTTACAACTACCGTTACCGACAGCTATTCTTTGGCAACTCAAAATGCTGCATCGAGAAGTGGACTGGTGGCTGACAAGTATGAAGGCGACATAGTTATAAAGCGTTGCTATAACGGTACAGGTTCGTTAGATTCTAAAAACACAGCAACCTGCACAAACAGTTATGCAATTACTTCCGGTGGTAAGGGAGTTATCATTATTACTCAAGATAAAATGAAAGGTCTTGCCGCCGCAGACAATATGACAGAGCTTGGAAAGAAGTACGTTACTACTGCAGAATTCCCTGCACTTCGTATATTTATGGACGTTTTAGATGATAGTATAAACAAGGTTATTGAAACCAAGGCGCTTTCAGATGAAGAGCATCGTGCACTCGCTCGCAAGGCGGTTGGCGAAGGTCTTGTTATGCTTAAAAATAAAAATAACACCTTGCCGCTTAGCAAAAATAATACAGTTGCTTTCTTTGGTAAGGGTCAAAACAATTCGTTCTTTGCATTTGGCGGTTATGGCTCGGGCGCGGTTTATACCAATTATGACCCACTTGGACCGGCTGAAGTTTTTGCCGAACTTGCCGAAGAAGGCAAAATTGGTATTTACGAACCGCTTTATAACGCTTATCTCGAAAATTCTTCTTATGTTCCTGATACTGCAATGTATGAAGCTGCTGCGGCTGAAGCAGATACTGCAATTATTGTTATCACTCGTAAAAAGGGTGAGGGCAATGACATGAAGGAAAACGAATGGATTTTAACTGACGGTGAAAAAGCGCTTATCTCAAATTCTTCTGCGTATTTTGAAAACGTTATAGTTATTTTAAATACACCATCAACCTTTTCTACGGAATGGTCGCTTGAGGGAAACAGCTACGGATTTGACGTAGATTCGCTTCTTATTTGTCATGCGCCCGGCGAAATGGGCGGTTACGGTATCGCAGACGTTATTTTAGGTGACGTTACACCTTCGGGTAAGCTTACCGATACATACGCTTATTCTATTAAAGATTACCCCTCAACCGAAGGTTTTTATGAAAGCGTTGAATATGTAAATTACACCGAAGATATATATGTGGGTTATCGTTATTTTGAAACCTTTGCTCCAGATAAAGTGGTTTATGAATTTGGTTACGGTTTATCATATACTACGTTTGATATTACTACAAATTCGGTAACGAACGATGGTAAAAATATAACAGTTAAAGCAACCGTTAAAAATACGGGTAATGTTTCAGGTAAAGAAACGGTTCAGGTTTACTTTTCAGCTCCACAAAAAGGCGAGGGAAGTGCAGTTCTTTCAAAATCTGCAATTGAACTTGCAGGTTTTAAGAAGACTAAACTTTTGAATCCGGGAGAAAGCCAAACCGTTACAATTACTTTTGCAATAAATGATATGGCATCTTATGACGATGTCGGCTATACTGATTATAGATATGCCTACGTTTTAGAAGCCGGAACTTATGATATTTTGGTTGGTAATTCTGTTAAAAACAATTTTAAACAAGGTGAATATGTTGTTGATACCATTACCGTTACGGAACAACTTTCAAAATATGGCGACGTTACCCTTGAAGAACGTCTTGAAGCTGACGGCACTTATACTGACCCATCAATGCCTATACTTAAAGACGGTCAAATATACGTTAAATATGATTCTGCAACCGTTATAGAAGGCGAATCAGTTGCCAAAAAAGACGGTACAATTTCAAGCAATGAAGTGTTTGGCTCTGACGGGTACCTGACCGACGGTTACGATTGGTATAATCTACCCTCTGGCACTGTTCTTGGTAACCTTTCGGAAAATGCAGGAAAGTATTTTTACTATGATTTGGTTGTTCAAAGAGCGGGTAGCTATAAGCTTGGATTTGTTTCAAGCAACGGTAACACTTTGGGCGCACAAAATGGTAAAAATGCCGAAGATTTACTAACTCTTGAATATTCTACCGACGGTGTTAATTGGCAAACGGTTAAAGATTTTGCTTTTGATTCAATTAATACTAACTATAATAAATCAAACACAAGTAAATATTGGTTTAATTTCCTTTATAATGATGCCGATACCAATGGGAATTATTATAATGTGACACTTCCAAAAGGTTCGGTACAAATACGCTTTAAGGTTTCTGATGATGTAGGTTATTCAGACACCAAAATTGACAAGCTTATTGTTATACCTAAAGGTGTTAATTTTGGACTTAAAAACGTATTTGAACTTTATGGTCTTAAACTTACTCCCGTTCTTGCCGATGGAAAAACTCTTTGGGTAGAAGCTGAAGACTATACCTCAAATTCCAATGCACTTAAAAAAGAAAGCTTTACAGGAAGTGCTTTCATTTATACCGGTTCTGAATATACCGCCATTTCAGGTAACAGTATTGGTACCTTCCATAGCCACCCCAACGGTTATTTATATTACGATATAATTGTTGAAAAAGCAGGAACTTATAACATCGGTTTTATATCGGCTGATGGTAGCACCGCAGGCAAATTTGGCGATAATCTTTTGTCTTTGGAATATTCTACAGATAATGGTGCAACTTTTGTTTCGGCACAATGCCCCGCATTCGATTCTGTAAATACTTACAGTGCTATGAGTCAAACCGGCAAACAATGGTTTAACTTCGTTTATACTGTTGCTGACACTGACGGAAATGCTTATCAAATCACATTGCCCGAGGGTAAGGTGACACTTCGCTTTAAAATTGCCGAAACTATTAACGGCGAAGCGGTTAAGTCGGTTACCAATTGCAATATTGATAAGTTCTGTCTTTTCCCGAAAGAAAGCCCTTGTACTCTTGAAGACGTTTGCGAAATGTTCGGTGTGGAACATTTAGGTATAATTAATTCTAATACTGCTACTTGGTTTGAGGGTGAAGCATATACTTCGACCGGTACAAGTGTTAGAAGCGAGAATTTTAATGCAAATGCAGGTACCCTTCATGAAGGTACGGTTTATGCAGGTTTGCCCGCAGGTGCGGTAGTTGGCTTTTTCGATAAGAACACTACAGGTTATGCCGAATATACGCTTGTTGCGGAAAAAGGCGGCGTATATAATATTGGCTTTACTTTAGGCAGTGGCAGTTTACTTGCCCGTGATAATGATGGTAAAGCGCCCGACGTTATTGACGTTTTAATTTCTACCGACGGTGGCGCAACATGGACTAAACAGTTTGCGATTGACGTTAAATATACCGGTTCTGACGTAACGGGTACGGCTCAACAGTATTGGAATTTTTATTATTCTACAACCGATTTTGAAGGTAATCAGTATACTATTACCGTTCCTCAAGGCGAATTTAAATTACGCTTGGCTTGTAATGAAAATTCTCCTGTTTATGGTGGCGCTAATATTGATAAATTTGTGGTTTACCCAACCACTATGAAATATACCGAACAAAATGCGGTGGCATATTACTTTAATACTGATGATAATTCGCAAGGCGACTCAACCGAAACCGAAACACCTGATATTTTAGATATTGATTTTAATACCGATAATTACCAAGGTATTACCTATGCCGACGTTCTTGCGGGCAGGGCAACTTGGGATGAGCTTATTGCTCAAATGTCATATAGCGAACTTATCGACCTTGCTTACGGTAAATACGGTTCGTGGTCATATGGTTATACCGGTATGATAGGTTTTTCGGATGATGCTATTGCTGAAAAATACGGTATTTACGGGGGCGATACTGCCGACGGCCCACAGGGACTTCGTATGGAATACAGAAACGTTACTTTCTGGCCTAACGCCACACTTCAAGCATGTACATGGAATACCGAATTGATTTATGAAATCGGCGAAGCAGTAGGCGAGGAATGTAGAAAAAATAGTATTGATATGTGGTTGGCACCGGGTATGAATATTCACAGAAATCCGCTTTGCGGACGTAACTTTGAATATTATTCAGAAGACCCGTTCGTTAGCGGTATTATTGCCGCCGCAATGGTGAACGGTGTTGAATCAAAGGGTGTTGCTGCGGTTGTTAAGCATTATGCTGTTAACAATAAAGAGAGCAACCGTAAATATTCTGACAGCCGAGTTTCTGAAAAGGCACTTCGCGAAATTTATCTCGAGGGCTTTAGAATTGTAATTAAAGAATCTGACCCAATTTGCGTTATGAGTTCATACAATAAGATAAACGGTGTATGGGCTTCGGTCAGCGCTGAACTTCTTAGAGGAATTATGAGGGGCGAATGGGGTTATACAGGTCTTATTATGACCGACTGGGACAATATTCCCAGCCCTGCAGATGAAATCATTGCAGGTAACAACTGTCATATGCTTTATACTGCAGGAGATACCGAGGCAATAAAAGATTACGTAACCTACGGATATATTACACGTGAAATGTTGGAAGAAAACGCATATTACATTCTTTTCAACCTTGCAAAAATGCCCGATACCGCAATTAATCCTCAAAAGGTTACTGCTTTAGCACAAACCGGTATAACAACCGTATTTGCAACTGATTATTCTAAAAAGAGTCAACGCGCAAGACAGGTTATCAATAACAACATTTTTGATATGCCCGGCACTAATGGTTATTTCTATGAATATAACATTAGTGTTAAAGCCACTGCAACATACGCCATAGAATTAGAATACAGCGCTCTTGCGGGTGTTACTGATGCATTTGAAATTTATGTAAACGGTCAGTTAATTGATGTTGAAAACGACCTTACCGCAACAGGTACAGGTTACGTAACCACAAAGATTAAGACTGCCGATGTTCAACTTTCTGCGGGAGAATCTACCGTTAGAATAAAGCATATCGGTGGAAACAATAACGTAAATTATCGTGCGTTACATTTCACAAATAATGGTCATGAACATAGCTATGGCGACTGGGTAATTGTTGACGCAACTGTAGACGCAGCAGGTAGCAAGACTAAGACTTGCGCTTGTGGCGACACAATTACTGAAGTTATTCCTCGCGTTCTTAAACTCAGAGGTCGTACACTTGCAATTCAAAGTGATATTTCATTCGTTTATCGTATTAATGAATATTACTTCACTGATTATGGTTATGAAAATATCAGAATTGAATTCCGCCTTGGCGATAAGACTGTTTTAGTTAACCAAGAAGACGCTGTTTATCTTGCAGATAAAGGTTATTATGAATACTACTTCAAGAACCTTGCTCCTCAGCAGATGACCGACGTAATGTATGCAACCATCTATGCTGAAAATAACGGTGTTACCTATAGTGTTGAATGTACTGAATACAGTGTTGTTACTTATGTAACCAACACCCTTAACACTACAGCAACAGCAGGCGCTGCTTATGCACCTCTTAACACATTCCTTGTAGATATTCTCTACTATGGTGATGCAGCACAGATCTTTAATAAATATAATACTTCTAATATGGCAACTTCTGCACTTAAGGACGAATGGAAAGCATTTGCTACCACAACAATGCCTACCGCAGAAACCATTAAGAACAATGCATACGCAACAATTGATAATCCCACCGCAGCATTTAAGACTGTAACACTTGTACTTGAAAATTCAATTGCAATTCGTTACGGTTTCGAAATTCCTGCAGACGTATCAATTGACCGCGTAACCTTTAAGGTTAACGCATTAGGTGAAGAAACAATCTACACCGCTGAAGATTT
>JAZNJR010000022.1:0-19253 GCA_045578165.1 Acutalibacteraceae bacterium
AATTCGTTTCACAAAATTAATTTTAAAATTTGATTTTATTTCATCGAATAATTTTTTCTTTGATGATACTTTACCTATTAAAAATTTTTCTATTCGACGGAATTTTAAAAATTTATAAATTTTTATAAAAATCTCATCGAATGGAAATTTTCTCAACGATACTTTATATGTCAGAAAAATTTCTATTCGATGGCTTTTTTTGCCTTTTTCAAAAAAGAGCGCAAAAACTTAAATTTTAATCAAAAAAACACTTGATTTTAATAGATAATTAATGTATAATAGCAAAGTCGAATTAATTTGCCGGTGTGATGGAATTGGCAGACGTAGTGGACTCAAAATCCACCGCTGGCGACAGCGTGCCGGTTCGAGTCCGGCCACCGGCACCAAAAAGAGCATCTCTTAATTGAGGTGCTCTTTTTTATTGCCTATTAAATTGGCACTTCTCCTCTACTTTGTTAAAAAAATAACAAAGTATTATTTCTTCTTACAATAAGGTGCTAATTCAATCCTTACAAAATAACCTTTTTTGTGGTAACATACAGGACATGCCTCAGGCACGGATTTGCCCTTATAAATATGACCACAATTTAGGCACATCCATTCACATTCTACGTCGTTAACAAATAATTTATTTTGCTTTAATAAATCTGCAAATAACTTAAAACGGTTTGCGTGTTCGTTTTCAATTGCGCCAATTTCTTTAAATGAGTTTGCAATTGCCATGTGCCCTTCCCTTTCGGCAACCTCTTCAAATTCTTTGTATACGTTTTCATATTCTTCATTTTCATTATGATGTGCATTTTCTAAAAGTTCCACAACAGAATTTGTAACTTCTACCGGGTAGGTACCGTCAATTTCAATATTTTCACCGTTAAATTCGCTTAAATGCTTCATGAAAACGTTTGCATGTGCAAGTTCTTGGTTTGCGGTCAAATTAAATACCGCTTCAATAACGTATAATTCTTGCTTTTTTGCAATTTCAGCCGCAAAGGTATAACGGTTTCTTGCTTGTGATTCGCCTGCAAAAGCACGCATTAGGTTTGTTTTGGTTGCACTTTCATTAAAATTTGTCACAAAAATCACTCCTTAAAGGTATTTTGTCCCAAATTTTATAAAATATTTAATTTATAATAATAAAAAAGGTGAACATAGAAGTTCGCCTTTTTTAAAAAAATATTACGTATTACACATTACTTAACGCTTACCATTCATAATGATCACCTGTAGTTTTATCATTAGAATATAATAAGGGGTTATAAACCGTTCCAACAAACCATATTTCGCCTGAAGACTTATCTCTAATTAAAAACATATACGGTTTATTAAAGGTTAAATCAATCTCTTCAACAGGCACATTAAACTCATAGTCAAATATTGCTGGAGCGCCAATACCACCTACATATGTTGCAGCAGATGCTTTAATACCGTCTTGAGTAAATTCAATATTAGCTTTATGTGAAGCGTCTCCAATAAATAAGGATTTATCAGTCGTTAAATTACTTAAATTTGCCTTGCCTTGTTTGAAAACTTCATTTATGCCAAGCTTCTTTAAATCTCTCTTCAAATTCAGGTCATAATCAAACTTAAATTTGGGTATATAACCTGTAATTTTTGTTACAACGCCGTTTTTAAAGCTGCTGGGTTTTAATTCCTTTAAACTGCCAATAAGCTTGTTAATATCTTTTGCAGTAGTCTTGTTAATATAGCTTTCTAAATTATCTTTGGTAGGCATAATACCAACGTATTGCAAAGTAACACCGTTATATTTCTTTAAATCCTTTGCAAATACTTTAACGTTATTATTAACGTAAAATGAATAATCGGTTATCTTATGAAAAGCTTTATAATTACCGTTTATCTCTTTAATATAATTATCAAGATATAAATCCATAATTTCATCATTGGTTAAACCTTCAGGTATGTCATCCCAGAAAAGCTCATCGCCAAATTCCAAATCATATTCTTCAATATATTCTAAATAAGCATCAGTTACGGTTTTTCTGATATGTTCTTCACCTAAAACTTTAACAATATCATAACCGTTATATGAAGCAGTGATTTCCATTCCGGAAACTTCTTTGCTAACACCATTAAAAGAGGAAGGAACTATATCAATACCACCTGACCAATAAAAATCTTCATGATCATATGCGACAAGGGGTTGCGGATTATCAAGAAACTTTCCTTTCCATTCCATATCAATTGCCAAAGCGTTAACAAGCAAAAAGTTATATTGTGAAACATCGTCAAAAAGATTATCAATAAGCCCTAAAGTCTTATTTTTAACCCATGCATTAATGGTATTTGGGGTTTTAAATGGGTCGGTAACGATATAAGCATTAAATTTATCAGAAAGTGTTTTTGTATATTTGTCATTAATGCTCTTTTTAAAAGCGCTATTAATAAACATTGCGTTTGCAAAAGACATATTTTTGCTGTTGGGGTAACTCTTAACATTATAATCGCCAATAACACCTGCAATTTCCGCCTTTGTTAAACCCATAGAGCCCTCTTCAAGCATTTTTAAAGCATATTTTATAGAAAGCGGACTATAAACCATATTTTTACCATTGTTTTCTAATTTCAAAAAAGACAAGTCAAATTCTTGTATAGAATTGTTGGTAATAGTATATTTCGACTTAATGGGTTCTACGTATTTTTCAACGTTTTCATCATTATCGCTATTTTTGTCAGCGTTTTCGGTTGTTTTATTAGAATCGTCGTTTTTACTTGGCTTGAAAATTCCCGTACTTGAAGCCGAACAACAACAAAGGGTTAAACATAATATTAATGAAATAAAACTAATGCTAATTCTTTTGAACATAAATACTCCCCTATTCTCAAATTCCTTTTTAAAAAAATGATTTATGCTAAAACAAACTTAACGAAAACCTTTTTACCTTTTTTAAGAATAATTTCGTTTTCAAAATCCTCTTTAGCCAAAGCATAAGACGGGTCGGTAATTTTGTTGTCGTTAATGCTTACGCCGCCCTGTTGAACAAGACGTCTTGCTTCGCCATTAGAAGCCGCAAGACCTGCTTTAACCATCATTGAAAGCACACCAATTTTACCGTCAACAAAATCGTCAGCCACCAATTCGGTTGTGGGCATATTTTCATGACTACCGGCACCTGCAAAAATTGCACGTGCAGTTGTTTGTGCATTTTGCGCTTCTTCTTCGCCGTGAACAAGCTTTGTAAGTTCAAAAGCAAGGATTTCTTTAGCGGTATTAAGCTGACTGCCTTCCCATTCGTCCATCTTGTCAATTTCTTCAAGAGGTAAGAAGGTAAGCATTCTAATGCATTTAAGAACGTCAGCGTCACCAACGTTACGCCAATACTGATAAAATTCATAAGGCGAGGTCTTTTTGGGGTCAAGCCAAACAGCGCCTGAAGCGGTTTTACCCATCTTTTTGCCTTCGGAATTTAAAAGTAATGTAATGGTCATTGCATAAGCGTCTTTACCAAGCTTTTTGCGAATAAGTTCAGTACCGCCAAGCATATTGGACCACTGGTCGTCGCCGCCAAACTGCATATTACAACCATATTCTTTATACAAATGATAGAAATCATAGCTTTGCATAATCATATAGTTGAATTCAAGGAAAGATAAACCCTTTTCCATACGCTGCTTATAACATTCAGCACGAAGCATGTTATTAACCGAGAAGCAAGCACCAACCTCACGTAAAAGGTCAATATAATTAAGGTCTAAAAGCCAGTCGGCATTGTTAACCATTTGTGCTTTGCCTTCGCCAAATTCAATAAAGCGGCTCATTTGTTCTTTAAAGCAATCGCAGTTGTGTTGAATTTGTTCAGGCGTCATCATAGAACGCATATCACTTCTGCCGGAAGGGTCACCAATATAACCGGTACCACCGCCAATAAGCGCAACAGGTTTATTACCTGCCATTTGTAAACGCTTCATAAGGCAAAGTGCCATAAAATGACCAACGTGAAGACTGTCAGCAGTCGGGTCAAAACCAATGTAAAAGGTTGCTTTACCTTCGTTTACAAGGTCGCGGATTTCGTCTTCGTCGGTAACCTGTGCAATAAGACCACGGGCTACAAGTTCATCATAAATTTTCATTTTAAATACTCCTGTCTATCAGTTCCTTAGCGGAATTATATAAATTTTCAGTAATTTTTGTACCCGACATTATACGGGCAATTTCGTGTATTTTTTCTTCATAAGAAAGTGAAGAAACGTTTGTAAAGGTGCGACCGTTTTCAGTCGTTTTTTCTATAAGTAAATGCTCGTTTGCGGCAGCGGCAATTTGTGCTAAATGTGTTACACAAATTACTTGTCGCCCGTTTGAAACAAAACGAAGTTGTTTTGCAACCTTATCTGCTGCATAACCGCTAATACCCGTATCAATTTCATCAAATATCATTGTACCAACGGGGTCTTTATCAAGCAGTACACTTTTAATTGCAAGCATTACGCGTGAAAGCTCGCCGCCCGATGCAATTTTATGTAACGGTTTTAGATTTTCGCCTGCATTTGCTGAAATCATAAACTCTGCAGTGTCACAACCAACCTTTGTGTATTTGCCTTTTTTCAAATCAACAGTAAATTTAACGTTAGGCATATTAAGCTCACACAAAATAGCGCAAACCTGCTTTTCAAAGCTTGATGCGGCTTTAATTCGGCTTTGTGTGAGTTTTTCGGCCAATATTATTAATTTCTCGGTTGAATCGTCCAAAAGCAAGGAAAGCTCGTTTATGCGCTTGTCTGACGTGGTTATGGTCATAAGGTCGCTACTTGCATTATTTAAGTACTCTAAAGCGGCTTCTTCACTACCGCCGTATTTTAACACAAGTCTTGTAATGTAGTCAAGTCTTTGGTTAATTTCGTCGGGGTTAAGAGAAGAAAATTCAGAATTATTTAAAAATGAACCCAATTCAGAACGAAAATCTTCAAGTAAAGACAGTGCTTCATTAAACCTTTCAAGACTTATAACGTCAGTTGATGCAAGATGCTTATTAGCGTTGCGAAGTTGTGTTAAAACACCGTCGGTATTATCGTCACCGCTTAAAATAAACTCGGCGTTCGAGACTGACTTAAAGGTTTTTTCATAACTTTCCGCAATCTTTAATTGACGTTTTAAATCCTCTATCTCCCCTATTTTTATTGCGGCAGATTCAATTTCGTTAATTTGATAATTTAAAATGTCAATTTGTCTTGCCTTTTCGTCCTGGTCCATTTCTAATGACTTTAATTCTTTACGAATGGCATTTAAATTTTTAAATTCGTTATAATAGTTTTCTATTAAAGCATAGTTATCAGCAATAGCATCAATAAAGCCCAAATGATTTTCAGGTATTAAAAGTGCTTGATTATCGTGCTGACCATGAATATTTATAAGGTTTTGTGAAATATCACGTAAAACGGTTGCGGTAATTGGTAAACCGTTAACCTTAATAAGTCCCTTACCCGTTAAAGATAATTTTCTACTAATCAAAACATTACCGTCTTCATCGGGTATAATGTCATATTCACTTAATATTTTCGCTGTATGGTCATCAATATCGCCAAATACTGCGGAAACCAATGCACTGTCACAGCCGTTTCGAATAAGGTCTTTTGAAACCCTTTCACCCAAAACAGCGTTTATTGCATCAATAAGTATTGATTTGCCCGCACCGGTTTCGCCGGTTAATACGTTAAAGCCCGACTTAAATTCAATATCGGAACGTTCAATTACAGCGATGTTTTCAATATGAAGAAATTTAAGCATAAATAACCGCCAAATTAAAAAATATTGTTAATTTTATCAATTAAAATTTTAGAATGATTTTCGCTTCTTGTTACAATGATAATTGTGTCATCACCCGCAAGTGAGCCAAGCATCATATCTCCGAACATTTCGTCAAGCGCAACGCACGCTGTAGAAGCCATACCGGGATATGTTTTAATAACCACGTTATTAAGTGCGTAATCAACACTCTTAACCGATTTTGTAAACAAATCATGGTAATGACTTGTGTCATGGTTTGAAGCGTTTGAACCATTAGAAAAGTAACGGTAATTACCTTGCGCATCATGAGTTTTTATTAAACGTAATTCCTTAATATCACGAGAAACAGTTGACTGTGTGACGTTATAGCCAAGTGCTAAAAGTTCGTTTTGCAGGTCTTCCTGAGTAAAAACAACCTTTTGTTGAATAATTGAAAGAATTTCGCGTTGTCTTTTGCTTTTCAAATTAAACACTCCTGCTGTCTCTAAATTTAACCGACATTGTTTTATAGAATGAACGGTCGCTTAAACGAATAAGCTGTACTGAATTTTTAGATTTTGTAATTTTAATTTCGCTAAAGGGTTTAACGTTTGCAACCTTACGACCATCAACCGTCAAATAAATTTCAGTACGCTTTTTAGAAAAAGATTTAAGTGAAAGTGTGGTATTAGCGCTCATTAAAATCGGCTTAGCCGACAAGGAATGAGAACATATCGGAGTAATGCAAATATTTTCAGTAGACGGGTCAATAATTGGTCCGCCTGCCGACATAGAATAAGCCGTAGAACCTGTTGGAGTAGAAACAATAAGACCGTCGGCACGGTAATTAATTGCATCCTTTTCAACTGCAACCGAAATATCAATTATGCGAGAAATAAACCCGCTTGTAATAACCGCATCGTTTAAAGCCGAATACGAACCAATTGTATTACCGTTTTCTAAAAATTCAACGTCAAGCATCATACGGTTTTCAATTCTATATTCGCCCTTAATAAGCTTGGAAATTAAATTAAGTTCGTTTTGTTCAATATCGGCAAGATAACCCATTCTGCCTGCATTAATACCCAAAACGGGTTTATTATCTAAAGCGGCACGTTTGGCATAACGAATTATCGTACCATCGCCGCCAATAGTTATAATAACGTCGGCCAATTTATAAAGCTCGTCTTCGGGTACAGCTTGATAATTAGGACTGCAAATCGTATCGGGAATATACGCTTTTATACCCTCATTTTTAAGAAATACACCAAGTTTTTCAACAACCTCGGGAGCACCGCGTTTTTCAAGATTAGGTAAAACTGCAATAACCAAATTTAACCCTCCTTTAAAGCGTTATAAGACATATCTACAACCGCATTTGCGGTAATTTTACATAAATTTTCGCCATTTTCGGTTTTCTTAATATGACATAAGTATTCAATATTACCCTCAGGTCCTTTAATTGGCGAAAAATCAAGCCCCAAAAGCGTAAATTTGTTTTCAATAATTAAATCAATAATTTTTTCAACAACAGCAATGTGTACAGATTTATCGCGCACAACACCTTTTTTACCAACGTTTTCTTTACCAGCTTCAAATTGAGGTTTGATAAGACAAACTGCTTCGCCGCCATCTTTCAAAAGTGTGCGCATAACGGGGAAAATGTGATAAAGCGAAATAAAGGAAACGTCAACAGATGCAAAATCCAATTCATCAGGCACCTCTTCTTTGGTTACGTAACGAAAATTAGTATTTTCAAGGTTTATAACACGTTCATCGGTGCGAAGCTTCCATGCCAACTGACCACGCCCAACATCAATTGAAAAAACTTTTTTAGCACCGTTTTGAAGCATACAGTCAGTAAAACCACCTGTTGATGCGCCAATATCGGCACAAATAGTGTTTTCAAGATTAATTGGAAACACCTGCATTGCTTTTTCAAGCTTTAATCCACCACGACTAACGTATTTAAGCGTTTTACCGCGAACTTCAATTATATCGTCGGGCTTAACGGTATTCCCCGCCTTGTCAGATTTTTGATTATTGACAAAAACTATACCCGACATAATTATTGCCTTTGCTTTTTCGCGGCTTTCGGCAAAGCCCTGCTCAACAAGGGCAACGTCTAATCTTGTTTTAGGCATATTATCTCCTTTAATTATTTAACAGCTAACATATTTTCAGCATTAAGGCCCAATTTTTCAAGTGCCGAATTGGTAGTTGACATTGGAACAAATTTATTGTCAATAGCGTGAATAAAAAATTTGCCCTTAAAACCGTTTTCACAAAGCAAGGCAGACAAATGTTCTCCAATTCCACCGCTTAAAACGGTTTCTTCATAAAAATCAATTCGTTTATAATTATTAAGAACTTCAACAATTTCGTTACCAATTGGAAAAATTTTATTAAGTTTAATAACTGTTATATCATCATTTTGTTTTTTCGCTTTTAATGCTTCTGTAAACAGTCTGCCATAGGTCACAATTACACGGTCGTTATTACCATTTAAAATAGTATAATCACATTTTGTATTAATGTCACAATCACATTCGGTTTCGCATCCGCGTGGGTAACGAATGGCAGTAACACCGTCACACAAAGCAGATAGATTAATTGTGTGAATAAGTTCGTTATAATAGGTCGGCGAATATACCGAAAGGTTTGGAATTGAAGTAAGATAAGAAACGTCAAATACACCTTGATGAGTTTCCCCGTCTTCTCCTACAATACCCGCCCTGTCAATTAAAAATGTAACTGGCAAGTTACTAATAGCGCAGTCGTGAATGATTTGGTCATAAGCGCGTTGTAAAAAAGAAGAGTACACCGCAAAATACGGACGCATACCGCCTTTGGCAAGACCTGCGGCAAAAGTTACCGCGTGTTGCTCGGCAATACCAACGTCAAAAAATCTATCGGGGTATTTTTTAGCGAATTCAGAAAGACCGGTACCACTTCCCATGGCGGCAGTAACTGCACAAATTTTAGAATCATTTTCCGCCATATCGCAAAGAGTACGACCCGCAATATCGGAAAAGGTGGTTTTACAACTGCTTGTAACACCTTTTTCTACATCAAAGGGAGAAACACCATGATAACTGTTTGGGTTTGTTTCTGCAAAGGAGTAACCCTTACCCTTTGTGGTAACAACGTGAATAACAGTTGGGCGTTGGTAACATTGGGCAATTTTGAAAAGGGATTCCATATCTTTAACGTTATGACCGTCAACAGGACCCAAATAATTAAAACCAAATGCCGAAAAAATATTACGACGGTAAACTGCACTTTTAAAAATTTCTTTAACACGATAAAAGAATTTATAAAGTGATTCACCCACAAATGGAATGTGGTTTAAAAAGCGGCCGAAAGCAAATTTAAAACGATGATATGGTGCTTTATTGCGAAGCTTGGTAAGACTTCTTGAAATGCCGCCCACGTTTTGAGAAATAGACATTTCGTTATCATTTAAAATAACAATAAAATTACCCTTATGTTCACCCGCGTGGTTAAGCGCTTCATAAGCCATACCACCCGTCAAGGCACCATCGCCTATAACCGCAACAGAAGAACCATCTTCCCCATTTAGTTTTTTAGCACGGTATATTCCGTACGCGGCAGAAATTGAGTTACTGCTATGACCAGTAATTATAGGGTCATGTTCGCTTTCGTTAGGCTTCATAAAGCCGGAAATACCATTTTCAAAGCGAAGAGTTTTGAAAAGGTCAAAACGTCCGGTTAAAAGCTTATGTGTATAGCATTGATGACCAACGTCAAAAATTATAGAGTCTTCAGGCGAATTAAAGGCACGATGAATCGCAACGGTAAGTTCAACCGAGCCGAGATTAGCGGCAAGGTGCCCACCATTTTTGGAAACAGTATTAATTATGCAGTCGCGAATTTCCGCACACAAGGTTTTTATCTGAGCGTCGTTAAGTTCTTTAACATCCTGCGGCGACTTAATTTTGTTTAAAATTTCGTATTCCAAATTAACAGTCCCTTAATAATTTCTTTCAAGTAAATAGTTAGTAATTGTTTTTATATTTTCAGTATCTCCGTCAAAACTGTCGATTATAGCCAAAGCTTCTTCAGTTAAAGCTTTTGCGGCAGATTTTGCACCATCAAGCCCCAAAAGAGTAACAAAGGTGGTTTTTTGATTTTTATCGTCACTACCAACAGGTTTTCCCAAAAGCTCGGGGTCAGCAACAACATCTAAAATATCGTCAATAATTTGAAAAGCAAGGCCAACCTTTTGAGCAAAAATATCGGCTTTTTCGATATTTTCTTGATTAGCACCTGCGATTAACGCACCAATAATTGTAGCACCTCGTAGCAAACAACCTGTTTTGCGGGCATACATGTCGCAAAGGGAATCAAGGTTGGGCGGGTTTTTTACAAAAGATAAATCAATTACTTGACCGCCAAGCATACCGCTGTACCCTGCCATTTGCGATAAAACAGAAATTGCTTTAACTTTAATTGTATCATCAAGCTTTGCATTAGCGGAAACCGAAAATGCTTCTGTTAAAAGTGCATCGCCCGCAAGTAATGCCATATCTTCAGAAAACGCTTTGTGGCAAGACGGTTTACCGCGACGCATATCATCATTGTCCATACAAGGTAAATCGTCATGAATAAGCGAATATGTGTGTATCATTTCAAGTGCAATTGCAAAATCAAGTGCATCTTGTGCATTACCGCCAAGCATATGACAGGTTTCCATCATTAAAATGGGTCTAATTCGTTTACCGCCAAGCTTTAAGCTATACCTTGATGCCTTAATTACCTCGTTATATGGCAAATCGGTTTCGGGCAAAAGCTGGTCAATGCGGTTTTCAATAATCGGTTTATAATAATCAAAAATTTTGTTAACCATTATCTGCATCATTCTCACATTCGGTTAGTGTTTTAATTTTTCTTTCGGCGCTTTCCAAAATTTTTCTGCAGTCGTCGGAAAGTTTAATACCATCTTCAAACAATGCAATAGCTTCATCAAGTGAAATTTCGCTATTTTCAAGTTTTGCAACAATATCTTCAAGCTGTAAAAGCTTTGTTTCAAAATTGTTTTCCATTTATTTCTCCTTATCATTAACAGTACATGAAAGTTTACCGTCTGAAAGTTTAACAGTAATATTGTCGCCTATATTGGCTGAATCAACATTTTTAAGTGTTTTACCATTTAACTCGGCAATTGCATAACCACGCGATAAAACCTTTAACGGACTTAAAGCGTCAAGCTTGGCAACACTTTCATAAAGTCGTGTTTTATGTGAATTAACCGACTGCGAAAAAGCCAAAACCATTTTTTCATTAAGCTTATCAAGTGCTTCATTGCGTTTTTCGGTTAAAAGTAACGGATTAGATAATACCGTTTTAATAGTTACTGCATCAAACCTTGCTTTACTGTAATTATATTTTGAAATTAATTTAACTTTAAGAAGCTGTGAACGTTTTTCAATAAAAGAAAGAAGTTCAGCTGTGTCAGGCACAGCAAGTTCAGCCGCTGCAGAAGGTGTAGGTGCGCGTAAATCTGCAACAAAATCACAAATTGTAAAGTCGGTTTCGTGTCCTACTGCTGAAATTACCGGAATTGGCGATTCATAAATTTTACGGGCAAGTGTTTCACTGTTAAATGCCCACAAATCTTCAATAGAGCCCCCACCGCGACCAATTATAATAACGTCAGAGTTGGCAAGATTATAAACCCGTTCAAGCGCATTTATCATTGTGGGAACTGCATTTTCGCCTTGAACAGCAACAGGACAAAGCATTATTTCGCAAAGCGGAAAACGACGCGCCGTAATATTTAAAATATCTTGCACAGCGGCACCCGTGTCGGAAGTTATTACAGCAATTCTTTTTGGGAATTTGGAAATTTGGCGTTTATTTGCTTCGTCAAAAAGACCCTCTTTTGAAAGTTTTTCTTTAATTTGTTGAAACTGTAAAGAAATATCGCCAAGACCTTGTTCATGCATTTCTTCTGCATAAAACTGGTATTGACCGTCTTTTTCATAAATTGAAACCCTGCCGCGCAAAACTACCTTTAAACCGTCACATACGTTAAAATTAACCCTTGATGCATACGCTTTAAACATAACGCATCGAATTGATGCATCGCTATCTTTAAGGGTAAAATATAAGTGACCGCTTTGATAATGGTTTTTAAAGTTTGAAATCTCCCCCGTTACAGCAACATTATTAAGACGAACATCCCCTTCAATAAGCGACTTAACGAAAAGATTTAACTGTTTAACAGAAAGCGCGTTCATTTTCAAACGTTTTTTGCAACGGTTGATAAAATACCGTTTACAAAAGCAGCATCATCATTTGTTGCATATTTTTTACAAAGTTCAACCGCTTCGTTAATTGAAACAGCAACAGGAATACTTTCCATAAACTTAATTTCAAAAATTGCAAGACGCAAAACACATAAAGCGGTTTTAGAAATGCGGTTAATTTTCCAACCAATTGAATTTTGTGAAATTATTTCATCTAATTCTTCAAGTTTTTCATAAACGCCCGAAAAAACAGTTTTAATGTATTCATCGGGAGTTAAATCACGAACGTCAGCAGCCAATTCCAAAATATCTTCAACGCTGTCGTTATTGAAAACCTTTTCAAAAATCAGTATAAATGCTTCTTCTCTTGCCTGTCTTCTTGTCATAAAGCACCTCACATAATAATATACAATTTATATTATATAATAAATAATGCATATTTTCAAGCATATTTAACGATTTTATGCATATTTTTTTGCATAAAAAACGCTCCTCTTGAAAGGAGCGTTACGTTTACTCAAAATCTTCAATTTTATATTCCGGTATTGCTTCGGTTTTAGAAACGACAAAAGCTGATATTTTCGAAGCAAAATCAAGGCAATTTTGTGTATCACAACCGCTTAAATATTTGTGCAAGAATGCGGCCGAAAAGCTATCCCCTGCACCGACAGTTGATGCAACTTTTACTTTCACACATTCGGCAGTATGTTCCCTATTATTTTTAACGTCAAAACAATATGAACCACTACCCCCCCGCGTGATTATGACAAGTTTTAAATTGCAATATTTTTCACATAATTTTTTTGCAAATTCATTACTATTATCTATACCCAAAACATTAGAAATCACGGGCAACTCTTCATCACTAACTTTTAAAATTGTAGCATTTTTAACTGCAAATTCAACCGATTCATCACTATAAAACGGCGGTCGAATATTAACGTCAACAAAGACATCTTTAAAGTTATGCCAAAGTAAAAATTCTTTAAGTGAATCGCGGTTAAAACCGCTTCTTAAAGCAAGCGTTCCAAAGTATAAATAATCAAAATCATTGGGTATATTTTCTGTTTTAATTTGGTCGTATGCAACGTTATTCAAAAGGTTATATTTGGGGATTTTATTGCTGTCAAGTGTCACTAAACACTTGCCTGTTTCCAAGGTTTTCGAAACAGTTATAAAGTTGGTTTTAACGCCGAAATCTTCAATTTTTTTAGTAGTTCTATCACCCAAATCATCGTTGCCTACTGAGGTTAAAATATAGGTATCTTCCCCCATTTTCGCAAGATGAGCCGCAAAATTAAGCGGCGCACCGCCGATAAATTCGCCGTCGAAAAAAACGTCCCACAAAACCTCACCAAAAGATAAAATTTTCATAATATTACCTCATTTTATCACTAATGAATTTTATATACCTTAACTTCTTCAACTGTCAAATCTTCTTCACTTACGGTTGTTAATTCGATTGGGAAAAAGTTTTCGCGGACTGAAATAAGTGTTCTTCTTTCGGCGATTTCGGCATCAATAACTGTTGCGCGCATACGCTTTGAATACCGAAGCATAATTTTAACCTTAAAGGAGTCGTTAATTCCCTGTATATCGGGCAAACAGTAATTACGTGCGTTATTTGGTATATCCATATCAAGATTATTTGTATACGGTTTTTCGTTGCTGAATTCCTGCATTTGCTCAAGCATTGTAGGAATATCGCCACCGAATTTACCATACTCTGCATCGGAAATTTGAACTCGATTTTTAATAAAATCAAGTGCTAAAGTACAAGCGGATTTGCCGTTTGTAAATGATACACCAAACCTCTTCGCCTCGTTAGGTGTTACATTAGGACCAACAAAATTCTAAAACTTTTTTTGCTGTATATTCATCAGTAATAAGGGTATCAATTAGTTTTGTTCTCAAAGCACCTGCGATTGCTAATGCCTTATTGTTACCGCATGCAACAGCAATCGTTTGTTTTGCATTTCTAATGTTATCTGCAGATGCACATAAAGTGTTTTGATACAGATTTGCAAATTCACCTTTTTCATTAAAGAAATGAGTTGCTATATCGCCGATAACCTCTGAATGTTTTTCACTATAACCAAAGGTTTTACCGAAAATATCAAGAATTTCGGTATTTCCTATTCCCACAATCGCAATATCAGCAGCATCCCACAAAGCATTGATTTTTTTATAATAGGAAAGATTTTTAAGCAAATCGCAATCATTTTTGCTATCTGTAATATAAGGAAACCACGCATATTTTACATTGGCGCCGATCTTATCTGCCATACCGCGAGCTAATTCATTTGACGAAAAGTATGATTTTTCATTATCGGTAGCACCAAAAAGCGGAAAAACGGTATTTCCGTTTGTTTTTATTTCTGGCATCGAATTTATCAATTCTTGAACTGTTCTACCCCACGAAAGTGCTATTTTCTGTCCACCCTCATCAATTATGGGAAGAATATAATCCTGTGCAGCTTTAACTGTCATCGTTCTGCGTATGGATTCATTTCTACTTGTAGATCCACAGACAACACATTTATTAATACCAAAACGTTCACAAATGAGTGATTCCAATTCTTCACAGTCTTTTTTGGGATTGTGAATTTTTATTTCAACAATATTTTCTTTTGTGGCATCATTTAAGAGTTTGGAAACGGTCTGCCGAGAAAGATTCATTAAATCGGCTATCTCCTGTTGTGTATGCTTTTTTTCATAATAAAGGGTTGCTACTTCCGCCATTAATATTTTTTCATCACTTACATTCATTTTACTCACCTACTGTTTAATCATTTTACCATCCATAAAGCCAAAAGTCAATTCCTTAACATTTGTATTTGACAAATGTTAAGGAATTGTGCTATAATGCTTTTATCACATTTAAGGAGTTGTAGTTATGTTAGTTTCAATGAAAGAAATGCTTGAGGACGCTAGAATAAACCACTATGCCATTCCGGCATTCGATGTTAGTAATTATGAGATGATGAAGGCAGTACTCGAGGCCTGCGAGGAAGAAAAATCCCCTGCTCTTCTGATGGGGCTTGGTGTGGACCTTGAAGGTAAAGGCTTGCCGCTTATAACCTCTATGGTAAAAGAAGCATCGAACTATTTTAATATCCCTGTGTGCTTCCATTTAGATCATGCTACCGATTTTGAGTTTATTAAAAGAGCAATTGACGCCGGTTTTAGCTCGGTTATGTATGACGGCTCGGTTTTAGACTTTGAAAACAATGCTAAAAACACTGCGGAAATAACCAAATACGCTCACGCTCGCGGCATATCAGTTGAAGCTGAACTTGGACATGTTGGTAATGCAAGTGTCGGAAGCATCAGCGAAACAGGAACCGATACCGATCCGGGTGAAACTTTGACCGTTCCCGAAGAAGTTGCAAAATTTATTGAAATAACCGACGTGGACGCACTTGCAATTGCTATAGGCACCTCACACGGTGTTTATAAGAAAACTCCAGAACTTAGAATAGACAGACTTGACGAGATTACTGCAGTTTGCAAAAGACCACTTGTTCTTCACGGCGGAAGCGGAACTCCCGATGACCAAATGCAAAATGCAATCCATCATGGTATAACTAAGATAAATATCTACTCAGACGTTGTTGGTGCTATGAATAAAGGTCTTAAAGATAAACTTAACTCAGTGGAAAATCCTTCAACTTGGCCCTTTATTGTTTTTGAGGATGCAAGAGTTATGATGAAAGAAGTTGTCAAAGACAAAATAAGAAAATTTGGCAGTGCAGGTCGTATATAAATGGTAGGTGAAAAAAATTATGAAAACAAATGCAGTTCGTTTATATGGAGAGAACGATTTAAGACTTGAAGAATTTGAGTTGCCCGAACTTAAAAATGGCGAAATTCTTATAAAGATTATTTCCGACAGCGTTTGTATGTCTACATACAAAACCGCAAAACAGGGTGCGCAGCACATAAGAGTTCCTGATAATGTTGCAGAGAATCCCGTTATTATAGGACATGAATTCTGTGCAGAGGTTGTGGAAGTTACCGATAAATGGAAGAACACATTCCAGATTGGCGATAAGGTTGTTATGCCCCCCGTTCTTTCCTATCTCGGCGGTATGGAAACGGTTGGCTATACTTTCCCTTTAATCGGCGGTGTATCGACATATTCCATTGTTTACGACCACATTATTGAAAACGACTATTTAATTAAGCTTGATAGTGATTGCTACTTCAAAGGTTCACTTATTGAACCTGCGTCCTGTGTAATAAGAGGTTACAAAGCGAATATACATCTCGACAGTGAATTGATGCCCTATACCAATATCAAACCCAATGGTAAGGTTGCTATCCTGGCTGGTTGCGGACCTATGGGACTTGTTGCTATCGACATTGCTCTTCACGGTGATATTAAACCCTCATTGTTAGTAGTTACCGACCTTGACGAACAAAGACTTGAACGTGCAAAGAAAATTTTTGATCCCGAAAAGGCAAAACAAGATGGTATTACATTAATATTCAGCAACACAACCGAAACGGAAGAACTGCTGAAGATATCGGACGGTGGTTTTGATGATGTGTTCGTCTATGCGCCCGTTCCTGCTGTTGTAGAACTTGCAGATTCTATTTTAGGATTTGACGGTTGTCTTAATTTCTTTGCAGGACCACTCGACAAAAACTTTAGCGCAAACCTTAATTTTTATAGCGTACATTATGGGCAACATCACGTCGCAGGAACTAGCGGTAGCACAACCGATGATATGCTGGATATTGTGCGACTTATCAGCGAAAAGAAAATTGATCCTGCGGTTATGATTACGCATATTGGCGGTATTGATGCAGCTATTGACACGACACTACGTCTACCCCAAATTCCAGGTGGCAAAAAGCTTATATACACACATATAAATCTTCCGCTTACTGCAATTTCTGATTTTGAAATACTTGGAAAACAGGATAAACGTTTTGAAGCACTTGACAAACTTGTCAAGCAAAATAACGGACTGTGGTCGGCAGATGCAGAAAAATATTTACTAAGTAATTTTTAATTCATAAACCAAGGAGATGGCCGTTAGACCACCTCCTTGGTTTATGATGCATCTTTCAATTGTTCGTTTGCCACACCTTGTGCTGTTTCCAGCATATTCTCCGCAAATATGCCATACCCTTTTTTAGGGTTATCAATAAGAAAGTGGGTTACAGCACCAATAAGCTTTCCGTTTTGCAAAATTGGACTGCCGCTCACGAGTGTGTCAAGGCAGATACAACACGGTTTTTGAGCGATTTTCAGCCTATTTTTACCTCAAAATACGCATTTTAGCTTAAAAACGAGTAAATCTTAACCCATAAGCGTAATTTTTGCTGTTTTTTGTATCATTGTACTGCCGGTATCACACCATTTGTTTTATTATAATCCAAGACACAGAACCGTCCCCTGTGTTAAAAGTTTCACCAAAAATCAACTCAAACATAGAAAAAACCAGCAACGAGCAAGAACTCGCTGCTGGTTTTCCTTTGAAAAGTTTTTAAATCTATGGTTTATTTAAATTTTAAAATTTAAATAGCCATATTTCCACAAACTATTCTTTGTCTTTTTTTGCCCAAAGTTCACAATCCTTGTAGTTGTTCTTAAAAACACAATTTGTTCCTTGTAGGTTGCAATATACTGTCGGGTACGAGCCCTCAAAATACTCGGCAGATACCTTTTCACTTTTAGGGTCGCGCCATTCTAAATCTCCGTGAACACAAATATTATTAAAATCAACCATATTTAATCTCCTTATCATTTTTTGTTGTTTGCGTAATTATGGACGTGTCCAAACAGTATCATAAAAGCTAATATATCCTATTACATAAGAGGTATTTGTGGTGCGATTGTAGTTAGTTATTTCAATGTCTTTAGTCAATGCTAATGCTGCGTTTACAGAATCTTTGATAGCTAAATTTTTTTGTGATATCTCGACTTTATATGGTGTAGTCCCACTAGAATAATATGAAAAGCCATAGTATTTAAAATCATGTCCATTTGAAAGCCACCCTGTGGTTGTTTCAAATGTCGCCTGAGATAATCCTGTTTCATAAAAAGCATACATACCTATGTATTTAACGTTTTCGGGAATTGTTATACTTGTCAATCCTTTACAACCATAAAAAGCGTCATTGGAAATTTTAATTATAGAACTTGGGATTTCTACTTTTGTTATTTGATTATGTCCCTTAAATCCATTCTCACTTATTTCCGTAACAGCAATTTCTTTATATGTTGAAGGAATTACTAATTCAGCTTTATTAAAGGTGTCTGCAGCCCTAACGCTATAAGTGCCATTTTTTAGCAATGTATAAATCAAATCATCAGATTGCTCTTCAGCTTTACTGATTATTCCCAAATCCACAGGATTTTCAAGGTCGTCGGTATAGGTTATCCAAAGATGACCATTAATAATCTCGGTTTTAGCAATACCTCTACCATCAGCACCTGCGAGACCTTGTGCACCAGTATCACCCTTCGGACCCTGCTCACCAGTGTCACCTTTATCTCCCTTTTCTCCCTTAACAGAGCCAAGATTAACGGCGGCGGTATCGGTGGTTTTCTTTACATAAAGGTTGCCATCCTGAATATAGATTTCATCAATTCCGACACCGTCTTTACCGTCAGCACCTTTAACGTTGCCAAGGTCAACGGTTGCACCTGTCGTAAAGGTTATTTTAAGATGACCGTTATCTTCAATAACAACGGCAGAAATTCCAACACCGTCTGTGCCGGCGTCGCCCTTATCGCCCTTGTCACCCTTGTCGCCTTTGGCACCTTTAATGTTGCCAAGGTTAATTACGGTTTTGTCTGAAAGGGTAATAACAAGTTGGTCATTGATAATTTCAACCTTTGAAACACCTACACCATCGGCACCTTTGTCGCCTTTGGCACCGGTTTCACCCTTTTCACCCTGTTGACCCTTTTCGCCTCTAAGGGAATTAAGCCATTCTTCTTCGGTACCGTCAAAGCCATTTTTCTTGGCAATATCGTAAGCAGAATCACCGTTTGTACCATTGACTCCGGCTGCTTTAATACCGGTGTCGGTATCGCCAATTTGCCAGTTGCCATTATTGTTAATATAAGGCGTAAGACCATTTACACCATTTGTACCATTAGTACCGTTAGCGCCATCAGTACCTGCAGCTTTAACGCCGGTGTCGGTGTCGCCAATTTGCCAATTACCGTTGTTGTTGATAAAGGGGGTTAAACCGTTTTCACCGGTAGCACCAGTATCGCCCTTTTCACCTTTGTCGCCCTT
>JAZNJR010000023.1:0-5393 GCA_045578165.1 Acutalibacteraceae bacterium
GCGGAATTCAATTCTGATATTTTCATAACCATAATCAGTGAAGTAATATTCATTAATACGATAAACGAATGAAATATCACTTTGAATTGCAAGTGTACGACCTCTGAGCTTGAGAACGCGAGGAATAACCTTTTCTTCAAGAACTTCTTTACATTCTACACACTTCTTAACCTTAAGACCGTTAGCTTCGGTGGTAGCTTCGGTTTCAACTTCCCAGTCACCTGCAGTGTGTTCGTGAACTTTGGGAGCAGTTAACGTGGGATAACCTTCAGTTACAAACCAAGTCTTATCCCAATTAAGTAACGGCATATTTTCTTTAGCCGCATCACCTGTAATATCAGCAACAGCCATTGATTCGTAATTTCTTTCACCGTTGAATGTACGCCTTGTTGAGAAAACGGATGTTGCTACACAATCCTTGGCAGTTTTAGCAGCTCCCCAAACGTCAGCAAGAAGGGCACCCTGGTGGGTTGTACCTGTGATATTTGCAAATACACCACAGTTATAGAAACTCAAACCGCCTGCACCGAAGCTTGCAAAACCGCCTGCGTGTTGACCTAAAATCGTTACGGTGTTAGCAATTAGGCATCTTTCAAAGGTAGCGTCACCGCCTACGTAACCTGTAAAGAGCGAAACCTTACCTTCAGCATGAGTGCTTGTCATATAAGAATCGGTAACTGTAATATTTTTAATTACTGCACCGCCGCTTACACACGCAAGTAACCCCACATAATAATCGGGGCCCTTGTAATAAAGACCGCTTAGAGTATGACCGTTACCGTCGAGTGTGCCTTGGAAATAAATGTCGTTATATTCTTTACCTACATTAAAGGTAATCCAATTCTTGGCTGTATCGGTCCAATTTTCATCATCAATATTATTAAATACGATGTCATTTGTAAGCTTAAAGTACTTGCCTTTAGTGTTTCTATCAAACACAAGCTTTAATAAATGTGACACATCGGAAATTTGATAAGGATTTGTACCTGTACCGTTACCGCCTGCGTAAGAAGTAGCAATATCATAATTATTATAGGTTATAAGGTTGTTTGGCTTATAACCAAAGTAGGTATTATTCTTATTAAGCGTTGCATTTGCCTCGCAACCAATTATACGATAGTAAGAATCAGCGGGTTGAACAAAGCCGACTAAACTACCCGCATAAGTTTTACCGTTTATAACAACACTGTCGGTTACTTCACAATTCAAGAAGCTGGCAACCTTATTGTTACCGCCGTAAACACGACCAGTAATACCGCCAGCACCGTCACCGCTTACATAAGCGTCTGAAACGGTAATGTTTTCAAATGCAATATGATCACTATAAGAATCGGAAATCGGGATTAAACCAACGTAGCCGCTGTTAGCGGGGTCAACTGCATAGAGGCCGTATACGGTATGACCGTCACCGTTTAAATTACCACCGAAACGTTTTTGTTCAACATACCATTCGTTGGGGTTTTTATTCATCCAATTAGGGTCGCTTACGTCATTGAGATAAATATCTTTTGTAAGCTTATAATACTTACCTAATGTATTCGTTCTGTTATTGCCACTTTCCGAAGCAATTAAAGTAAGAAGATAAGCAAGTTCCGCACCGTTTGAAATAAGATACGGGTCATCAGAAGTACCGCTGCCACCCGCAAAGGATTTCGCAACATCAGACTTACCGCCCCAAATTTCAATCGGAATAGTGCCTTCGCCAAATGTTTCATCATTCATAACACCGCAAACACAAGACTTGTAATAAAGTGCGGTTGTACCCTTAACAAGGAACTTGTCATCTCTAATTTCTTCAAAGGTATGTGGTTCGTAACCCTTATTAATGGTAAGATTTCTTACTGTGCATGCAGTATTTTCACAACCGTACCAGTGATGTGTTGCATTACCGCTAACAGTTGTTCCCCATTTATGACCTAAAGCATCGCAATTCCAGAAGGTACCTGAAGTTGCCTTCGGAACCTTACCCGAAATGGTTACGTTAGGATCAACACCATGTAACCAGTCAGTTTCGGTACCGTCAATTTCAACGTTACCGAATTCGTCAATAGTAATTGTAGAGCTTACCGGATCTTTAAAGAACCAGGTCAATTTTGCACGGTAAAGATCGGTAAGGGGTTTTTGTGAGGTTGAAAGAAGATTGCCTTTTTCATCGTATTCTTCATAAGTATAGGTTTGATTGTTAGTGTAGTGAACAGTTTCGGTGCCTACGGTATAACCGTTACGAACTGTGTTCATATCAAGATAGAATACACCGTCTTCATAACCTTGGTGGTCGGTATGATGGTGACCGTTAATCGACATTAAAACGGTACCCTCGTTCATTGCGTTAATCTTTGCGTATAATTCACGAATAACTGTTGCGTCTGATGAAGAGGTTGCAAATTTGCCCGAAAAACCGTCGTGAGAAACAACAATACAGGGAATATCCTTATTAGCGGCATCGGTAAGTACGTTTTCAAACCATTTAAGCTGTACGTCGCCTAAACTATTAGTTTTGGTATTGCCGCTGGGAGCACCGTAAGATGCTGCCTTATTATGTTCCCATTCACCGTTATTATTAAGTGAATAGTTAGTGTCAACACAAATAATTCTAAAGCCGTTTTCTTCAAAGTAATAATAACCGATATTGCTGTCAAATTTACCGTCAGCAGTACCCCAAACAACGTCGTTTACTTTATTTGTAAGCAATTCGGTAACGTTGTCCATAGAGTTGCCGGATGTTTCAAGCTCGTGGTTACCGTAAATGTTGTAAGCGTCAAGAACTGTGCCATCAGCTTTTACGTAATTATGATAAGTGTTTGTAAGCTCGGGCGAGCCGGCAAAGTCGTTACAAAAATCACCCGCACTCATAATAAACGAAGAATTACTTGCTTCTGCTCTGCCTAAAATTGTACGAAGGTCGGCAATGGAAGAAATATACATATTTTCTTTATAGTGGAAGTCAGAAAGTAAGGTAAAGGTTAAGGTATTAACCTTTTCGGGTTTAAACTTTTTAGAATTTGCAAAAATCTTCTTTAAAGCAGCTTTTGTATCAGCATCGCTTTTTGCATACATGCCGTTAGCAAGCTTAACAGCCGAAAAGCTCTTAGCTTCGCCGTAAAAATATTCGTTACCTATTAAAATAAAGGGGCGAACTTCGTAGAACTTATCAAGATTTGCCGAAGCAACCTCAATTTCAACGTTAAAGTAAAGCTTATTTTTGTCTTGCGAGCAGGTAGTAAATATCTTTTCGTTTACACCGTTTGATTCGGTTGTAATATTTTTGGTTGCAACAGAATCAGACACAGCATAAATCACACCAAACTTAATAGGGGCGTTAGTGCTGTAAGTATAATTACCGTTTATATTTTTTTGATAAAGCTTATTTGACTTGTTGAAAGAATAATCAACACTGATATTAGCACTATCATCTTCAATGTCAAGTGCAACACCGGTGTAATCTAATTCAGACTTTATAATTTCGGTTACGCTAACCTCGGTAACGTGGTGTGTACCGCTTGAGGTATAAAAGCCCAACCAATCGCTTAAACTGTCGCTTTCGCCTTGAGGATATGAACCAATAAAGGTGTCATCAATATATATATAGTTAACGCCATCCAAGGCAACAAGCTTAATTTTGTAGGGATTAGCCATTATATTTTTTCTAGGGCGGATAAAGTTAGATGTTTGCACGCTGGGATAACCCTTGCTACGATAATAGCAACCATCAAATTTGTTTAAAAATATTGCAGTAAAGGTGGCACCTTCAGCATTATTGATACCGCCATACATACCGTTGGCAACACCGATAGATCCGCTTGTTATACCTGAAGGAGTTACAAAGCTTGCTTCATACACGTAGTTGCGAGTTTCGATTTCGGGCATTGATACCCAAAAGTCTAAGCTTGAAGCGGTAATAGCCAAAACGCGGCCGTAAGCACCGTTTTCAACAACCTTTGCCGAACCGGTACCTGTACCCCAGCCCCAACTTTTGCCTGAACCTTGCCAACCGATAGGCATACTGCCCAAGGTTTCATTTTCAAAGTCGTTGTAATAAATAGTGTCGCCCAAAATAAAGATTTTATCTGATACTGTCCCGGTTTTTACACCTTCGGCACTTGCAACAAAGGCCATTCCCGTCATAACAGACGATAAAACCACCATTAGTGAAAGAAAACACACTAACATTTTTTTAAAAAAGTATTTTTTCATAAATTAAATTACTCCTTTTATATAAGCCATTACGGCATCTTCGCCAGGACCTATATTATATTTATAACAAATATTTTCGTTAGCTGAAAATACGTCAATACAGGTTTCGCGTTCGGTTTCTTCGGTGCGGTCCTTCATTTGTACCCAATGGTATTCTTTATTACCGCCGCCGGGACCACCCCAGCCGCCCCAGGCGTTTTCACAACCCGTTGCAACCTGCCATAAATTAATATCTTCGCTAAAATGTACAAGCTCGGCATGTTGATGACCGAAGTTATACATAACTATTTTACCGTTTTTAACACCGCTAAAATCAGCATTTACGCTAACCTTATTACCGTCCATATCGGTGTAATCGAAAGCGATACTCTCACGCGACTGAAACGCTTTGAAAACCTTACGCAAGTTTTCACCGTTTTTGCAGTTATCACTTGTATCGTTTTCAATGCCCATGTGGGAAATCATAATATAGTCCCAACCGTCAGGCGCGGTAAAAACTTGATTACAAAGCCAGTCAAGTTGTTCATTTGTGTACCAAAAGCGCGGAAGTCGGTTAACAATTTCGGTTACAACGCCATTTTGGTCAAACGGTTTGCGCATATCCATTGTGTCAAGCACAACCACGCGGGTTTTCTTTTCTTCTAAATCAAGATAGAAATATTTTGAATATTCATAATTTTTATCGTGAACAAGTTTGTCGCCGAAAGGATATTCACCCACAACTTTTTTCCAATCCCAGTCACTTAAAAGCCATTCTTCTTTAAGGGCAGGGATATCGGGGTTGAGTGTTTGGAAACCGTTATCATCGTGGTTGCCAAATGCCATAATAACCGGCTTTTTGCACTTTTTAAGCGGTGACAAAGCACGATGTAAGGTTGTTAATACAGAATCTTTACCGCGAATGCTGTAGGCATTTAAAACGTCGCCACCCAAACCGAAGAAATCAATATTTTCGTTAGAGTTAACAAATTCAACTGCCGCTTCAAGATGACGCATAAACATTGAAATACGATATTCAACCTTTTCCTCTGCTTCAAAAACACGGGGTTCGCCATTTTCATCTCTGCGCAAATATTCATCAATATGCGGATCGGCAATAAAAACGTAATTAACTGAATCTTTACCGTTTTGATTAATTTTATCGTTAATGATATCAAACTTTTCTTTTATGGTATACATCGTTTTAAACTCCCTTAATC
>JAZNJR010000024.1:0-36753 GCA_045578165.1 Acutalibacteraceae bacterium
CACCTGCGTCTTTGCGGGATGCACGTTGACGTCAACCGTTTCAAACGGAACACCAACACACAGCACAAAAACGGGAAATTTTCCTACCATTGCGCTGTTTTTATATGCTTGTTCAACTGCGGCAATAATTGTGCCTGAACGCACAAGACGACCATTTAAGAAGGTAAACTGATTATTTCTTGTGGGTTTACAAGCAACGGGCTTACAAATAAGACCAGAAACCGAAATGCCGCTGAATTCCCCTTCGCATCCGATAAGTGAATTTGCAAATTCACGACCCAAAACGCTGTAAACAGCGGTTTTAATTTGACCGTCGCCCGAAGTGTTTAGTGACTGTTTACCGTCGCGAATAAATTTGATTGAAATTTCTGGGTGTGAAAGGGCTATGCGGTCAACCACCGCGGCGCAAGCATTTGCTTCTGAAACGTCTTTTTTAAGGAATTTCATACGTGCGGGGGTGTTATAAAACAAATCACGAATTATAATGGTTGTACCTTTAGGGCACCCCGCTTCTTCGTAAACGACCTGCTCGCCACCCTCTATTTTATAATGGGTGCCAATGTCTTCATTTTCACTGCAGGAAAGCATTTCCACCTTTGATACCGATGAAACTGCCGCCAACGCTTCACCACGGAAGCCAAGAGTTGAAATATAGTTTAAGTCGTTACCCTCTTTAATTTTACTGGTTGCATGGCGCAAAAATGCCAAAGGAACGTCGTCATGTGATATACCGCAACCGTTATCGGTAATGCGCATATAGGAAATACCACCGTTTTGAATTTCAACGGTTATAGTATTAGCCCCTGCGTCTATTGAATTTTCGATAAGTTCTTTAATAACAGATGCAGGTCTTTCAACCACTTCGCCTGCGGCAATAAGCTCCGCCACGTTTTTGGGCAAAACATTAATCTTCGGCATAATTACACCTCACTTTTAAAGTTCTTTTGCTTTGTTGCAGATATCAAACAAAATCTGCATTGATTCAATAGGCGTTAAAGTATTAACGTCAATTGCTTTAAGGTCTTTAAGAATTTCTTGTGCAGACTGCATTTCAAAGGACATTTGCACATCACTTTCATTAACAGTCTTATAGGTCACAAGGCCTTCGCTTTCGGTAATGCGAAGTACTTCTTTGGCGCGTTCAATTACCGCATTAGGTATACCGCTTAATTTTGCAACCTCAATGCCGTAGCTGTCATCGGCGCCGCCGCGTACAATACGACGAAGGAAGGTAATATCGTCGCCACGTTTTTTAACCGCGATGTTATAATTTTTAACGCCGCTAAGTTCATTTTCCATTTGAGTAAGCTCGTGATAATGGGTTGCAAACAACGCTTTTGCACCTAGCTTTTTCTTGTCTGCCACAAATTCAAGCACCGCACGTGCAATTGACATACCGTCAAAAGTAGAAGTGCCACGACCAATTTCGTCAAGAATTAATAAACTGTGTTTTGTGGCATTTTTAAGTATGTAAGCAACCTCGCTCATTTCCACCATAAAGGTTGACTGCCCCGACGCTAAATCATCCGACGCGCCAACGCGTGTGAATATTGCATCCACAACACCAATTTCGGCGCTTTTTGCAGGAACAAAGCAACCGATTTGTGCCATTAAGGTTATAAGCGCTACTTGACGCATATAGGTTGATTTACCCGCCATATTAGGACCTGTGATTATTGCACAGCGGTCATCTGTCATATTAAGTAAAGTATCGTTTGAAACAAACGGTGTGCGTAAAACCTGTTCAACAACCGGATGACGACCGTCATTTATGCGAATTGTACCGCTATTATTAACAAGCGGACGACAGTAATGATTATCAGCCGAAACGTTTGCGAAGGAACACAAAACATCAAGCTTTGCAATTGCGCCCGCAGTTTTTTGGAAACGCACAACCTCATTAGCTGTCTTTTTGCGAATGGTGTCAAACAGTTCGTATTCAACCTGAACAATTTTATCTTTTGCGGTAAGCACACGCTTTTCAATTTCTTTAAGTTCTTCAGTAATAAAACGTTCAGCATTTGTAAGGGTTTGTTTTCTTATATAATCTTCGGGTACTTTATCAAGGAACGAATTTGTAACTTCAATATAGTAACCAAAAACCTTATTGTAACGAACACGCAAATTTTTAATGCCGGTACGTTCTTTTTCCCTTGCTTCAATTTCAGCCAAAACACCCGTGCCCGAATTCATATCGTGGCGAAGTGTGTCAACAAGTTCGCTGTAACCGTCTTTAATTAAATTACCTTCCCTAACGGTTGCAGGGGCTTCGGGGTTAATTGATTCATCAATTAAGTTGGCAATATCTTCTAGGGTGTCAATTTCGTTATAAATATCTTTAAGCATTCTGCAATTTGCATCTTGAAGTAATGCTTTAAGGGTTGGGAATTTGTGTGCGGTATAAGAAAGGTTTAACAAATCTTTCGCATTTGCAGAACCGTAAACCACCTTGGTCATTAAACGTTCAATATCACGTATACCGCTTAAGCCCTCTATGATTTCGCCACGTAAAATTGTGTTGGACACGAGCTCGTCCACCGCATTTTGACGAAGCTGAATTGCGGTAATACTTAAAAGCGGTTGTGAAACCCAATTTCTTATAAGACGTTTACCCATTGCGGTTTTGGTCTTATCAAGCACCCATAAAAGCGAACCTTTTTTGGCTTTGAGACGCATGGTTTCACAAAGTTCAAGGTTTCTGACAGCGGTTGTGTCAAGTCGCATAAACTGACTGCCTGTATAAACGTCAATTTCATTAACCGAAACTTGTCCGTTAACGCCCGTTTCATAAAGGTACTGTAAAGCGGCACCAAAGGCAGTTGCTGCCGCACCGTTTTTAGTTAAACCAACATTTTCAACACTTATAACGTTAAAGTGTTTTAAAATTAAGTCTTCGGTAACCTTTAAGTCAAAGCTTGATTTTTCGCGAATGGTTACCATACCATCAAAGTTTTGTTCCAAATGATTTGCAACGGTGGGGGCTTTTAGGTTAAAGTCTTCCACCACTAAAATTTCACGCGGAGAAAAACGCGCAATTTCATCAATTAAACGAATTTGGAAATTTTCTTCCGACAATGCGGTTGCATGACATTCACCCGTTGATGCATCGGTAAAGCAAAGACCGATTTCCCCGTCGCAAAGCGCAATGGCTGCAAGGTAATTGTTTTTACCTTCTTCAAGCATACTGTCTTCCAAAACGGTACCGGGTGTAATTGTGCGAACAATATCACGCTTTACAAGACCTTTTGCGGTAGCGGGGTCTTCAACCTGTTCGCAAATTGCAACCTTATACCCCTTTTCAACAAGTCGCGCAATATACGCTTCACAGCTGTGAAAGGGTACGCCGCACATTGGGGCGCGTTCTTCCAAACCACATTCTTTACCGGTAAGAACTAAATCCAATTCTTCGGAAGCCTTTTTGGCATCTTCAAAAAACATTTCATAAAAGTCGCCCACGCGGAAAAACAAAATTGTATCTTCGTTTTGTGCTTTAATTTCGTTATACTGCCGCATCATCGGCGATAATTCAGCCATTTTAAACTTCCTTTCCTAAAAATTTAATAAATCTTAATGGCAACCGCCACAGGTAGCACAACTGCCGGTACAGCCGTCACTTACTTCACAGGTGTCAGGGTCTTCCCCGTCAAGACATTTTGAAATAATGGTGTTTACTTCGTTAACCATTTGGTCAAGCATTGCCTTTGCAGTGTTATATTCAACCATTGCGGGATTGGCCATAATATTGCCATAGCTTTCGCGAAGTTCTTCATTAAGCTTCTTCACTAAAACTTCGTCTTTTGACTCTTCGCTGATAGCTTTTTCAAGTTCCATTCTCTTAATGTTAAATTCGCCAATGGCGTTTTGTAAATCAACGTTTGCGTCATTTGCAAGGCGTGCCTTTGCATAACGAACAAAGCGTTCATCAGCTTGAATTGCTTTACCTAATTGTCTTGTTACTTCAATTACGTCCATTTTTAAAACCTCTTTATAAAAAATTAATTATCAACAATTTCACCGCAAAGACCGTTTTCATAACCTAAAACCTTTACGTTTACAAAATTACCAAGCAGTTTTTCGTCTGCTTCAAATTCAATAACAGCGGTACCGTTTGTGTGACCCGTCATAAAACCGTCACGACTGCCAAAATCGTCACACAAAACACGGTAGGTGTTACCAATAAATTTGTTTATATTTTGTTTTGCAACCTCTTCCTGTGCTTTCAAAAGTTCGTCAAACCATTTGCCTTTTTCCTGGCGGGTAATTGGGTCTTCCATAATAGCGGCAGGTGTACCGTTGCGTTTAGAATAAATAAAAGTGAAAAGTGATGCAAACTTAACTTCACTTACAAGCGATAACGTTTCTCTAAAATCTTCATAGGTCTCGCCCGGAAAGCCAACGATTATATCACTTGTCAAATCAACATCGGGTAACCGTTCTTTCGCATTTTTAATAAGCTGTAAATAACCCTCGCGGTCGTAATAACGATTCATTTTTTTAAGAATTCGACTACTGCCGCTTTGGAAAGGTAAATGCAAATGACGGCTAACCTTTTTACATTCCTTTATTGTGTCCAAAAGTTCAACCGTGCAGTCTTTTGGGTGTGATGTCATAAACCTTATTACAAAATCACCCTCAACGTCGTTAAGCATTCGAAGAAGTTTTGCAAAGTTTATACCATGGTCGCACCCTTTACCGTAGGAGTTAACGTTTTGACCGAGAAGTGTAATATCTTTACAACCATTTTTAACCATATCTTTAAATTCGGCAATAATTTTTTCGGGCTCACGTGAACGTTCCCTACCTCTAACGTACGGAACAATACAGTAGGTGCAAAAATTATTACAACCGTACATAATGGGAAGCCAACCCTTAAAGGTACCGTCACGTTTTATCGGTATATCTTCCACAACGGTATTGTTGTCCATTGAAAGTTCAAAAATACGGGGCGAACCCGAAAGCCGACGGTATAAAAATTCAGGCAAGCGGTGGAAAACGTGTGTACCCATTACAATATCAACGTAAGGGTAGCTACGCTTAAGCTTTTCGGCAATATGCTGTTGCTGAACCATACAACCGCAAACCGCAACAACCGCATTTGGACGTTCGGCCTTTATTTTCTTTGTCATACCAATATTGCCGAAAACGCGCATTTCAGCATGTTCACGCACCGCACAGGTATTAAAGATAATAAAATCAGCTTCATCCATTTGGTCAACAATTTCATAACCACACGAAAACAACATTCCTTTAAGTCGTTCACTGTCGCTTACGTTTTGCTGACAACCGAAAGTATTAACACAAGCTTTTGGTGTTTTGCCGTATATATTTAAGACAAGCTCCCGCACTCTTTTTGTATATGCGGTTTGCTCGGAAAAATCGGTAGTAATTGCAAAGTTTTTTACCAAGAAAAAATCTCCCTAAAATATAATCAACTTATTATACTATATATTTAATAATAATGCAAGTAAAAAGCCCGATGAAATTCATCGGACTTTGTAAATTTTTTATTAAATTCATTTTCCCTTTTTAAAAACCAAAAATTTGCTGTAAATATAGTTTAAAATTATAACCAAAAGGTTTGAAAGCACCTTTATAAACATATCGTTAAATTCAAGCACATCAACGAAAATTACCATTATTAAAACGTCCATAATGCCTGTCGCAATACGCATAATAAAAAACGATAAAAATTGCTTTAAAAAACAGCTATTTTCGGCGTTGAAAACATATTTTCGGTTGGTTAAAAAAGCAAAAACAACCGATATGAGCCACGCCAAAGAGGTCGATACTGCAGTGCCTAAATTCGCCTTTGAAAGTAAAAAATAAGCAACAATATTAACAAGGGTTGTGGCAACACCGAAAACTATATAAAGCAAGAGTTCTTTATATTTTTTAAGAAAATTATTCATCTTCACTGTGAATTAAAATCTCCTCAACGTTGTAACGAGGGCGCTTTTTGGTTTCTAAATAAATTTTGCCGATATATTCCCCAAGGAGACCAATTGAAAACAGCTGAACACCGCCCAAAAACCAAATTGAAATCATAAGCGACGGCCAGCCCGCATCGGCACTACCAATAAAATACGACACTAAAACGTAAACAATTGCCAAAAGTGAGCAAAAAATTATAAAAAGCCCTAATACCATTATTATTTTAAGCGGCTTTACCGAAAAGGAAGTTATGCCCTCAACCGCAAAAGAAAGCATTTTTCTAAAGGGGTATTTTGTTTTCCCTGCCATTCGCTTTTGACGCGAATAATAGACGCAGTCGGTTTTATAGCCAAGACGTGTAACAAGCCCGCGCAAAAACAAATTGCGTTCCTCATAACATAAAAGCGCCTTAACCGCACGACTGCTAAGCAGTCGAAAATCGGCATGATTATCAACCGTTTTTGCGCCCAACCATTTCATTGTTTTATAAAATGCGTTTGCAGTTACGCGTTTGAAAAAGCTGTCAGTTTTACGGTTATTTCTAACACCGAAAACTATGTCGCAACCGTTGTTGAACTTGTCCACCATTTCTTCAATAACTGAAATATCGTCCTGCAAATCGGCATCAATTGTTACAGTAACGTCGCACAAATCAGCCGCAGTTTCAAGCCCTGCAACAAGGGCGTTTTGGTGCCCAACGTTGCCCGCCAAATTAACCGCATAAATGTGATTATACTTTTCGTATGCCTCTTTTATAAGACGACGGGTATCATCGCTGCTACCGTCATCAACAAACATAATACCGCTGTTTTTTGCAACTTTTTGCTTTTTAATAAGGTCAAAAAGTAAATTAGAAAGTTGTGTTATAGTATTTTCAAAAACTTCCTGTTCGTTAAAACAAGGTACAATTATCATTAAGCGTTTCATTTCAACACCTCAAAGGTTATTATACCCTCTATTCACAATAAGGTCAATAAAAAAGGCAGAGATTTTTTCTCTGCCTTTAAAACTTTTATTAACCTATTGCATTATTCGAACCAACAACAATTGTGGTTGTATAATATCTGCCGCTACGATAAAGCTTAACGTTTACCTTTTGTTCGGGTTTACATTTGGGAATAAGCTTTTCCAAAACGGTATATTCGGTAATTTTTGTACCTGCAAATTCGGTGATAATATCACCCTTACGAAGACCGGCTTCATAAGCAGGACTGCCAGTATACACGCTTAATACAACAGCGCCCGTCGGGTAACCGTAAAATTCAAGCACTTCGGCGGTATATTTTGCACTTAAGGTAATGCCAATATAGGGTTCAAGTGAATTTTCTCTTGAAATTATTCTTTCGCAAATTTCCACAGTTTCATTTGAAGGAATTGCAAAACCCATACCCTCAAATTCTTCGGAAACAATTTTAGAACTGTTAATTCCCACAAGCTTACCTGTTGCATCAACCAACGCACCACCCGAATTACCGGGGTTTATGGCGGCATCGGTTTGAATAAGACCGATATCACTATCGCTTGAAACTACACGGTCAAGACCGCTTATAACACCGTAGGTAACGCTGTCCATAAATTCAAGACCGCCGGGATTACCAACCGTTATAACGTACTGTCCAACCTTAATTTTTTCAGAATCGGCAATTTCAATTACGGGAAGTCCCATTGCGTCAATTTTAATTACCGCAAGGTCGGCGGAAATGTTATAACCCACAACCGACGCTATGTGCGAATCGTCTGCCGAGGAATCTAAAAACACTTCAATTTTAGTGTTTCGCGAATTGGTAATTGCATCTTCAATAACGTGATAGTTAGTAATTATATAACCGTTTTCTTTATAAATTACGCCGCTACCCTCACCCGATGCTTCTTGCTGATTACCAAAAAAGCTGTTAACCGACGTTGTTGTGCGAATACCGACAACGCTTGGCGTTACCTTTTTGGCAACCGCTTCCACAACAGAGGCCGCTTGTTCTTCAACGTTTATATTAACGGTATTATTTTGCTTTTCAGGGGTTTCAACGTCAGATTTTTTAATTTGCCCCCAAAAAATCAGCGATGTTACAGCCGCGCTTGTAAAACCCACCGCACCCGCTAATATAACCGACACAACAAGTGTTAAAAAGCTAAAACGCGGACGAACCTTTTCTTTTTTGGGCGGTTGTACCGGTGGCTGATAAATGGGCTCTACCGGCTGATTTTCGTTATTATCGTTATTGTAAAAATTGTAATCGTCCAGAAAAATCACTCCTAAAATAACCTTTTACAAATGCAGTATACTGTTATTTTATTTCCAAAAAGTGATGAAAATGTGAATAAACAGTAAATATTCAAACCCCAACCAAACGGTTGGGGAGTTTTTTATTTGGATAAATAAATCAACAAAACAGTAACGTCGGCAGGGCTAACACCCGAAATTCTTGATGCTTGGCCAATGTTAACCGGTCTTATTTTTTCAAGTTTTTCAGCCGCTTCAAGACGAAGTCCCGTAATTTTACTGTAATCAATATCGTCGGGTATAAGCTTGTTTTCAAGTCGCATCATTTCGTTTACCTGTGCTTGTTGACGACTGATATACCCTTCATATTTAATTTCGGTTTCAACCTTTTCGGCCACCGCGTCTGAAAGCGTGGGACGTTCATTATCAAACAAAGCCAAATCCTTATAGGTTAATTGTGGACGTTTAACCAAATCAGAAAGGCGCATACCCGTTGTCATAACAGCGGTGCCGCGTTCTTCCAAAAGTTGATTTAAAGCCGCATTTGGACCAATAAAGGTGGAATTTAACCTTTCAATTTCGTCCTGCTTTTGCTGGGTACGTGCGCAAAATTCGTTATAAACTTCTTCAGAAATAAGACCCAATTTATAACCTGTCGGCATCAAACGTTCATCGGCATTATCTTGCCTTAAAATAAGACGATATTCACTTCTGGAGGTCATCATTCTATAGGGGTCAGCACAGCCCTTTGTAACCAAATCATCGATAAGTGTGCCAATATAAGAGGATGCGCGAGAAAGCACAAGCGGTTCTTTACCCTGCACCTTTAAAGCGGCATTAATACCCGCAACAAGACCTTGTGCAGCGGCTTCTTCATAACCCGAAGAGCCATTAAACTGACCCGCACCGTAAAGCCCGTCAAACGCCTTCATTTCAAGGGTTGCCTTTAAAGCCGAGGGGTCAATACAGTCGTATTCAATTGCGTAAGCGTTACGAATAATTTTAACGTCTTTAAGCGACGGAATTGTTTTATAAAACTGCACCTGTACCTCTTCCGGAAGCGAGGACGACATGCCCTGAAGATACATTTCTTCAGTATTTTCACCACATGGCTCAACAAAAAATTGATGACGCTTTTTATCGGCAAAACGCACGATTTTGTCCTCAATGCTGGGGCAATAACGCGGACCAACACCCTCAATTTCACCCGCATACAAAGGCGAACGGTCAATATTTGACAAAATCACCTGCTTTGTGTCGTCATTAGTATACCCAATGTGACACACAACTTTATTTTCGGGAAGAACTTTAGTTTGATAACTAAATGGCACGATTTTTTCATCGCCCGGTTGTACCTCAAGCTCAGAAAAATCAATGCTATCTCTTAAAACACGTGCGGGGGTGCCCGTTTTGAAACGACGAAGCGGAACACCAAGCTGCTTTAAACATTCAGCCAAACGATTTGCGGGAAACGCCCCGTCGGGACCGCTTTCAAAATTTACTTCGCCAACATAAATTCGGCCGCCCAAAAAGGTGCCCGTTGCCAAAATTACAGTTTTTGATATAAATTCAGCACCCAAATTTGAAACAAGATGCCAACCGTCTTCCCCGTTTTCAACAGTTACAATTTCGCACTGCTTAACGTCTAAATCGGGTTGCAATTCAACCGCGTGTTTCATATATTCACTATAAGCACGACGGTCAATTTGTGCACGAAGCGAATGAACAGCCGGACCCTTACCAAGATTAAGCATACGACTTTGAAGAGTGGTTTTATCGGCCGCTTTGCCCATTTCGCCACCCAAAGCATCAATTTCACGCACTAAATGCCCCTTCGCAGTGCCGCCAATTGACGGATTACAAGGCATATTACCAATCCAGTCGGCAGTAATGGTAAACATTATTGCACTGCAACCAAGTCGCGCGGCCGCCAAAGCCGCTTCTATACCGGCATGACCGCCACCAATAACCGCAACGTCGTAGCTGCCGGCAAAATATCTTTTAATTTGCAATTAAATCCCTCTGTTTTCTTCTAAAAAACTTTTGCTGTCTAACATCGGCACCAATAAACTTATTGGCATTATAGTTACCAATAAGTCGCGATGCAATACGTTCGCCGTAACGGTCGGCAATTTCTTTCATTGAAAGGTTTGTGTTTATAATTGTCGGCTTTTTACAAAGTAATCGACTGTTTATAAGATTATAAAGCACAGAACGTGAAAATTCGGTTGAAAGTTCGGTGCCCAAATCATCAATTACAAGTAAATCGCTGTCAATCATTGCTTGATAACTGCCCTTGTTTTCGCCCGAAAAACGTTCACTTGAAACAAGCGCAAAAAGATTTTCACTAGGGCCGTAAAAAGGCATGAAACCCTTATCAACAATGCCCGAAACAATAGCCAAAGTAAGATGTGTTTTACCAAGCCCGGGTGCACCAATAAACAATAAGTTTTCGGCGTTTTCGGGGTCAAATTTATTAACGTATTCCGTGCAAAGCTTTAAAATAGACGTCATACGCTTACGGGCATTTTCGCCTTCCTTGCTGTAATAATTTAAATTAAAGTTTTCAAAAGAACATTCGTCCAAAGGCATTTGCTTTTTAAGCTCTTGAACAACAACCTGTGCGGCAATTTTTTTAACACAGTCGCAAATTTTGCCGCCAACATATCCGCTGTCATTACAAACGGGACAGTCGTATTCAATATCACAAACCATTTCCTTTTTAAGAATTGCCGCCTTTTCTTTAGAAAGCGCAACCGACCTTTTCTTTAAAACCGCAATTTTCTCGTTATCGCCTGAAAGCGCAGTAATTGCCAATTGAGCACCAATCGAAGACATTTCGCGGTCAATTTCATAAAGGCGCGGATTTGTAACATAAGCCGCGTTTACAAGCATATTGCGACGTGCCTGTTTTTCTTTTAAAGCATTACTTTTAATTTCAAATGCCTTTTTATATGTAAGTTCTTTGGTAATCATTTATTTTCATTCCTTCGAATTTAACATTTTTTCAAACAAATCAAGGTCGTACGCGCCACCCTGCTTTTTATCAGCTTTGTTGTTTTTCTTAATATCGTCGGTGGTTTTATAACCGCTTGTGTGCCAATTTTCAAGCACCTTTGCAATGTACGAAAAAGACACACCTGCAGTAGCATCTACGCAAATATCGTAAGCCGCTTCAAGCATTTCTTTAGACATTTGCCATTCATTTACCCAAAGGGTTGCTAATTCGCTTTCCTTTTTGGTGGGCTTTCTCGGTCCCAAACCAAAAGCCGAACGCACGGCCGACCAAGCCAAATCTTTAGAAGCCATTGAACGCAATTCTTCATCGGCAGCCCCAACCGTATCAATGCCCTTGTTAAGCCATTCCACAGCAAGTGACTGAATATAGGTAATTTTTAGTTTATTAACGTTTTTAGCGTGATTTAAAATTATAAAAAGCAAATCAATATCAAGGCCTAAATCGTCATAAAGCCAAACGAGTGTTTGGGTTTCATTTTGCTTTAAATTTCGCCCAAAAATCATTTGCGACTGATTCAAAATCCACTTAATTTTAGGGTCTTCCTTACTTCTAAGCAGTATGTCTTCACGTGTGGGTTTAATTATTTTTTGATACGCTTTTTTGTCGTTTTCGGCTTCTTTCGGCACTTCTTTAGACATCAAAATACCGACATCAGCCCAAAAAAGCAATGCCTCCTTAACGTCATATTCATTCATGCTCAAAGCGTCAGCAATTTGTTTTTCACTTAAATCGGCGGTTGTGTTACGAAGTATATAAAGCAACACTTTTACGTGTTCGCCCTTAGCAAGCTTTAAATATTTATCGCACATGTCAACCGGCACCGCAAAAACAGATGTAATACAAGCCGGATTCACAAAATAATTCATACCTTACCTCACATACTTATTCAGTTTATTATAACACATTTTTAGCGCTTGTAAATAGTAATATTTTATAAAAAATAAATGCATTAAAATTTTATGTTTCATTTATTGATTATTTGTGTTATCATAATTTTATAGAAAAAAACGAAAGAAGGATTGAAGTGAAAAAAACGCTTTTAAATCTTTTTATAATACCACTTGTCATAAGCTGCCTTGTAATTGGCGTAAAGGCGGAAAAGGTTGAGAAAGAAATTTATAAGGGTGTAATTTACGGGCAAGACCACGTAACAAACACCGACGGTAAAAATGCCGATATTTTCACATTAGAGGTTAACCTTAAAAAAGCGTATACCATTTGCGGACTTCCCGACAACATAAAAGCTCTCCAAATAGGTGCTGATGGTCAACAAACCTTAAGCGAAATGGTTGCCGCCGCCCAGCGCGACGGTTACACCGTTTATGCCGCAATGAACGCCGACTTTTTTTACATTAATGATATGACAAAAATCCAACCCGAAGGCATTGTTATTCGCGACGGTAAGCTTTTAAATCCCATTGGAGCGTATAATTCCTTTTTTGGTGTTATGAATGACGGTAAACCATTTATCGGACACATATATGATTATACAAACCGCCTCGGTCAATTCGACCAGGCGGTTGGTGGCGACTTTGGTGCCCTTATTACAAATGGCAAAGCCATTACAGAAGACAAACAAGGCGGTTGGCACGGTGTTGGTTATGCCGACCCTCGTGCCGCTGTAGGCATTAAAGAAGACGGCACCGTTTTTATGGTTGTAGTTGACGGTAGAAGTTCCATTTCAGGCGGTGTTACCCTTACCCAACTTGCCAATTATATGAAAGACAACGGTTGCGTTTCGGCAATTAATCTTGACGGTGGTGGCAGTGCGCAAATGGGCATTTGCGACCCTGAAACCGGCGAATTTAAAATTGTAAACCGTCCGTCAGACGGTAAAGAACGCCCCATTGCAAACTGCATTATGGTCGTATCGAGTAATACCACCAACGCAAATACAAATCCACCCGCCAACGAAACCGCAAAAACCGTTGTTTTCATTACAGGTTGTGCACTTATTGTCGGACTTTATACAACTGCATTTATAATCAATATAAAAAACAAAAAAGCATAAATTAAATCGCCCTGAAAACAGGGCGATTTTTTATTTTTCCAATTCTTTTACAGCTTCTTTTAAATAATTTCGTATATCAAGATGTTGGGGACATTGCCTTTCACAAGCACCGCACCCAATACAGTCACTCGCTTTTCCAACGCCTTTTGTATGAATTTCATAATACATACTGCTTGACCAACCACCGTATACGCGGTGTGAATTAAGACAGGCGAAAATTAACGGAATAGGTATATTTTTAGGACAATGCACCAAGCAATATTTACAGTCAGTACAGCCAATAGTGTTTTGTGATTTTAAAATATCACAAACCTTATCAACCGCGCTTCGTTCAACACTATCAAGCGGTTTGTAATCTTTCATATAGCTTACATTGTCCAGCATCATTTCCATATTACCCATGCCGGAAAGGGTCATAACAACATTATCAAGACCCGCCGCATAACGTATTGCATAACTTGCATTACTACCACCATTCAACCCGTCGAATATTTTTTGTGCATCGGGCGGCAATTTAACCAAAGCACCACCGCGAACGGGCTCCATTACAATAACGGATTTTTTGTACTTTTTACACACCTCTAAATTAAGACGACCTTGAACCGATGCATCCTCATAATCAAGATAATTTAACTGAAGCTGCACAATTTCAACCTGCGGGTAGGTTGAAAGAATTTCATCAAGCACTTCAGCACTATCGTGAAAAGAAATACCTACGTGCTTAACCTTGCCTTGTTTTTTAAGTTCAAAAGCGGTTTCATAAGCGCGACAGTTTTTAAACTTTTTAAAATTGTCCCTGTCTTGCGCGTGCATTAAATATATGTCAAAATAATCAACACCGCACCAATTTAATTGATTTTCAAAAAATGGTATTATATCTTCATTAGTATTAAAATACGGTGCTGTAAGCTTGTTTACAAGAACGTACTCTTCCCTATTATAACGCTTTGCAAGACATTCGCGAACTGCAATTTCACTTTTGCCGCCAATATACCCGTGCGCAGTATCAAAATAATTAAATCCCGCTTCCATAAAGGTATCTATCATTTTTGAAAATTCGCTATAATCAACCTCCCTTTCTGACATGGGAAGTCGCATACAACCAAAACCAAAATTCTTTTTAATCTTTTTATCAAAAGAATTCATACACATTCTCCCTTTAATTACTGATTTAATTATAAAGCAACAGCTTTATATCGTCAATATTTTTCCGTTTAAAGTCCAAAATCGACCGAACATCTTAAAACACTTGAAAATTGTTTTTAAAAAAGATATTATTGTTTTGCAAGGAGGAATTTCTTTGAAAATTTCAATTTTTATCGATAAAAATCGCGAAGAAGAAATACAAATTTTCGCACACGCAAAAACTGCATTAATAACCGAAATTGAAGAGCTTGTTTTAGGTTATTCGGCAGATATTTTGGCATATAAAAACAAGGAAATTGTAAACCTTAATTTAAGCGACGTTCACTGCTTTATTACCGAAAATAATAAGCTTTACGCCATTACAAGCAATGATAAATTTTTGCTTAAATCTCGGCTTTACAACCTTGAAAACAACCTGCCGAAAGAGTTTATGAAAATTAATAAATCCTGCATTGCAAATATTAAAAAAATTGACCGATTTGATGCTTCTCTTTCAGGCACTTTACAGGTGATATTTAAAAACGGTTACGTTGATTACGTGTCAAGAAGAAGTATTAAAACCGTCAAAGAAAGGTTGGGCTTATAATGAATAAATATTTAAAAGAATTTTTACACCGCGGTCTTATTTTCGGTGGCTTTGGACCAATTGTTTTAGCAATAATTTACTTTATTTTATCTAAAACAATTGATGATTTTTTACTGTCGGGCAGCGATATTTTACTTGGCACAATTTCAGTTTACTTACTTGCCTTCTTACAAGCAGGTGCAACTGTTTTTAACCAAATTGACCATTGGCCAATTACAAAATCGTTGTTGTGCCATTTTTCAACACTTTACGTCGCATACGTTTTGTGTTACGTTTTAAATTCGTGGATTCCCTTTATTCCCGAAGTTTTAATAATCTTTACCATAGTTTTTATTTTGGTCTATTTTATTGTTTGGATTACAGTTTACCTTTCAATAAAAGCATTTTCAAAAAAGGTAAATAATAAATTAAATTAATACACAGTCTTTAATATCATTGCAATAATCGATAAAAAATGATATTATAAAAGAAAAAACCATGGTGATTTTATGAACTTTTTGGAAATTGCAAACGAAAGACAGTCTTGTCGTAATTTTGATGGCAATAAACCCATTGAAAGCGAAAAAATTAACGCAATTTTAAATGCGGCACAGCTTTCCCCTTCTGCTTGTAACGGTCAGCCATATTTCATAACCGTTTGTAAAGGCGAAAAAGCCACGCAGGTTGCAAAGGCCACAATGGGTATGGGAATGAATAAATTTTCGGCCGATGCACCCATTCAACTTGTTATTTCTGAAATGCCTTACAATAAAACCGCGGCTTTAGGTGCTAAATTTAAGGGTAATGATTACCGTTCAATTGATATTGGCATTGTTGCGGCTTATATCACCGCCGAAGCCACCGCGCAAGGTCTTGGCAGTTGTATTTTAGGTTGGCTTGACAGCGATAAAATTAAAACTATTTGCGAAGTTGACGGTAACATACGTCTTGTAATTTCGGTCGGTTACCCCAAAAAAGACGATAAACTACGCACCAAAAAGCGCAAAGAATTAAACAAACTTACAAAAACAATTGAATAAAGTAAAAAACTATCGATTAATTAAATAATCGGTAGTTTTTTATTTTGTGCGACGTTTTTGGTACATACATTAGGTTATATTATAATTACAGAAAAGATAAAGGAGAAAACAAATGCTAACATTCATTTTAATTTGCTTAATAATTCTTTGTGGTTTTCTCGCTGCATTCCCGACATCTAAACCAAATCAAAAGCAAAACGCAACAAAATGTCTTAAAAAGAAAAAACAAAAAAATTAATAACTTGCCTTATGTCGCCACCGAACACAACACTCATTCTATTACCTCTTTCAAACATTTTTCTTTCTACGGTTTGCTCCTTTCAAACAAACGGTGGCATTTAAAAATCCCAAAAATTAAATTTGGGGATTTTAATTTATTAACAATATTTAATAATTTTTAAAATAAAACGAAATTGAAGCATTGACAAACTTGAATGTTTAGGGTATAATCAATAAAGTTGAAAACGAGGTGTAGCGCAGCTGGTAGCGCGCCTGCTTTGGGAGCAGGACGCCGCAGGTTCGAGTCCTGTCACCTCGACCAGTCGAGAGCCTCGACACGCAATTTGCGTAGTTGAGGTTCTGCTTTTTTATAGTTTAACCTCGCATTTGAGGTTGGTTATGAACACCCGCACCAAAAAGCAGTTTCAACCTTTAGGTTGGAGCTGCTTTTTCTTTTGAATAATAGAATTCCAGCTGCGGCCGATTGACCCGGTGGGGTCAGGCATTGAGAGCGAGCGCTCACAGTGTGAGAAAAAGCGAGTTAGAAATGGCACCGCAAGAGGTGGCCGCAGGTTCAAGGTCTCGGCTATCGCCTCGGTCGGTGCTTCTGTGCTTTGCACAGAGGTGTCCAACGGACACCCGCACCCTGTCACCTCGCACCAAACACGAATAATCCGAACCTCCGTCTAATAGGCAGTGGGTTTGGATTTTCTCTTTCAATAGACTATCAAAATTTTAACTCAAAAAAACAAACGGAGGCTAGTTTATGAAAGACTTTATTAAAGAATTTTACTATGGCAATATCGACCCACAAGCTCGCAGTACTAAGCAGAACATAGCGGTATCATCGAAATAAGTAATATTAAAACCGCTGAAGTTTTTACGCTTCAGCGGTTGTTTGGTTATAAATCAATATTTATTTTATATTTTTCATCAATAAGCACGTAATTAACATTATGCTTTTTACATAAGTTTAAAACCTGTGAGTTATCTCGTAATAAGCCGTCTATGGTGCAGTAATCATCAATACGGTTTTCGATTACTGAAGCGAATTTCTTAATATCATCAAAATGGTTTCTTATATAATTTTCGCTCATCACAAGACAATAATATTTTATGTTGTCGAGATATTTCTTATCGAAATCATCTTGCCAAGTGAACGGAATATAGCAACCCTCAACAATAAGATTTTGCTTGTTTTCTATGGCGGTTTTAATCATTTCGCGAACTATTGGCCATAGGTATTCTGTCAAGGCACTGTCATCACTCAAAGGTGTAAGCTCGGTGTTACCGCTACGAATAAGGCCCATTTTAAGATGGTCTATCGATAGATATGGGTATTTATATTTTTCGAGTAGTTTTTGAGCAAGAGCAGTCTTGCCAGTGTGCGAAGCACCTGTAATTAAAATAATCATCGCATTCGTCCTTACAAATGTTTTTTTGCTGTTACCAAATAAACGGTATCAGTCGATATTTAACTTTTTGTTTGTACTCACGGTAACCGTCGAGTTCTTTTTCAAGGAATTTTTCCTCGTCCTTAATTCTTTTCGCTATGATAAAAGGATATGCTAGGAAAATTAAAAACGAATATACCGAGCCGAGTACCAACGGCATTGATAAAAACAAAAGCAAGGTTACGCTATACATTGGGTGTCTGACAATTCCATATAGTCCCGTATCTATCACCTTTTGGTTTTCCTGCACTTCAATAGTACGGCTTAAATATGTATTTTCTCTAAGCACCTCGGCATAAAGAATGTATGCCACCAAAAACACCACCACAGCAGCGATAGATATACCCTTTGGCAAGGTGTACCATCCAAAACGAAATCCAAGCCCTGCAACTACAAATCCAGCCACAAACATAAGACCGCTCAGTTTTACAACAAGATTTTGCTCTTGCCTTTTTTCTTTTGCGTTCAGTCTGCTTTTTAATAGGGCGGGGTTTTTGAACATCATTACAATTCCCGCAAAGAACATTGGGATAAACAAAATCCCCATAAGTAGCCAACCGCCAAAGAATGACAAACTGCCTGCAGGCAAGAATATAAGAAGACCTACTAAAGCCACACCTAATATAAATTTTGTTATTGCTGAGATAAATAGTTTTAAGGTCATCATAATTCTCCTTAAAAATAGATTTTATTTATTGCAATAAACTTTTATTGCCTCGCTTATAAACTCTGCCGTACCTATTCCGTGCTTGTCGATATTGGTTTTAAAGCGTTCGTCGGCGACGTACATTTGACCGAGACCTGCAAGGATTTCATTTGTGCAGGTGTAGTAATTATCGGTGATATAGTCTTGCAGTTCTTTTACAAGTGCCTGTGCTTCAACAGAGTCGGCGGTGTCGCCGTTTTGCTTACACTCGGCAAATTTGGCGAGGACTGACATTAAGCCATCGTTTACCTCTTGCCATTTGTCTGCGGTGTAGTTTACAGTTTTTTCTGCGTGTTCTTTATAGGCATCGGTATTACCCCAACGCGTTTTTGCCTCGTATTCGTACTGTTTGCGTGCAGTTTCGTAATCGCTATTATCAAACACTTTCATTGTAATCTTTCCTCTCTCCGCACCGTCTAAAGCATTAATGATTCTCTCTAAGCGTTCTTTTTTAAGAATCAAAAGTTTTCGTTGCTCGGCGAGTGCTTTTTGCTTATCATAATCGGGAGATGATAAAATCTCTAAAATGCTTTTAAGTTCAAAATCGAGTTCGCGGTAAAACAGTATCTCTTGCATACGCTCAAGAGAGTTTTCATCATAAAACCTATATCCGTTTTGTTCATCCACAAAGGCGGGTTTTAACAGTCCTATTTCATCGTAATAGTGCAGTGTGCGCACACTTACACCAGTTAGTTTTGCGAACTCATTTATTTGCATTTTCACAGTAAATCACCTCTCGTAACAGAGTATAAACCATAACGCAACGTCAGAGTCAAGCATTTTACACCCCTGCTTTATTTAACCACTCATTTTCTTTAAAACCAACAAGCACAAAACTATCGCTAACAAGAAGTGGTCTTTTAACAAGCATACCGTCAGTTGCAAGAAGTTTTAACATTTCTGCTTCGGTCATTGTGGGCAATTTATTTTTTAGGTCTAATGTTTTATATAAAAGCCCACTTGTATTAAAGAATTTTTTAAGCGGCAAACCGCTAATTTTATACCAACGAGTCAATTCTTCAACTGTTGGATTATCAAGTTTAATATCGCGAATTTCATAATTACAATTTTTATCATCTAACCATTTTTTTGCCCTTTGGCAAGTGGTACATTTGGGGTAGCATATAAATTTAAGCATAACTATCTCCTTAACACAAATTTTAATTGACAACAATTATTGTCTTGTCAATTTATAGCATATCAAATATTAACATTGGTATAAACAAAATACCAATAAAAGCCAACCATTTATATAATTAAAACTTCCTGCGGGTAAAAACAAATCCACAAGCAAAAGACCCATTATAAATCTGTTTAGTGCATTATGCAATAATTTCACTTTTTTCTTCTTTCATTTAAATTTAATGCAAACCATATTTTTTGAGGTCAACTTTATTGTTTATAACTTCAATTCCTTCGCTTTCTAAACGTCGCTTTTGTTCCCCCGCGCCGCCAAAAACAAATGCTTCACACAACGCCCCGTCGCTATGAACCACCTTATAACACGGGTATTTTTCGCCGTCGGGGTTACGGTGCAGCGCATTTCCAACTGCTCGTGCCCATCCCCTATTGCCAAGCAAGGTCGCTGCTTGACCATAGGTAATAACCTTACCCCTGGGAATATTTTGAAGCAAATTATAAAGTTCAAATCTGTCAAACTTTTTGTCCATTAGTTAACCTTTCATTTCATAACTCAATTTTTTAAAATATTTGCAATAACTTTACTTAACAATTATATCATCTAATATAAAAATTCTCAATAAATATATTAAAAGCGCCCGACTTTTGTCAGGCGCTTTAAGTTTAAATTATTCTTTATTTTTCTTAATTTCTGCAAGAATGTCAGCCAAAAGCTCTTCGGTTGTGGGGCCCTTGGGTTCTTCAACAGCAGCAGCTTCTTCTGCTTGTTTTTTCATTGCTTTTTCTGCAAGATCCTTAATTTTTGCCAAAACCTTAATTGTAAGGAAAATAACAAACGCAATAATTAAAAAGTCAATAATTGCAGATAAAAATACGCCAATACCCAATTCAACTGCGGCAACTTCAACAGTTACACCATCAGCCGCCATAACAGCTGGTACCAATTCATAATTAAGTTTGCTTAAATCAATACCGCCAAGCAAATATGTACCGATAAGTGGCATAATAATGTTGTTTACAAGTGCGGTGGTAATTTTACCGAAAGCAGTTGCAATAACAACACCGACTGCCATATCAATAACGTTACCGCGCATAATAAAATCGCGAAATTCGGAAATAAAACCTTTACCTTTTTCTTTTAAGCCCATTTTAAACTTCCCCTTATTTTTTATTATTTTTCGCTGAAAATTACAGTTACGTCGTTGTGCAACTGAAGAATTGAAGCAGGAACCCTTGGTGTAATAGGACCAAAGAATGCTTTTTCAATGATGTCCTTCTTATTTGAACCGTTGGCAATAAGCAAAACCTTTTTAGCCGACATAATACCGCCCATACCCATTGTTATAGCGGTTTTTGGAACGTCATCAATGCTTTCAAAGAAACGTGCGTTTGCAACAATTGTAGATTCGTCAAGTAAAACCTTATGGGTTTCTTTAGTAAAGAAATCATCCGGTTCGTTAAAGCCGATATGACCGTCAAGACCAATACCCAAAAGCTGAATATCAATGCCGCCAACTTGGCTTATTCTTTCATCATAAGCTTTGCATTCGGCATCGATATCTGTTGCTTTACCATTAGGAACAAAGGTCTTTTCTTTATCAATGTTGATAAAGTTAAAAAGGTTATTATTCATAAAATAGCGGTAGCTTTGGTCGTGTTCGCCGTCAAGACCTTCATACTCATCAAGATTAATTGACATCGCTTTAGAAAAGTCAACCTTGCCTTCTTTGTTCCATTCGATAAGCTTTTTATATGTACCGATGGGAGAAGAACCTGTCGCAAGACCTAAAACACAGTCCGGCTTTTTGATTACAACGTCAGCAATAATCTGCGCTGCCTTTTCGCTTAAACTTTCATAATTTTCAACCTTAATAAATTGCATATAAAACACCTCTAGTTAAATACCGTCATAAAGACCGTCGTTTACCATTGCGGTAAGCGCATCTACAACGTTTTGCTTATCTTCCTTATATGTAACACCATACCATTTGTCTTCAGCCACAAGCACACGAACACGCTTTTTGCCTTTATCAATAAGCTGTGATACAACAGTTGGAAGATAATATTCGGATTTAGGCACTTTAAGTTTTTCTGCCAAAAACTCAATAAAGCCCTCTTCAATATAATCGAACAAATCGGGTCTAAAGCCCCAAAGATTCATTGAAACGACGTCATCCGGCGATAATGGTTGCCAAGTAGCACCGTCGTCTTCAGTAAACTTGCAATCCATAATTTTAGTGCGTTCAGTAACTGAAGTTAAAATACCGTCATCAATTTCACATATACCGCGTGAAACATGACCGTTTTCAGTTAAGGTATTGCAAAGACGGAAGCCAACCATTGCATAATCGTTGCTGTCATCCCTTAAAACCTCAGCGATTTTTTGAAAAGCGGTTTTACCATAATAATCGTCGGCATTAACAACCGCAAAAGGTTCATTAACAATGCCTTTGCAGGAAAGAATAGCTTGTGCAGTGCCCCAAGGTTTTGTGCGGTCTGCAGGACAAACAAAGCCACCGGGAAGGTTGTCAACCTCTTGAAAAGCATATTCAACCTTAACCTTTTTAGCAATGTGATTACCAACAATTTCCTTAAAGTCTTCTTCAATTTCGTGCTTGATTACAAAAACAATTTTTGTAAAACCTGCTTTAATTGCATCGTAAGCCGAAAAATCAAGAATAACCTCGCCATTGGGACCGACGGGCTCCATCTGTTTAAGCCCACCGAAGCGACTGCCCATACCCGCAGCCATGACAACCAGGGTAATATCCTTTGTCATTGTAATTACTCCTTACAATATTCTTTAACAATTTCCTTCATCTTGTCCCACTTACTTTCCATATCGGCAACCAATTTAAGTTGGGTGCGGCAGCGGTCAAGGTTGTGACCTTCGTAATGGATTTTGAAGTAGGTGTCGCCCTGTAAATAGTCAGCTAAAAAACGCATACCACATTCAATGGTCATCATCTTAGCGCCTTCGGGCAAGAGCATAATTTCGCTATCTAAAAGCTGACCGTTGCAGCCCTCAAGGAAGCCCTTTGCATAAACTGCAAACATATCAATGTCCATCCAAACTTTTGAAAGGTCTTTTTCGTCTTCAGCGGCGGTAGAAGCACCGAAACGAATAGCATCACCAAAGTCAGTAACCGAGAAACCGGGCATAATGGTATCAAGGTCGATAACGCAAAGTGCCTTGTGTGTGTCAAAATCTAACATAACGTTGTTAGATTTTGTATCGTTATGGCTTACGCGAAGCGGTAAAACACCTGATTTGTTGCTATCGATAAGTACAGAATAGAAATCAGCGCGTTCCTTAATGAAGTTGATTTCATCCTGAACTGAAGCGGCGCGACCCATTTTGTCTTCTTCAACTGCTTTTAGGAAGTCCTGATAACGTTTGGGGGTGTTATGGAAATCCGGAATGGTTTCATGAAGAGTATATGCAGGGAATTCTGACAAATATCTTTGGAATTTACCAAAAGCCACAGCACATTGATAAAAATCGTCAAGATTTTCGGGACGGTCAAGACATATAGAATCCTTAACAAAATCATACATACGCCAAAAATAACCGTCTTTATCTTGGTGGTGGAAACCGCCAGAGAAGGTGCGAATAACCTTAACAACTTCTCGCGGATTTTCAACCTTACCGATAAGATAGTCAGTAACCTTTACAATATTTTCCATAACCTGTGCCGGAAGCTTGAAAACTTCGTTATTAACGGCTTGTAAAATATAATCGTGCTTGTCACCGTTATCATCATAGCAACTAACCAAAAAAGTATCGTTAATATGACCGTTACCATAAGGAGTAACACTTCTAACAGTACCTTCAAGGTTAAAGTTCATAATTGCATTAGTAATTTGTTCCAAATTTGCTTTCCTCATTTCAAGTATTCTCCCTCTCAGAAAAGATTTTACCTAATTATAACATTTTTTCTTGACAGTGTCTATAAAAAATAGTACAATTGTTAGTATAAAACCGTAACGTGCACGATTTTACTTATTTGAGAGGTGCCTATGAGACAAGAAATTGAAATTAATTCAATTCTTAAAAACTTTTACAAAATTTCGGGTATTAGAATTTCAATTCACGACAGTGAATGTAATGAAATTTATTCATACCCGGGCGAAGCATCGATTTTTTGCAAAAGTTTACAAAGTAACGCGGCAATTTTAGCCGACTGTAAAAACAATGATAAAATCGCTTTTGAAGAAGTAAAAAAAACCGGCGAGGTTTACGTTTATAAATGTCGCTGCGGTCTTTACGAGGCGGTTGCTCCCCTTTACCATTACGGCGTACTTTCGGGTTATTTAATGATGGGTCAAATTCGTGATAATGAAGATGGTTCACTTGAATACATAATCAAAAAATCAACCGAAATTTTAAAGTCACCTGAAGAGGCAAAAGAAATTTCCAAAACGGTAAAAATAATCGACCGTGACCTTATTTACTCCTATATAAGCATTATGACGGTGTTGGCGGAATATATAACCTCTGAAAATAAATTGTTTTCTTATTCGGACCAACTTCCGCAACTTATTATGGATTACATCCACAATAACATTTCGTCTAAAATTACCCTATCTATTCTATCACAAAAATTCGGTTGTTGCAACTCTACTTTAGCAAAATGTTTTAAAAAAGAGTATGGAATTTCCATTATGGGCTATATTGGAAAGCTTCGTTTGGAAAAAGCAGAGCAAATGCTTTGCAAAACAAGAAAGTCACTTAAAGAAATTTCCTTTGACTGCGGTTTTTACGACCAAAATTATTTTTCAAAAACCTTTGCTAAGAAACACGGTTGTTCCCCGTCGGAATACCGTTCAAAGCATTATCAGCTTAATTCATAATTTTTTAAAAATCAACCAACACTGCTTTGCAACTTTTTGTAAACCTAACTTGACAAAACGGAGAACCTTTTTCAAGGTTCTCCGTTTTTATGTATCTGTTTCCTGCTTTTTAATTCCAAAAAGCACCCTTAAAAATCCGCTTAAAAACTTAGGACTTTTAAACAATACAACCTTCAAAAAAATTCCCTCCACTAGCATTTAACGGTTGACAATCCAAGTATAATTACCCAAATTGCAAGTACCGCCACCAAAAATCGAGGGGGACAAAAGCAACTGACTAAAAGCCCCACCGCAAACGCAATTGCGGTAAGCCCCTTATTTAAGGAAAAGCCACGACGCAATTTAATTCCCCCTTACATTACCATTATATAAGGGAAAATAAAAAATGTTACCTTTTTTTACGGTTTGCCGCTTCCCAGGGCTTTAAATCTTTAAGTTCTTGAAATAATTGTAAATATGAATTGTGTCGACTCTCTTCAATTTCACCGTTTTTTACCGCTTCTATAACCGCGCACCCCGCCTCCTTGGTGTGCGAACAGCCGGTAAAACGACAGTTATAAATATAATCGCCAAAATCGGTAAATAATTCGGGCAATTGTTCTTTAAATTCATAATCAGCGGTATCATAATCAATTGAAGAAAAGCCCGGTGTGTCAACTACAAAGCCGCCAAACACAAGCTTATATGCCTCTATATGACGGGTTGTGTGACGACCGCGACCAAGGGTTTGACTTACCTCGCCCGTTTTAATAACGCTTTCACCAAAAAGGCGGTTTAAAAGACTGGATTTACCAACACCCGAATTACCTGTAAAAGCGCTTACAGAGTCTTTGAGTTCTTCCTTAAGGTCTTCTATTCCTTCGCCTGTTTCGGCAGAAACAACAAAGGTTTTAAAGCCGGAATTTTTGTAAATTTTAAGCCAATTGGCAAAATCGCCCATATCACATTTATTAAAAACGATTATCGGCTCAATATTATTATAAACCGCAATGGTGGTCATTTTATCAATTATAAAGGTATTAGGCGCGGGAGTTTGAAATGAGGAAACAATGAAAAGCTTATCGACATTTGCAACATTAGGTCTTTCCAGAGCATTTTTGCGCGGTAAAACCCTGTCTACAACGCCGTGATTTTCATCTATAACCTCAATTTCAACCCTATCGCCAACCAAGGGGGAACCCCCGTTTTTGCGGAAGTTTCCCCTTGCTTTACATTCATATATCTTTTCTTCGCTTACAACGTAATAAAACCCTGAAAGCGCTTTAATAATTATACCGTTCATCAACTGTTAAACTCATTAAGATAATAAATTTTTACGCCCTCAGCTTCGCTTGACGCCGTAAAATCAACGTCTATGCTTGCATAGTCGGTTGTACCGGTTGTATTGCCGGTAATTTTAACCGTAAAGCTTGCGCTGCTTTCCTTTGAAGTAATATTTTTGAAGGTATGGCTTTTAGGTGTAGTAATGTCAATATTACCGCTTGTTCCCAAAGCAGTACCGCTTGAAGAATAAAGCGCAACCGTGCAAGAAGTGTCTTCCGTGCCACTGGGAAGCTTAACCGTAATATTTGTACCATATTTACCCGTACTTACGTAAAGGGTAACAATACTGCCTTCAAGAAGCTTACTTGAAGCGCCGGGATTTTGTTTAATAACGTAACCTTCGGGTTGGAATTTTTGATTCCAAGTAATGTCAACCTTTTCAATTTCGGCTAAAAGATTACGGTCGGCAAGTGTGTTTTGTGCTTGTTCAAAGGGTTGTTTTGTAACGTTAGGAACTGTTACCGATTCGTTTGATTTGCCCTTTGAAACATAAACCGTAATTGTTGCGCCTTCGGGTACAACTTCGTCGTGACGTGGGTCGGTACGAATAACGCAACCCTTTTCAACCGTTAAGCTTGAAATTTCGGTAACAACAGTTTTAAAACCGTTGGATTCTAACTGATTTACCGCAGCATCTTTAGACATATTGCGTACGTCATTTACCTTTTTAGCGGTTGAACCCATACTTACGTAAAGCGTAATATCTGTGTCCGACTTAACGGTTGCGCCCTCTTTAATAGATTGTTCATAAACGTAACCGTAGGGGTATTCAGTATTATATGCCCATTCATCCTTAAAGTTAAAGTCAACGTCGTAGTCTTCGTTATTTATGATATCTTCATACTTCAAACCAATAAATTTTGGTGTTGAAACAGTACCCTTGCCGGGATTACCGAAAAAGCCGCCAACAACAGCAATTACCAAAATAATTGTTGCCAAAATTACTGCAATGGCAATACCAGCAAGAATTGGCAAAAAGCCCCCTCTTTCTTTGTTTGATGTTTTCTTTGTCTTTTTTTCAGCCGTGTCAACAACAGCACCACCCACAAAACGAGTTGGCGAATCGTCAACAAAATAGTTATAAGAAAATGTTATTGCAGGGTCCTTTTTAAAATCTGCCAAATCACAAAGCATTTCCGACGCCGACTGATAACGTTTATCAGGACTTTTTTGCATTGCGTGCATGGTAATTTGTTCAAGACCTTCTGGTATTGAAGCGTTAATTTCGGTTGGACGTTGCGGGTCGCGCTGAAGTTGCATAATTGCAACCGAAACCGCACTTTCGGCTTGGAAAGGCAGTTTACCCGTAATCATTTCGTAAAGCATAACACCAACCGAATAAACGTCTGCCTTTTCGTCGGTTTTTTCGCCACGTGCCTGTTCGGGAGAAATATAATGAACAGACCCTATTGCCTTGTCAGTAATGGTGCGTTGGTCACTTCTTGAAAAACGTGCAATACCAAAATCGGTAACCTTAATTGTACCGTCATTAAGGACCATAATATTTTGGGGTTTAACGTCACGATGAACTATACCCTTATCGTGCGCGTGTTGAAGCCCTTTAAGAATTTGTGTTGCAAAATGAACTGCATCCTTCCAACGAAGACTACCTTCGTTTTCGATATATTCTTTTAATGTAATACCTTCGATATATTCCATAACAATATACTGAATAACGTCCCCAAAAGAAACGTCAAAAACGTTAACAATATTAGGGTGCGAAAGCATTGCAATTGCTTTAGATTCGTTTTTAAAACGACGCAAGAATTCATCGTTAGATAGAAATTCTTCCTTTAAAATTTTAATGGCAACCAAACGATTTTCTTGATTATCGTATGCCTTATAAACACGAGCCATTCCGCCTTCGCCGACAATTTCGCGAATTTCATAGCGACCGTCAAGACGTTTACCTATATACCTATCCATAAAATTCATCCTTTCGCATTACTTGGTAAGTGTGACTGCTGTGATATTGTCACCGCCGCCGCCCTCGTTTGCAAGTTCGATAAGCTTTTCGGGAACAACCGAAATATCGTTTTCCTTAAATGCTTTAAGTATATCTTCAGTCTTAACAAAGTTTGTTAGACCGTCGGTACAAAGTAACAGAGTATCGTTTTCCCCTAGCGAAAGTTCTGCCGTATCTACAGAAACACTTTCTTCAACACCTAATGCGCGGGTAATTACGTTCTTTCGAGGATGCTTTGCAGCATCTTCGGGAGACAGTTCACCCGATTCAATAAGGGTTTGAACAACCGAGTGGTCACGGGTAAGCTGAGTTATTTCATCATTAATTAGATAAATTCGGCTATCTCCCACGTGGGCAACCGCAACCTCATCGCCTTTGACAACCGCAACAACTGCGGTTGTACCCATTCCCTTAAGTTCGGGTTGCTTTTGCGCCATATCATAAAGTGTAATATTAGCGCTGACCATTGCATTTTTCAAAATTTTTAAGAAGTCACGAATTGTGATTTTTCTGCGGTAGGAATTTATAATATATTCACTGATTGTTTTAACAGCGGTCTGACTTGCAATATCGCCTGCTTTTGCACCGCCCATACCGTCGCACACAACAGCAAATGCAATATCTTGTGAAATTTCGCCCGCAAAAAATGCGTCTTGATTATACGAACGTTCTTTACCAATGTCAATTTTACTGTAAATTCTCACTGCAAAATCCCTCCTTTACTTTACGTCTTAACTGACCGCATGAAGCGTCGATATCGGCGCCCAACGTTCTGCGAACAGTTGCATTAATTCCGTTTTTTATAAGTCTTTCTTTAAAATGTATTATTCTATTCATTTCCGGTTTTCTAAAGGAATTCTCCTTAACCGGATTTGCAGGTATTAAATTAACGTGACACATTATTCCCCGAAGCTTTTTGGCAAGTTCATCGGCACAAGCATCACTATCATTAACCCCTTCAATAAGCGCGTATTCAAAAGATATTCGCCTTGTTGTGACCTGTTGATATTCTTTACAAGCCGACAAAAGTTCATCAACACCCCATTTTTTGTTTACCTTCATCATATCGCTTCTGATTTGGTCATTTGGTGCATGAAGTGAAACCGAAAGAGTTATTGGAAAATTATATTTTTTAAGTTCTTTTATTTTACTTACAACACCCGAGGTGGAAAGCGATATATGCCTAAGTCCTATATTAAGACCATTATCGTTTGACACAAGCTTTAAAAATTTTACCGAATTTTCAAAATTGTCAAGCGGTTCGCCCATACCCATCATAACAACGTTTGAAATGCGAATGTTATTATCTCTTTGGGCTTTGGTTATTTGCGCCAGCATTTCCGACGGGGTTAAATTTCTAAACAAACCGTCAAGCCCCGAAGCACAAAAGCTGCATCCCATTCGGCACCCGACCTGCGTTGAAATACAAACCGTGTAACCGTGTTCATATTTCATAACAACCGATTCAATTCTTTCCCCGTCAAACAGTTCGTAAACGTATTTTATTGTTCCGTCAATTTTGGAAACAAACTTTTTTACAATGCTAACGTTTGCAAGGTAACATTTTTCTTTTAAAACGTCGCGCAAATTTTTGGGGACATTGGTCATTTCGTCAAAATCTTCAATTCCCTGTGAAAGCCATTTGAAAAGTTGAGCCGCCCTGAATTTTGGCTGATTAAGCTCATTCATTAGCCCCAAAAGTTCATTTTCATCTAATGAACGTATATCAATTTTGTCCATGCGGCTCTCCTTTCTTAATTTTTAATAAGTAAAGCGCAGAAAAAACCGTCGGTACCGTCAATATGCGGCATAAAGGTGTGACTGTATTCCAACTTAAAGTCACTGTTTTCACCCAAAAAAGCTTCAACAACCTTTTCATTTTCGGCTTTTCTTAAAGTACAGGTTGAATAAAGCAACCTGCCGCCTTTTTTAAGATATTTTTTTGCGTTATTTAAAATTGCGGTTTGAATTGGTATTAAACCGTCAAATTCGCTAAAATTTTTATACTTTATATCGGGTTTGCGACGAATAATTCCAAGCCCTGAACAAGGCACGTCGCAAAGCACAGCGTCAAATTTGCCCAAATCGGCGTTATAAACTGTTGCGTCTTGAACGGTTGGCTTAATTATTTCAAGCCCTAACCTTTTGACAGATTTTTCAATAAGTTCGCACTTGTGTTTATAAATATCACACGAAACAATTTCGCCCTTATTTTCCATTAAAAGTGCCATTGCAAAGCTTTTTCCACCTGGGGCGGCGCACATATCTAAAACCCTGTCACAAGGTTTGGGGTAAAGCACCGACACCGCTGTTTGAGAGGCAGTATCTTGCACGTAAAAATGGCCCTGTTTATAAAGTGTGTTTTTATTTATGTCAATACCCTTATTTATCACAACCGCACCCAAAGGCATTGCCTTTTCACAGTCGCCCATTTCTTTTAAAAAGGTATCAAGGTCGGTTTTTAACGTATTAACCCTAACGGTAAGCGGCGCGGGTTTTAGCGCCTCTTCTAAAAGCAACAAAGCGTTTTCTTTACCATAATCGTTAATAAAGCTTTCAATTATTTCATTAGGGCAAGAAAACCTAACACTTAATTCGTTCACACCGTCCCCCGTGGGTAAAAGAGCTTCAGCACGCAAGACGTTACGAAGTACGGCGTTTACAAAACCTGAATTTCGGCTTTCTTTAGACTTTTTAATAATTTTTACCGCTTCATTAACTGCCGCACTTTCGGGAACCTTATCCATAAACATTATCTGATATAGGGCAACCCGCAAGGTATTAAGTGTAAGGGGCGAAAGCTTTTTAAGAGGTGTTTTAATAAATGAAGAAATTACGTAATCCAGTGTAATTTTTCTGTCAAGTACACCGTAAATTAACGCTGTGGCAAACGCCTTGTCTTCATTGGTTAAGTCGTTTTCTTTTAAATATGAATTTACCGCCAAATTTGAATAGGCACCATCAACAATAATTTTTTGCAGTGCCAGTGCGGCAACCTTTCGTGCATTTGCCATTTTATTCACCAACCAAAGTGCCTAAAGCAACAGATTTTCCGCAAAGATATTGCTTTGCTTCCATTACTTTTGAACCTTCGGCTTGTAAAACCAAAATATCAAGCGATAAACCGTCGCCACAAGCGATAGACAACACACCGTTATTACCAACAACAGTCCCTGGTGCCTTATCAGTTTTATTGCCAACTGCGGCTTTTATAACCTTCATGCGTTTGCCTTCTAAAAAGAAGTAAGCACAAGGCCAAGAATAATAACCCCTTACAGCGTTAAAAAGTTCTTTAGCAGGTTTAGTAAAATCTAAAAGTGCCATTTCCTTTTTAATAATTGGTGCGTAGGTGGCTTCTCCCTCCTGCTTTTTGGGGGTGATTTCGCCTTTTTCTAATTTATTTATGGTAGAAAGCATTAATTCGGCACTTATTTCGGACAAACGTTCAAAAAGCTCTTCAGCGGTTTCATCATCGCCAATTTTAACCTTTACAGTTTCCAAAATGTCGCCCGTGTCCATACCCTCGTCCATAAGCATGGTAGTAATGCCGGTTTCACTCTCGCCGCAAACAATACACCACTGTATTGGCGACGCGCCACGGTATTTCGGCAAAAGCGATGCGTGACCGTTTACACAACCGTATTTTGCGGCCTGTAAAATTTCCTTTGGCAAAATTTTACCGTAAGCCACAACGACAATAACGTCAGGATTAATTTCATTAATTATTTGCAGCGCTTCGCCCGTTCTTACAGAATTTGGCTGATAAACCGGAATATTGTGTTCATTTGCGCAAACCTTTACGGGCGGAGGTGTTAAAACCTGCTTTCTGCCAACGGGTTTGTCGGGTTGAGCAAAAACCGCCGCTACCGTATGTTCCGACCCAATAAGCGCTTCAAGGGTTTTTACCGCATAATCGGGTGTACCCATAAAAACAATTTTCATTATCTTTTTACCTTATCTATATATAAAATTCCGTCAAGATGGTCTATTTCGTGACAAAGGGCACGCGCTTTAAGCTCTTCGCCCTCAACTATAATATTGTTACCAAAACGGTCTTGTGCGCGTACTTTTACGTACATTGGACGTTCAACCTCGGCAGATTCGCCCGGTATTGAAAGACAACCCTCTGCACCGACCTGGCTTCCGCTTGTTTCCATAATAACGGGGTTAATAAGTTCAATTAAACCGTCGCCAACGTCAATTATGCAAAAACGACGAAGAATACCAACCTGCGGTGCAGCAAGACCAACACCCTCAGCTTTATACATTGTTTCTTTCATATCGTCAAGCACCATTGCAAGCTTATCGTCAAACTTTAATTGGGTGCGACATATTTTGCGAAGCACGTCATCGCCTTTTGTTACAATATTTCTTATAGCCATTTAAAACTCATCCTTATTAAATCATTGTTTCGGGGTTAATATCTACCGAAACGGTAACATCGCGAATTTGTTTAATATCAATTGCTTTTTTAAGCATTTCGCGAAAACGTCTGTTATTTTTACATTTAATAATCATTCTGTATCTATAACGGTTATTAACCTTTGCAATGCCCGATACAGACGGTCCCAAAATAATTACCTTAACGTCACTAAATTCATTATTTATCATTTCCCGTATTTTGCCAAAAATTTCTTTTATGGATTTTTCGGCATCGGCGCGAGAAACCGACTGGGTATAAACCGCACAAATTTCACAGTAAGGCGGAAAGGTCATAAGCGACCTTGTCATAATTTCCTGCTTGTAAAAGCTTTCATAATCTTGCTTTTCAGCAAAGGTAATAAGCTGACTGTCAGGATTTACGGTTTGTATAATTGCCCTGCCCTCGTTTTGACCGCGCCCCGCCCTGCCTACAACCTGTGTAAGCAACGAAAAGCTGCGTTCAAAGCTGCGGAAGTCTTCACTATACATCGCGGCATCAGCGCCCAACACACCAACCAAAGTGACGTTTGGAAAATCAAGCCCCTTGGCCACCATCTGTGTGCCGAGAAGTATATCGTATTCACCCTTCGCAAAAGCCGAAAGATAGGTTGAATACGACTCACGCGATACGGTGCTGTCGGCATCAAGACGCAAAATTTTAGCATTTGGAAACATAATTTCAAGTTCTTCTGCCGCTTTTTGTGTGCCAAGCCCCATAAACTTTAGGTTTTCGCAGTCACAGTCAGGACACTTTGTCGACACCGGCACCGAATGACCGCAATAATGACACATAAGCCGATTATTTGCCGAATGGTATGTTAAAGATACGCTGCAATTGGGGCAAGTAGCAACGTAACCACAGTTTGGACAAGAAATATAGGTATTATGTCCACGACGGTTTAATAATAAAATTGCTTGCTTGCCTCTATTTAGCGTATCGTTAATTGCTTCATAAAGCGCTTCACTTATAGGCGAAGAATTACCGTTTAAAATTTCCTTTTTCATATCAACAACTTCCACTTCGGGAAGAATTGAATTATTATAACGGTTTTTAAGGGTAAAAAGTGAATATTTTCCCTTTTGAGCAAGTGCAAAGCTTTCAAGTGACGGTGTTGCAGATGCCAAACACAAAAGACACTTATGATAAGCTGTGCGGAACTTTGCCAAATCACGCGTGTGAAAACGAGGTGACTTTTCAGACTTATAGGTGTGTTCCTGCTCTTCGTCAATAATTATAAGACCAAGTTTTTCAAAAGGTGCAAAAATGGCGCTTCTGGTACCAATTGCAATTAACGCATCGCCTTTTTTAATACGGGTCCATTCGTCCATTCGCTGACCCATTGACATTGCGCTATGAAAAACCGCAATTTTATTACCGTAACGCTTTGTAAATATTTCAATAATTTGAGGTGTTAAGGCAATTTCGGGCACCATTACAATAACGCCCTCGCCTTTTGCAGACACCTCATCCACAAGCTTTAAATAAACCTGTGTTTTACCCGAACCCGTTACACCGTACAAAAGAGACACTTCGCCCTTGTCACTTTTAAGTTTTTCACGAAGACCCATAAAAGCGGCCTGTTGTTCGGCAGTAAGATAAATTTCACTCTTATCGGGTTTGGTTTTGGTCTTATAGGGAGAACGAAAAATTTGCTTTTCAAAAGAAATAAGCACACCCTTTGTAATAAGGTTGTCAATAACCGCCATTGAAACGCCGGTAAAGTAGCGAAGTTCTTTAACTGATGCGGTTTCAATGTCTAAAAGTATATCCACAACTTCCTTTTGACGCGGGGTTAACTTTATTTCACAAATATCTTCGGCAAGGCGCACCCACTTTTGAGTGGCATCCCCCATTTTTTGCTTGGCTTCGCTGTTTTTTATTATTGCTTCCTTATCGGTCATTTGCTTTAAAACCACAGCATCCACTTCAAAGGCCGAAATAATATCGTCTTCACTTTTTTCGCCCTTAGACTTTAAAAAGGTAAAAATTTCTTTTTCTTGGTTTGATAAAAGTTCTAACCCTAAAAAATCAAGGTTTGCCGAATAAAAATTTACAAGACGGTGGTTAAGCCCTGTCGGCAACATTGCCGACACCGCATCACAGCGTGTGCAAAAAACCGTTTCGTGCAAATATTCGCACATTTTAAGCATTTCATCAGACAAAACGGGTTGATTATCAATTAAAGACTTTACCGTTTTTAAGTGATAGCTTTCTTCTTCGGTAACACTGAAAACCATTGCCTGTTTTTCAATGTTGCCGCGACCAAATGGTACAACAACCCTTTGTCCCGGCTTTAAATCCATTTTAGGCGGAATTGTATATGAATAAAGCTTGTCAAAAGCAAAAGTGGCACCGTAAAGCGCAACCTTGGCTACAGGCGTTAACATAAGCAATCCCTCCCTTTCGTGATTTAAAACTTAATTATTTAAGTTCGCTTGCCAACTTGTCAATTGCAACAGAAACCGGCTTTTCAATAGAAATTTCGCCCATTTCTTCCTGCTTTTTAGAAATATCACGGGCTGTGTGAGCCACAGCGATTACTAAACGGTATCTGTTTTCATAACCGCCGATTAATTTGCCAATATTAGGATTCAACATTACTAAGCACTCCATTAATTAAATTTTTTTGTCTTTTAAAGCTCAAGCGACTGCTTGATATTACTTCAATTATATCGTCAACAGCGGTTTGAATATCGTCATTAACAACAATGTAATCAAACTCTGATGCACGTGCGATTTCGTTCAGAGCTTCTTTCATGCGTTTGTCGATAAGCTCCTGTGTTTCGGTGCCTCTGCCGCTTAAACGACGTTTAAGTTCGGCATAAGACGGAGGCATTATGAAAACGGTAATGGCTTCGGGTAATTTTTCGCAAATTTCCTTTGCACCGTTAACGTCAACCTCAATTAAAATGTCTTCCCCATTTTCAATTGCGGTAATTACCGGCGCTTTAGGTGTGCCATAATAATTACCTATATATTCGTTATATTCAAGAAGTTCGTCGTGTTCTAACATCCACAAAAACTTTTCGCGAGTAATGAAATTATACTTTTCGCCTTCAACCTCGCCAACGCGCATAGGACGTGTTATTGAAGAAATTGAAAACTTAATTTCGGGTTTTCTTTTAAAAAGTTCTTTAAACAATGTGTCTTTACCACTACCCGAAGGTCCTGCAACTACAAATACGCCGCCTTTACTCATCTTCGTCCTCCTTAAATACTTTAAATGCCTCGTCGCTAATTCGTCCCGCCAACTTTTCAACAGTTAGATAACACAAAATTATGTGGTCACTGTCGGTAATGATAACGGTTTTCGTTTTGCGACCGTGAGTAGCATCAATTAAATTACCTTTTTCCTTTGCGTCACCAATAATTCTTTTAATAGGGGCAGATTCGGGAGTTACAACCGACACAATTCTGTCAGCCGATACCAAATTGCCTGAACCAATGTTAACAAGCTTCATAAAAATTACTCCATATTTTGAATTTGCTCACGAATTTTTTCAATTTCTGACTTAATATCAACAACCGTGTGTGCAATTTCAATGTCCTGTGCCTTTGAACCAATGGTGTTAGTTTCACGATTCATTTACTGAACGATAAAGTCGAGTTTGCGACCAACCGGTTCATCACTTTCCAAAAGACCGGTAAACTGTTTAATATGACTGCGAAGTCTTACCGTTTCTTCGGCAACTGCAACCTTGTCCGCAAAAATGGCAACTTCGGTCAATACACGTTGTTCATCAACTGTATTGTCGCCGATAAGCTCTTTAATCTTTTGGTTTATTCTTTCTTGATAAGCCGCCACCGTTTGCGGAGAACGTTCCTCAATAAATTCAACCTTTGATAAAATATAATCGGTTCTGGAAACAACGTCTTTCAAAAGGCGTTCGCCCTCAACACTGCGCATATTAATAAAGTTTTGACACGCTTCTTCCAAAACGGGCATAATAGCCGCTTCAATAACTTCGTCTTCGACCTGCTGACGACGCACCTTAAACATTTCGTTATTACAAGCAACGGTTGAAACCTTAACGTCGTTTTTAAGCTTGTATTCTTTAGAAAGATTACTTAACGCTTTAATATATGCATCGGCATATTCACGATTAATTTCAATAACTGTAGCGTTTTGGTTAAGGTCCTCAACCATAATTGAAACTTCAACCTTACCGCGTGAAATTTTTTGGTTTAAATAAGATTTGATTTTTTCTTCCAAAAAGCCATAAGCACGTGGCATGCGGGCAGAAAATTCAAAATACCTGTGATTAACCGACTTAATTTCAACAGTAACGTCAAAACCGTTGTTTTGTGCTTTTGCCCTGCCGAAACCCGTCATACTTCTGACCATTGCTATCATCCTTTGCAGAAAATTATATAAACAAAATAAACCCATATTATCCCATAATATTTAATCTATTTTAACAAAACCAACCTTGAAATGTCAACTTTTAAGGGCATATTGTAACCTTTTTTTAACCTTTAGTTATGTTTTATTAATATATAATGCAAAAACCGACAGTTTTTTACACTTGTCGGTCTTAAAAATTAACTTTTATTTTGTTATACAAATGCCTGTAGTAAAACAACATTTTTGAATTTTAAAAATATATTGACAAACAATTTAACAAAAATTAATTTTAAAAAATAAATTCTTTTAAAAATCAAAATTTAGTATTGACAAAACGGTAATTTATGTTATAATAATTTTTGCTTATTTGGAGCATTAGCTCAGTTGGTTAGA
>JAZNJR010000025.1:0-8014 GCA_045578165.1 Acutalibacteraceae bacterium
CTTTATAATGGATTTTAAAGGAAAAAGCTTCTTAAAGCTGCTTGATTTTTCTAAGGCAGAAATTGAATGTCTTATAGATTTGGCAAGCGAGCTTAAATATAAGAAAAAATCGGGTATTCCGCACCGTCTTTGCGAGGGTAAGAATATTGCCCTTATTTTTGAAAAGACTAGCACCCGTACACGCTGTAGCTTTGAGGTTGCAGCGTACGATTTGGGTATGGGTGTTACATATTTAGACCCTCAGGGCTCACAAATCGGCAAAAAGGAAAGCATTGCCGATACTGCACGTGTACTTGGACGTATGTATGACGGTATTGAATACCGCGGTTTTGGACAGGAAATTGTTGAAGAACTTTCTAAATATGCGGGTGTTCCCGTATGGAACGGTTTAACCAACGAATTCCACCCAACACAAATTTTGGCTGACTTTTTAACCATTAAAGAAAAGTTTGGTTATTTAAAGGGAATTAACTTTGTATATATGGGCGACGCCCGTTATAATATGGGTAATTCTTACATGGTAGGTTGCGCCAAAATGGGTATGAATGTAACAATTTGTGCACCCGAAAAATACTTCCCCGCAAGTGATTTAGTTGCAAAATGCAGGGAAATTGCTAAAGAAACAGGGGCTACCATTACTTTTGAAACCGACCCTATGAAAGCCACAAAAAATGCCGACGTTATTGCAACTGACGTTTGGGTTTCAATGGGTGAGCCGGACGAGGTTTGGGCAGAAAGAATTAAAGATTTATCGCCATATCAGGTTAATAAAAAGGTTATGGAAAACGCAGGGGAAAAGGCAGTATTTATGCATTGTCTACCATCTTTCCACGACCTTAAAACTACACTTGGCAAACAAATTGGCGAACGTTTCGGTATAAGCGAAATGGAAGTTACTGACGAGGTTTTCGAAAGCAGTCAGTCTATTGTATTTGACGAAGCCGAAAATCGTATGCACACTATTAAAGCGGTTATGGCCGCAACTCTCTAATTAGGGGATTTTTAAAATGCGTATTGTTGTAAAAATAGGTACATCAACCTTGGCGCACAAAACGGGTCTTTTAAACATACATAGGGTAGAAGAGCTTTGCAAGGTTATGAGTGACCTTAAAAATGCAGGAAATGAAGTTATTTTAGTGTCTTCGGGCGCTATCGGCATGGGTGTAGGTAAGCTTTCTCTTACCGAAAAACCGCGTGATATTCCTACCAAACAGGCGGCGGCCGCAGTCGGTCAATGCGAGCTTATGTATACCTACGACCGTTTGTTTTCGCAGTATAATCACACCGTTGCACAAATTCTTTTAACCGGCGAAGATGTAGGCGACAACATTCGTCGTAAAAACTTTGAAAACACAATGTGCCGCTTATTAGAATTGTCGGTTATACCGATTATTAACGAAAACGACTCGATTTCGACCGCTGAAATTGAAATAGGCGATAATGATACTTTGGGCGCTATTGTTGCAACCGCAATTAAAGCCGATTTGCTTATAATTTTGTCCGATATTGACGGGCTTTACACCGCAGACCCGCATCAAAATGCTGACGCAGTGCTTTTACATAGGGTTGAAAAAATTGATGAAACCATTAATGCAATGATAGGCGGTGTTGGCAGTAAGCTTGGCACAGGCGGTATGGCAACCAAAATTAAGGCGGCTAAAATCGTTACAAAGCAGGGAATAGATATGGTTATTGCAAACGGCGATACACCTGCATATCTATATGATATTGTTGACGGTAAAAACGTTGGCACTCGTTTTGTGGGAGAACGGTAATGACAACTTTAGAATTACTTAAAAAGGCAAAGGCGGTGTCTTTGGGCGCTGCTTTGCCGACCGATATAAAAAATAACGCCTTAACCGCAATGGCAAAGGCGCTTGTTGACGCTACCGATGATATTTTGGCGGCGAATGCTATTGATATGGAAAACGCAAAGGGCAAAATAAGCGATACCATGCTTGACCGCTTAATGCTAAATACCGACCGTATTAAAGCAATGGCAAAGGGAATAGAAGATGTTCGCGATTTGCCCGATAATGTCGGCAAGGTTTTAAGCAGTCACACACTTGAAAATGGTCTTGTTGTAAATAAGGTTGCGGTGCCTATCGGCGTGGTTGCAATTATTTACGAAAGTCGCCCAAACGTTACTTCTGACGCTGCTGCTTTGGCTTTTAAAAGCGGTAACGTTTGTGTGCTTCGTGGCGGTAAAGAGGCCTTTAACTCGGCAAAAGCAATTGTTAAAGCGCTTAAATCTGGACTTAATGAATGCGGTATAAACAGTGATTATGTAAACCTCGTTGAAGACACAACCCGCCAAAGCGCTAATGAACTTATGACTGCGCGTGGTTTGGTTGACGTACTAATTCCACGTGGTGGTAAGGGCTTAATTCAGGCGTGTGTTGAAAATGCAAAGGTGCCCTGCATTGAAACAGGCACAGGCATTTGCCACGTTTTTGTTGAAAAAACTGCCGATTTTGATATGGCGCTTAACATTATTAATAACGCAAAAACAAGTCGCCCGTCGGTATGTAACGCGGCAGAAGTTTTGCTTGTGGACAAAGCCATAGCAAATGAATTTTTACCCCGTCTTTATGAATTGTTTAAAAACAGGGTAGAGCTTGTCGGTTGCCGTGAAACTTGCGGTATAATAAAGATTACACCCGCAGGTGAAGATGATTTTGATACCGAATTTTTAGATTATAAAATGGCGATAAAAATTGTTGACGGTGTAGTTGAAGCGGTAAATCACATTGCCGCACATTCCACCCACCACAGTGAAAGCATTATTACAAATGATGATGCTGTTGCCGAAATTTTTACCGCTTGTGTTGATTCTGCGGCGGTTTACGTTAATGCTTCAACCCGTTTTACTGACGGCGGCGAATTCGGTCTTGGCTGCGAAATGGGTATTTCCACCCAAAAAATTCACGCAAGAGGACCAATGGGCCTTGAAGAGCTTAATACTTATAAGTATATTATTAAAGGAAACGGTCAGGTGAGATAACATTATGTCAACCAAAATGTTTGGCTTTATAGGTTGTGGAAATATGGGCGGTGCTTTAGCCACCGCTGTTGCAAAGTCGGTAGGGGGTAATGAAATTTTACTGTCTGACCCCGATTTTGAAAAGGCAAATGCTTTGGCTCAAAAAATCCTGGCAACTGTAAGCAACAATGAAGAAATTGTTAAAAACACCAAATACATCTTTTTAGGTGTAAAACCGCAGGTTATGGCGGAGGTTTTGTCACCACTTGCACCGCTTTTAAAGGCAAGGGATGACCGTTTTATTTTAGTTACAATGGCGGCAGGGCTTAAGATTTCAAAGTATAACGAAATTTTAGATGCCAAACTGCCTACTATTCGTATTATGCCCAATACGCCGGTTGCTGTGGGTGAGGGTATGCTTTTATATGCAACCTGCCCCGTAATTACTGACGATGAAGTTAATGAATTTGAAAATGCTTTAAAATATTCGGGCAAAATTGATAAAATACCGGAAGATTTAATTGATGCGGGCTCGGTTATATCGGGTTGCGGCCCGGCATTTGTTTACACCTTTGCAAATGCTTTGGCAAGGGCGGGAGAAAAGGTTGGTTTGAGTGAAGAAAAAGCAATTCTATATGCCGCCCAAACACTTAAAGGCGCGGCGGAACTTCTGCTTACAAGCGGCGAAAGCCCCGAAGTTTTACGCCAACGTGTATGCAGTCCTAAGGGCTCAACCATTGAAGGCGTTGAAGTGCTTATTAATTCTGAATTTGACAGTATCGTTAACGATACCGTACAGGCATCATTTAAAAGGACAAAGGAATTAGGACAATAAAAAACGACCTCGAAAGAGGTCGTGTTATTAATACAGTTTTACTTGTACCCACAAGGTTTCATAATATATGCGAATTTTGTCGTCAATATCGTGATAATACTGAACCTTTGGCATATCTTCGTCTTTAGGGTACAAAATTTCGTTTTGGTAATAGTAATAATCTTCGTTATTAATTACCGCAGTATTCGGGGATGCATAACCGATATATTCGGCATTTGCGGTGGCAATTTCGGGCTCTAATAAAAAGTTAATATAAAGCATTGCCGCATCCACGTTTTTAGCATTTTTCGGAATACAAACCGAATCAATAAAAATGTTTGTGCCTTCTTTTGGGTAGAAGAATTTAAGGTCGGGGTTGGTTTCAACCATTGTTAAATAGTCGCCCGCATAATAAGGTGCAATGGCGGCTTCGCCTGTTTCCATTTTACCGTAAACCTCGTCCATAACGTAAGACTGCAAATTTGCCTTGCCAACTTTTAATTTGTCGGCGGCTTTGTTCCAGTCTTTTGTGTTTTCGCTGTTAAGGTCAAGCCCTAAAAGCATTTGGGCGGTCATAAAAGCGTCGCGTGGGTTATTAAAGTTAAGTACTTTATCCTTATATTTTTTGTCCCACAAAACGTTCCAGGAATGTTCAACCTCGCCAACTAATTTTGGGTTATAAATAACACCAACCATACCAACGTTATAAGGTACGGTATATTCATTCTTTTTATCAAAGTAAACCGATTTATAACGTTCATCAATTAAATCGTAATTGGAAAGCTTTTCAGTGTCAATTTTTTGAAGTTCTTTTTCTTTAATAAGGCGCTGAATCATATAATCTGACGGAATGATAATATCATACTTAACACCGCCATTTTTAACCTGCGAATACATTGTTTCGTTGCTTTCAAAGGTTAAGTAATTGACTTTAATGCCCGTAAGCTTTTCAAATTCACGGTTAACGTCAATTGTACCGTCAGCACCGTCCGAAATATATTCGCCCCAATTGTAAACGGTAATTTCTGTACCCGCAAATTCGCGTGTGTACTTTGCGCGAAGGTTTAATTTTTGGTATTCGTATCCGCATCCACACAGTGAAAGGGTTAAAAGTGCGAAAATTAATGAAATGCTTAATATTTTTTTCATTTCGCACCAACCTTTCGCATATTGGCCTGCTTTTCACTTTTGTTTTGTAACATATTGTAAAGCAACAAAAGCAAGAACACAACAAAGAAAATAATTGTTGAAAGGGCATAAGTGTCGGGTGTTACCGACTTTTTAGTCATATTGTAAATAACAATGGGTAGTGTTTGGTATTTACCGCAAGTAAAATAACTTATAACAAAGTCATCAAGCGATAGGGTAAACGCCATAATTGCACCCGTTGCAATACCGGTTGAAATTGAGGGTAAAATAACCTTAAAAAATGCTTTAAAGGGTGTGCAACCGAGGTCCATTGCAGCATCAACTAAATTCGCGTCAGTTTGTTTAAGCTTTGGCATAACTGATAATATAACGTAAGGAAGATTAAATGTTATGTGTGCTGCAAGAACCGTTATAAAACCAAGCGATTCATTAAGACCAAACAAATTTCCCACAAAAATAAACAAAAGCATTAATGAAATACCTGTTACAATGTCGGCATTCATCATAGGAATGTTTGTCATTGACATTACAAGTGAAGATGCAAGCTTTTTGCGAATTGCTAAAATGCCTACAGCAGCAGCCGTACCAAGTATGGTAGAAATAAGTGCAGATAACACCGCAATTATAAGTGTGTGTTGAAGTGCGGTAAGCATTGTTGTATCGTATACAAGACCTTCATACCATTTGGTTGAAAAACCCTCAAACACCCAAACCGAGCTTGAGGAATTAAAGGAAAAAATAATCATTACGGCCACAGGGGCATAAAGGAAAAACAAAATAAGTGCTATATAAAGGCGGGAAAGTATTTTCATATAATTACCCCCTCGCTGTCATCGTCAGAGAAGCGGTTCATAATAACCATACAAACCAAAATCATTACCATAAGCACCATAGAAATGGCAGAAGCAACGTTGTAATAATCGGGTCCCGCATTGAAGAAATATTCAATAACGTCGCCAACAAGCATTGTTTTGTTACCGCCAAGCTTTTGGGAAATGTAGAAGGTACTAACCGACGGGACAAACACCATTGTAATGCCAGAAATAATACCCGGGCGGCTAAGTGGTAAAATAACGCGTCTAAATTTATTAAATGCATTTGAGCCAAGGTCTTCCGACGCTTCCAAAAGCGATTTATCAATTTTAGACATAACCGAATAAATCGGTAAAATCATATAAGGAATAAAGTCATAAACCATACCCAATATAACTGCGCCGGGCGTGTTTATAAGCTTTAAAGGTTCAATACCCAATTTACCCAAAAACGTGTTTATAAGACCTGTGTTTGCTAAAATTGTAATCCAAGAATACGTGCGAATAAGAAAGTTCATCCACATAGGAATCATTACAATCATCATAAGCATTCTTTGTGACGAAATATTAACCTTTGTCATAAAATAGGCCATTGGGTAGGCAAGAAGCAATGTTATAACCGTTGCGATAGCGGCATATAAAATTGAAATACCAAACGCTTTTTTATAAAGCCCAATTTGCTTAATGTTTTCAAGTGTAAAGCCACCGTCAGCACTTGTAAACGCAAAATAAAGCATTATAAAAAGCGGTACCACAATGAATATAACCGACCAAACAATATGTGGTGCAGCCAAAAGCTGATTACCAAAACTTTTTTTGTTCATTCTTGTTATTCCTCCTCGATAATATCGGAGAGGTGGTCGATTTCTTCACTATAACTTGAATAGTCACCGTAAAGACCCGAATATTCACTCTTTTTCATAATGTGAATGGCATCCGGTTCTATGTAAAGACCAACTTTGTCATCAACAAAATGCTCATCGGTAGTTTGAATCATCCATTTAAAGCCACCGATGTCAACAATAATTTCGTAATGAACACCAAGGAAAGAAACCGAGGTAACAATACCTGTAAGCATACCCTTATCAACGGGTACAATATCAACGTCTTCGGGTCTAACAACAACGTCAACGTTTTCGTTTTCGTTAAAACCCTTGTCTAAGCAGTCAAATCTTTGACCCGAAAATTCAACGTAAAAGTCACGAAGCATTTTACCGTCAAGAATATTAGATTCGCCAATGAAGTCGGCAACGAAAGCGTTTTGGGGTTCGTTATAAATATCTTGCGGGGTGCCCACTTGCTGAATTTTACCGCCGTCCATAACAACCACACGGTCAGACATGGTGAGTGCTTCTTCTTGGTCGTGGGTTACAAACACAAAAGTAATGCCAAGTTGTTGTTGGATTTTTTTAAGTTCCTTTTGCATATCTTTGCGAAGCTTTAAGTCAAGCGCTGCAAGGGGTTCATCCAAAAGTAAAACTTTGGGGTGGTTGGCAATGGCGCGTGCAATTGCAACACGTTGCTGCTGACCGCCTGAAAGGGTATCAATATGACGCTTTTCAAGCCCTGTTAGGTTGACAAGCTTTAACATTTCTTCAACCTTTTGTTTAATTTCGTTTTCGGTTAGTTTTTTAATTCTTAAACCAAAAGCAATATTTTCATAAACGTTAAGATGTGGAAAAAGGGCATAACGCTGAAAAATGGTGTTAACCTGACGTTTATAAGCAGGCACACCATTTATTTTTTTGCCCTCAAATAAAACATCACCCTCGTCAGGTTCCAAAAACCCTGCAATTAGACGAAGAGTGGTGGTTTTACCGCAACCCGAAGGACCAAGAAAGGTTATAAACTCCTTATCTTTGATATCAAGTGATAAGTTGTCCAAAATAACCTGGTCATCAAAGGCAACCGATATATTTTTGAGTTGTACAATATTTTCTTTTTGCATGAAGAAAGCATCCCCCTTTGTTCAACAACAACCATAAAGCTTTATATGGTCTTAGTGTCGACACAAGAATAAATTTTTACCCTGTGCGATACCCGCCGAATTTGTTTTTTATGCCCTGAACAAAGGGTTTTTCATAGTTTTCTCGCAAATTTAATTTGCGGAAACTACGGCATAAGATTAAAAACAGCGCTCTACACAGATGCTTTGGAAAACTAAAGTTTTACCTATGAAAAAACTATACTATTTTACCCTCAAAAAGTCAAGTAGTAAATATGTTTTTTCTACAATTTACTACAAATTGCTAAAAG
>JAZNJR010000026.1:0-29922 GCA_045578165.1 Acutalibacteraceae bacterium
GGCTCGCCCTGTTATTTGTGCGCACGTATGCGCCGTGGCTGTCTTTACAGTAAGGCACAGGAGCTTGGCTGTAACAAAGTTGCTTTAGGCCACCATTTTGATGACGTTATTGAAACAGTTTTAATGAGTATGTGCTATTCAAGTGAAATTAAAACAATGCTTCCAAAGCTTCACAGCACCAACTTTGAGGGTATGCAGTTAATAAGACCGCTGTATCGCGTGAAGGAAGCCGATATTATTTCCTGGGCAAATTATAACGGTTTGCGTTTTTTGCAGTGCGCTTGTAAGCTGACACGTGACAGTAAAGACAGGGAAGACCTTTCAAAACGCAAAGAAACTAAAGCACTTATAAAATATATGAACTCTATTAATCCAAATGCCGCTGACAATATTTTCAGAAGTCTTCACAATGTAAATTTGGCAACAATGCCGGCATTTCGTGACTGTGACTCGGGCGAAATACACTCGTTTTTGGAAAAATTTAAGGAGAATGAAAAATGAAAAAATGTCCTTTATGTCAAATGACGGTTAAAGCAGATATGGTGTGTCCCATTTGTCAAACTACCTTGACCTATGAACCCGAGGTTTCGGGACGGTTTGAAAAGAAAAAGCTTAATAAATATTTGTTCTTTTATTTATTAAAACGTTTTGCATTTGTTTTGGCCGCAATTGCTTTTTGTGTAATTTCGGGGCTTTTTATTCAAATGGAAAGCTACTGGTTAGCCACCGCAATAATTGGTGCTTCGGCAATTGTTGTTTCAATTTTTCAGCGAGCCATGACAATGTATATAAAAATCACTTTTTTAGAAACACTTATGTGGATTTTTATAATTTCAGTTAAATACGTTGCAATGCTTTTGCCGGTTATTTGGGGCGTGTTATATTTAATATTTAACTAAAGCAAAAAAAGAGCCGATTATGGCTCTTTTTTTATTATATCTTTTATTACTTCTCCTGCAATTATAAGCCCCGCGCAAGAGGGAACGAAGCTTATGCTCATAGGAGTTCTTGGTTCATCTTCATTTTTGTGTGGAATTTCTTTTGAATATAAAACTTTTAGTTTTTTAATGCCGCGTTTTTTAAGTTCATACCGCATTACTTTAGCAAGCGGACAAACGCTTGTTTTATATATATCGGAAATTTCAAAAAGGGTGGGGTCAAGCTTGTTTCCGGTACCCATTGCAGAAATTAAAGGGGTACCACATTCTTGACATTTTACTGCAAGTTCAATTTTAGCGGTAACGTTATCAATTGCATCAACAACGTAATCATATTTTGAAAAATCAAAGTCGTTTGAATTTTCGGGCAAAAATAAAATAGGGAATATTTCTACAATGCAATTGGGGTTAATATCAAGAATTCTTTGGCGCATAACCTCAACCTTTAATTTTCCAACGGTTGAATGAAGTGCAATAATTTGACGGTTAAGGTTTGTAATATCTACTTTATCATTGTCAACAATATCGATTTTACCAACCCCTGCGCGTGCAAACGCTTCTACTGTATAGCCACCAACACCGCCGACACCAAAAACTGCAATGTGACAATTTTCAAGTTTTTTTAAGGCGTTTTTTCCTATTAAATTTTCGGTTCGAGAAAATTGTGGATTCATAAACTTTTTCCTTTGAATTTGATAATATAATTGTAAATGCCGAAGAATTTTTTGTCAAGTGACTATGACGAAAAAGAGTGAATGTGGTTATTTATCATATTTAATTGTAAAAATGGCACTTTTTTTCACGAATTGCTTGATTTGTATGGAATAATATGGTAAAATATGTAAAAACATTTTACCGGGAGGCAAAAATATGAATAAAAAATTGAAAATTGTAATTGCTGATGATGTCGAAGATTTTTCGAAAAATGCCGCAAAGGTGTTAAGCAGTTACGGAATGGAAGTAATTCTTACCCCAAAAGACGGATTAAAGGTTTTATCGACAGTAAAAGCCGAAAAGCCCGACGTTTTGCTTGCGGAAATCTTTATGCCTAATCTTGATGTTTTAGGTGTACTTGATGCTTTGGGTGAGTTAGATAAAAAGGATGTACCGCTTGTAATGGTTATGTCAAGCTATGCAAATCCAAGAATAGAAAAAGAAGTTTTAAATGCGGGTGCATGTTATTACTTTTTAAAACCTTTTGACGTTAAAACAATGGCTGAAAGAATTATAAAGCTTTCCGGTTGGAAGAATGAAAAAGCTCCCCTTGTACTTAATAACAATTCAGTCGGCGATAATGAACTTGAAATTATGGTTACCGAAATTATGCACCAAATAGGTGTTCCGGCACATATTAAGGGTTACCATTATTTGCGTGAATCTATAATTTTATCGGTTAAAAACAGTGAAATTATAAATTCTGTCACAAAATTATTATACCCAACAATCGCCAAAAGCCATGCAACTACCGCCTCTCGTGTTGAAAGGGCAATTCGTCACGCAATTGAGGTTGCGTGGGACAGGGGAGATATCGATGTTTTGAATTCTTATTTCGGTTACACAATTCAAAACCAAAGAGGAAAACCCACTAATTCTGAATTTATTGCAATGATTAGCGATAAGCTTCGTTTAAAACTTAAAATAAGTTAGTGCAAAAATGACATATAGTCAAATGAATTAAATTATGATATAATTTAAACAGTTAAATTTTTCGAAAAGAGGAAATTTTATGTATATCAGATATTCATTTGAACAATTAAATACCTTTTGTGTTGACGCTTTTGTAAAATTTGGTTTTACAACTGAAGAAGCTAAAAAAATTACCGACGTTTTACTTTTGTCTGACGTTTACGGTATTGAATCACACGGTATGCAACGTCTCGTTCGCTACCATAAGGGCATTGAAAAGGGCTTAATTCACGTTGATGCAAAACCCGAAATAGTATTTGAAACTCCTGTTTCGGCTGTTATTGACGGTCATGACGGAATGGGGCAGTTAATTTCAATTGATGCTATGAACCTTGCAATTGAAAAGGCAAAGGTAAGTGGTATGGCGGTTGTAAGCGTTAAAAATTCCAACCACTTTGGCATTGCAGGTTATTATGCAAAAATGGCGTGCGACCAAGGTCTTATCGGATTTGCTATGACAAATTCTGAAGCAATAATGGTGCCTACCTATGCACGTAAAGCAATGCTTGGTTCTAACCCTATTGCAATTTCTATGCCGGCTGAACCGTACCCGTTTTTCTTTGATTCATCAACTACCGTTGTAACAAGGGGCAAGCTTGAAATTTACAATAAGCTTTCCAAACCCTTGCCTGACGGTTGGGCATTGGACGAAAACGGTAAACCCTGCAGTGATGCCGACCGTGTACTTAAAAATATTGTCGGTAAAAACGGTGGTGGTATAGTTCCGCTTGGTGGCGATACCGAAGCACTTGGCGGTCACAAGGGTTATGGTTATGGTATGCTTTGTGAAATTTTCTGTTCGATTTTTTCGGGTGGCTTAACTTCAAACCATACACATATTGACGGAAAGGGTGGCACTTGTCACGGCTTTATGGTTATTGACCCCAAAGTATTCGGCGACACTGATGCACTTAAAGAACGTTTTTCTGTATTTTTGCAGGAGCTTCGCGACGCACCCAAAGCCGAAGGTCAAGAACGCATTTATACACATGGCGAAAAGGAAATTATCGCATCTGCCGATCGTATGAAAAACGGTATTGACGTTAATATTAATACCGTTGCTGAAATGAAAGATTTGTGTGATTATTTGGGTCTTGATAGCATTAAATATCTTGGCGACGTTGATTTTTCACTCGCTAAACAAAGCTCTTATAAATAACTTAATAATTAAGCTCCGCAGGTTAATTCCTGTGGAGCTATTTTATTTTCATATTATTATTGAAAAAACAGATAAAAAGTGTTATTATATATTATTATATTGGGTTATTATATCTAAAGGGCGGTGAAGAATATGGCATTTAAAAAATGGGAAGTAAAATCAGTCGATAGAATTAAGGCAAAAGAATTAGCGCTTGAATGTGACGTTGAACCAATAGTTGCGCTAATTGCTTCTTCACGCGGTTATACCGACCCTACTGATTTAGAACAATTTTTATCTGACGAGCCATATTTTTCAGACGCGTATGAGCTTATTGATATTATGCATGCCGCCGACGTTGTTAATAAGAATATTAACGATAACAAAAAGATTGCGATTTACGGTGACTACGACTGTGACGGTGTTACTGCCACAGCGCTTTTGTATAAGTATTTAAAAACACGTGGGGCGGATTGTATTTATTACATACCCGACCGCTTCAGCGAAGGTTATGGAATGAACTGTGACGCGGTACGTCGTTTAAAAGAATTAGAAGTTGATTTAATTATAACGGTTGATAACGGTATTTCTTGCTTTGATGAAATTGAACTTGCAAAGCAACTTGGTATAGAGGTTGTTGTAACCGACCATCACTTACCGCCTGAGCGTTTACCAAATGCCGCCGCAGTAGTTGACCCGCATAGATCCGACTGTCCGTCTGGCTTTAAGTCAATTTGTGGGGCTGAGGTTGCCTTTAAACTTATATGCGTTATGGAAGGGGCAGAGCCAGAAGAACTTTTACCACTTTATGCCGATATTTTGTCGGTTGCGGTTATTGCTGATATAATGCCACTAACGTTGGAAAACCGAATTATTGTTAAATATGGCATTAATATGTTTAAAAATTCTAACTGTCTTGTGGGGCTTCGTGCGCTTTTAAACGTTGCAGGAGTTAACCTAAGCGACGTTAATGCATCCAGAATTGCATTTGGTATTTGCCCGCGTATAAATGCGGCAGGGCGCATGGGAAATGCCGGCCGTGCGGTTGAACTTCTTGTAACTGATGATATGATGACCGCGCTTGAAATTGCAAACGAAATTGATGCTGATAATTCACTCCGCCAACAAACCGAAAAGAAAATATGCGATGAAGCGATTTGTGTTATTGAAAAAAATGGTTATAATTTTGACCGCGTTATTGTTGTTGATGGCGATAATTGGCATGCAGGTGTTGTTGGTATTGTTGCTTCTCGTATTTGTGAAAAATACGGAAAACCCGCAATTGTTATTTCTAAAGATGGCGATATAGCGCATGGCTCTGGTAGAAGTTATGAGGGCTTTTCGCTTTATGACGTAATTGTAAGCGGCAAGGATTTTTTAACAAAATTTGGCGGTCATTCGCAGGCGGCGGGTGTTAGTCTTAAAAGTGAAGATATAGAAAACTTTAGAAAAGCTGTTAACGATTATGCCCAAAAGTTGCCGTATCTTCCACCTGTTTTGAATTTGGACTGTAAAATTAATCCGTCGGCTTTAACGGTTGATTTGTCTGAAAGCATTAAAACACTTGAACCATTTGGGTTTGATAATCCCGAACCGCTTTTTGGTGTGTTTGGTGTAACACTTCAAAGAATAACCCCAATTGCAAACAATAAGCATCTAAAGCTTTTATTTACAAAGGGAGAAAACACATTTCAAGCATTACTTTTTGGTGTTAACAGTGAGAACTTTTGCTATAACCTTGGTGACGTGCTTGACTTGGCCGTAACGGTTTCTACTAACTATTTCAATGGCAATTATACCGTAAGCGTTGTTATTAAAGAAATGCGTATAAGCGGTGTTGAAGACCAAATTGTTATTGACAGTATACTTAATTTTAACGCCTTTAAGTCCGGAAGAAAGTATATACCATTAAAAATTACTCCCACACGTGAAGAAGTGGGTAATGTATATCGTGCAGTTACTAAAAACGGTATTATAAAAGAAAAACTTTTAAATGCGTTTTTAAACGATATTGGTATAGGTAAAACTGAAGTTGCACTTGAAGTTTTATTGCAACTTAATTTAATTAAAAATAATGACGGTGTTTTTTACCTGGTACAAAATGCACCCAAAACAAATTTAATGAATTCTGATACATTTAGTTTACTGACAAAGGAGTGTGAGAAGTCTTGACCGAAATGGAATTAAAAAACTATAACGAATTAAAACAAGTTATGGAAAATTATGGCGGAAATTATGATTTTGACATGGTCGAAAGGGCTTTCACACTTTGTGTTACTGCCCATAGGGGACAAAAACGTGTTTCGGGTGAGGATTATTATTACCACCCCTTTAACGTTGCAAAAATTGTAATTTCACTTGGTATGGACAGTCAGTCAATTGCGGCTTCTCTTTTGCACGATGTTGTGGAAGATACCGACCATACAATTGAAGATATTAAAGAAATGTTTGGTGCCGAAGTTGCATTGCTGGTTGATGGTGTGACAAAAATTGGTCGATTAAACTTTTCCACAAAAGAGCAACAGCAGGCAGAAAGTCTTCGCAAAATGCTTATTGCAATGGGTAAGGACATTCGCGTAATAATTATTAAACTTGCAGACCGACTTCACAATATGCGTACAATTGATGCAATGCGCGAACAAAAACAACGTGATATTTCGGTTGAAACGTTAGAAATTTATGCTCCAATTGCACATCGTCTTGGTATTCGTCCCGTTAAGGAAGAGCTTGAAGATTTGGCAATTAAGCATCTTGACCCTGTGGCTTATCACGATATTGAAGAATTGCTTATGCACCGAAAACAACATCGTGAACAAATCCTTAATGAAATAAAAAGCCGCATTGAAGAACGTTTGCGTGAAGAAATGCCAAACGTTACATTATCGTTTCAAGGTCGTGTAAAATCAATTCACGGTATTTACCGCAAAATGTATGTTCAAAACCGCGACTTTGATGAAATTTACGATATTTATGCCATTCGTGTTATAACCGATTCGGTTGCCGATTGTTACAATATTTTAGGTATAATGCACGATATGTTCCGTCCAATTCCCAACAGGTTTAAGGACTACATTTCAACCCCAAAACCAAATATGTATCAATCGCTTCATACTACCGTTATCGGTAGAAGCGGTATTCCGTTTGAAATTCAAATTCGTACTTTTGAAATGCACCACACTGCCGAATACGGTATTGCGGCGCACTGGAAGTATAAGGAAGGCATCAAAGATAACGATAAAAAGCTTGAAGACCGTCTTGCTTGGGTTAGGCAAATTATTGAAAACCAAGAAGCCAGCGAAGATGAAAGTGAGCTTATTCGCAATATCAAGGTTGACCTTTCGCAAGAAGATGTTTTTGCTGTTACACCTAAGGGAGACGTTATTAATCTGCCTTTAGGCGCAACAATTGTTGACTTTGCTTTCCAAATTCACTCGGCTGTGGGCGTAAGAATGGTTGGTGCAAAGGTTGACGGTAAAATTGTTCCTATAAACCATGAGGTAAAAACAGGTGAAGTTATTGAAATTTTAACCACTAATCAGGCGGGGCATGGCCCCAGCCGTGACTGGCTCAATATTGCGGTTACTTCTTCGGCTAAAGCAAAAATTCGTTCGTGGTTTAAAAAAGAAAAACGAAGCGAAAACATTGTTACAGGTAAAGCTGACTTTGAAAAGGAACTTCGCCGTAATAATATTGAAATTTCCGACAGTGAAATGGAAGAATTTGTTGATGATTTGGCACGTCGACACCGTCTTGCAAATGGGGAAGAATTTTATGCTGCTATTGGTTACGGTGGTATTTTACTTTCCAAAATCATTCCACGCATTAAAGACGATTACAACAAAAAGGTTGCCGAAAAGAAACCACCCGAAATTGTACCCATTAATGCAAACCGTTCAAGCAAGTCTTCAGACGGTGTTATCGTTGAAGGTGTTGACAACTGTCTTATTAAGTTTTCACATTGTTGTAACCCGCTTCCCGGAGATGATATCATCGGTTATATCACACGCGGTCACGGCGTTTCAATTCATAAGCGCGATTGTAATAATGTTCCGGTTAACATTGCTGACAGTCCCGAACCTGCGCGTTGGATTACTGCCTATTGGGACGGTACAAAGCTTGAAAGCTTTACTTCAACCTTGCGCGCTACTGCAATTGACCGTCAAGGTATATTAATTGAAATTATGAACGCTGTTAATAATATGCGCGTACCTATTCACAGCATTAATGCCCGCCAGCTTAAAAACGGTAACTGTACTGTTTTAATGACTATCAGTGCTGAAAGTGTTGAACACTTAAACAGTATTATAATGCGCATTGAAAAGGTTAGTGGTATTTTCAGCGTTGAAAGGATTAATCAATAAATGAAAGCAGTTATACAAAGGGTGTCAAGTGCTTCGGTTTCAGTTGATAACGAAGTTGTCGGCGGTTGTGGTAACGGTTATATGATACTGTTTGGCGCGGCTGAAGGCGACACCTTAGAAGATATTGAAATTCTTGCAAAAAAGACGGTTAATTTGCGTGTTTTTTGTGACGAAAATGATAAAATGAATAAATCGGTACTCGATGTTAATGGCGAAATACTTGTTATTTCACAGTTTACACTTTGTGCCGACGTCAAAAAGGGTAATCGTCCGTCGTTTATTAACGCAATGCAACCCGACAAAGCAAGTAAGTATTATGATATTTACTGCGAAAAACTAAAAGAACTTGGTGTGGGTCGTGTTGAAAAGGGGATATTTGGCGCAGATATGAAGGTATCGCTTGTTAATGATGGACCGGTAACAATTTTGTTTGATACTGAAATTTGGAGAAAAAATGGAAATTAAAAAACTAGTCCTTGGCGATATTTCGGTAAATTGTTATTTAATTTATACCGAAAATGCGGCAGTGGTAATTGACCCCGGTTATTATTCAATAGAAGCACTTGATTTTTTAAAACAGTCAAGCCAAAAGGAAAGATTAATTCTTTTGACCCATTGTCACTTTGACCACGTTGGTTTTGCGGAACAGTTGGCAAAGCTTACCGACACAAAAATTGCCATTGGTGAACACGATGCGTTTGCGCTTGGCGACACCCATATAAATTTATCGTCGCTTTTCGGTGTGCCGCTTAAACCTTTTAATGCCGATATTCTTTTGAAGGATTCGCAAGAAATTACTGTTGGTGATATTACCTTTAAAGTAATTCACACACCGGGTCATACTGTAGGCGGAGTATGTTATAAATGTAACGATATACTGTTTTCGGGCGATACACTTTTTGAAGGCAGTATTGGTAGGACCGATTTTCCGGGTGGAGATTTTAAAACTCTAGAAAATTCGGTTAAAATGCTTTACACCTTGCCTGATGATACAATACTTCTTTCGGGTCATGGGGAACAAAGCAGTATTAAACGAGAAAAGATTTATAATCCCTTTATCAGAGGTTAATAATGCAACTTTGTTTAATTAATAATGATTTTAAATATGAACTTGAAAAACTAATAAGACTTTTTTTGCCCTTTGAAAAAATTGAATTTTCGAATGGTAAGGCAGAGGGTGACGCCGTTGCAATTGCCGAATTGGGCGATAAGGCGGTCGCCGAACTGTTTTTTGGGGGCAAATGGTTTACTTGCTGTCGAAAAATAGAAGCCATTAACGGCGATTTTACGAAAGATAGTGAACTGTTTTTAGCATTGGCGCTTTTCGAATGCCTCAAAGAATGTTTTAATTATTCGCCTCAATGGGGTATTTTAACGGGTGTTCGCCCTGCGAAGCTTTTTTCAAGAATTACAAAATTAAACGGACTTGACTATGCCGAAAACTATTTTAAGAACTATTTAATGGTAAGTGACAAAAAGATTGCGCTTTGTAAGGAAACCATAAAAGGCGAAAACAAAATTACAACGCTTTCAAAGCCCAATTCTTTTTCGCTTTACATATCGGTGCCATTTTGCCCCTCAAGATGTAATTATTGTTCTTTTGTGTCACATTCGGTTGAACAGGCAAAAGCGTATATACCGCAGTACGTTGACCTTTTGTGTAAAGAACTCGAGATTACCGCACAAAAAGCGAAAGCAAACGGTTTAAAGCTTATGACGGTTTATATCGGTGGCGGCACACCTACTACCTTAACGGCCGAACAACTGACAAGAGTTATGAACACCGTTAAAGATAATTTTGATTTAGAAAATGTTTTGGAATATACCGTTGAAGCGGGTAGGCCCGATACAATTACCAAAGAAAAACTGATGGCAATAAAAGCGGGCGGCGCCACAAGAATTAGCATTAACCCCCAAACAATGAATGACAAGGTTTTAGAAATTATTGGCAGACGACATACTTCGGCTAAAACTGTTGAAGTGTATGAATTGGCGCGCGAATGTGGCTTTAAAAATATCAATATGGACCTTATTGCCGGGCTTACAGGCGACGATTTTGAAAGTTTTTGCAATACCGTAAAAACGGTGGTTGCACTTAATCCCGAAAGTGTAACGGTTCATTCTCTTTCAATGAAACGTGCATCAAACCTTACGGTTAGTGGAAATATACCCGAAATTGAAATGGGTAAAATTGCTTCAAGTATGGTTGATTTTGCAAATAATTATTTAAGTGAAAATGGCATTTTTCCATACTATATGTACCGCCAAAGTAAAACGGTTGGAAATCTTGAAAACGTGGGTTATGCAAAGCACGGTTTTGAATGTCTTTATAACGTTTACATTATGGATGAAACACATTCGATACTTGCTTGTGGGGCATCGGCAGTAACAAAACTGCGTGAGCCGAATGGCGATTTTATTGAACGTATTTTCAATTTTAAATACCCGTATGAGTACATTAACCGCTTTGACGAACTTATGCTTCGCAAAGACGGTATAGATAAATTTTATTCCGAATATAAAATAAATTAACGGAGGGTTATAAATGGATTTATTTGATGAAATAATTGACAAAGCCAAAGTGGCGTTTGACGTAGCGGTAAAAGCAACCGAAGATGCGGTAGATACCGGCAAACAAAAGTTTAATATTGCTTCTTATGAAAGTAAGCTAAATAAAGATTATAAATCGCTTGGTAAAGCTTTTTATGATTTAAAAAAGACAGGCGAAATTGATAACGAAGCGGTTGATGGGCTTCTTGCATCTATTGATGAAAAGTTAGCAAAAATTGAAGAGCTTAAGGAAGAAATTCGCAAAGCAAAGGCAGACCGCGTTTGTGCAAATTGCGGCGCTGCAATTGAAGAAAATATTATCTTTTGCCCAATTTGCGGTCAAAAATTAGAATTTACAAGCGACGAAGAAGGAATTTAAAATGAATTTTGAAAAAATTGGCATAGTAGTTGCCGACGGTGACGAATATAAATCTTTGAGAAGTCGCGTTGAGGCGGGCGACTGTGAAAAACTTGAAATTTTAAAAAGAGAAGCGCATAAATACCAAATCGAAACAGAAAATGGAAGTGTAGAAGTGATTTCAATTTTATGCGGCATAGGTAAGGTTAACGCTGCTGCTGCAACGGTTTGTCTTATCAGTATGGGGTGCGATTTGGTTTTAAATTATGGTTTATCTGGCGGCGTTAGCGGTATCGGACGTGGCGAAATATCATTGCCTGACCGTTTTTTAGAACACGATTTTGATCTGCAGGTTTTGGGCTATAAACCGTGTGAAAAACCCTCACAACCAAATTATATTTATAATGCCGATAAAGATCTTTTAGCATTAGCACAGAAAATAATTCCAAACGTTAAAATTGGTACCGCTGTTACGGGCGACCGTTTTATTTGCGATGATGAGGTAAGAGTTAATCTTGCAAATACTTTCGGTGCAATGTCGTGCGATATGGAAACCGCGGCAATTGCTTACGTTTGTGATTATACCGATATTCCTTTCTTAGCAATAAGACGTGTTTCTGATGATGCCGGAAGCGATGCAAAGGAGGCATATCGCGAAATGAACGTGTCGGATGAAACGGTGCTTTACGACTATGTTGAGCAGCTGATAAAACACCTTATATAGTTGTTTTTCTAAAAAAATATTAAAATTTATACAAATCTTTGTAATTTTTTTAACTTTTATTAGAAAACTGACGAAAAACTATTGATTTTTGCAAAAAAGTATGGTAAAAATAAATAGTACTTTGTTACGTACGGACAAGTATTTTTGCTTTTCCGTTTAAAAAAATTATTGGAGGTTCTAAAATGAACAAGACAGAATTAGTTGCATCTATCGCTGAAAAAGCAGGCATTACAAAGAAGGACGCTGAAAAAGCTCTCGCAGCTTTTGTTGACACTGTTGCTGCTGAATTAAAAGCAGGCGGCTCTGTACAACTTATCGGCTTCGGTACATTCAAGGTTGCTGAACGTGCAGCTCGCACCGGTATCAACCCCCAGACCAAAGCAAAAATCGAAATTGCTGCTGCTAAGAACCCTGTATTCAAAGCAGGCGCTGCTTTAAAAGCTGCTGTTAAGTAATTGATTTTTTAAGCCGCCTTTAAAGGCGGCTTAATTTTTGTTAGAGGTTTTAATTTTGAGATTAGATAAATATTTAAAAGTTTCAAGAATTATTAAGCGCCGCACCATCGCCAATGAAGCGTGTGATGCCGGTCGTGTTTTGGTTAATGATAAGGTTGCACGCGCGTCTTATGACGTTAAGGTTGGGGATATAATTACCGTATCTTTCGGCACAAGAATTGTGAAGATAGAGGTTTTATCACTTAATGAAACTATTCACAAGGAAGACGCAGCACTTATGTATAAAATAGTTGAATAATAAAAACACCCTTTAAATATATTTTTAAGGGGTGTTTTTTATGGAAGATACAATAAAACAAAATAATAATATAATTATTGAAAATCGCAAACACATTAATATATCGGGTGTTAAGGAATGTTTGTCTTTTGATGACGAAACCGTTATGCTGGAAACTTCGCTTGGCGGTGTTACAATTAAGGGTGAAAAGCTTCATATAATTAATTTTGACACTAAAACAGGCGATTTCTTACTAGAGGGTAAGCTTTATGCTGTAGCATATACACAAAACCAAAGCGGCGGTTCGTTTTTTGGAAAATTATTTAAATAAATATGTGGGAAATTGACAACACTTCACAGTTTTTATCGTTTTTAATATCCGTTGCTTTCGGTATGGGTTATTGTTTACTGTACGACCTTATTCGTGCAGTACGAAAAGCAATAAAAATTAATGATATAACTGTATTTTTTCAAGATGTATTTTACTTTGTGTTTATAACGTTAATTACCTTTATGCTTTTATCGGCACTTACAAATGGCGAAATAAGAGCATACGTTATTTTAGGGTTGATAATCGGTTTTGTGGCTTGTTATTTAACTTTATCACGTTTAACGGTTAAAATGTTTGCTTCATTTTTAAAAATGATATGCTTTTGTTTTGAAAAAATAATTGATTATTTAAATGTCATTATTAATAAAGTTGAAATATTTTTCTTAAAAAATATAAAAAATCTATTTAATTGGTTAAAAAACAAAAAAAATATAAAAAAAGCACTTGAAAAAGAAGGGTAGAGTGTTGTATATTATATGTAATTAAGTGTTGGAGGTGTTATTAGTGAAACGCAAACCCCGTAGAGAACGCAGTATTATTCTTAAGGTGCTTTGTCTTGGTGTATGTGTTTATGCATTTGTAACACTTTTTAATCTTTGGTCAACTCTTAATAAAACCTTGGCTGAACGTGATGAGGTTTTAAAGCAAAAGGCCGCTTTAGAGGTTGATATTGCTGAACTTAAATCTATGTTAGCCGACGAATCAAACACACAAATCATCGAAAAAGCCGCACGTGAACGTTTGGGTTATATCTATTCTGACGAACAGGTATTTATTGACGTTTCGGGCAACTAGGTAAAATTTAGGGGGATTATTAGCTAAAATGCAGCAGCTCACTGTGGGAGAAATTGTGGAAGGTAAAATTACCGGTATTACAAATTTTGGTATTTTTGCAGATCTTGGTAAGGGAAAATCGGGTATGGTACATATTTCAGAGGTTTCCTGCACATACGTTAACGATATTAATGAACTTTTTAAGGTTGGCGACGTTGTTAAAATGAAGGTTATGAACCTGTCAGAAGACGGTAAAATTAGTCTTTCAATTAAACGCGCACTTGAACCCGAAAAAACTCAGGAGCAGCCACGACGTCCTCGTCAAGAACGTCCACAAAGAGAACCTGTAAAACCCGCATATAATTCTTACACTTGGGCACCCAAGAAACAGGAACCTGCAAGTTTTGAAGAAATGATGAACCGCTTTAAACAAACAAGTGACGAAAAGTTTTCGGACCTTAAACGCAAAAATCCCGAAACAGGTCGTACTAAAAGAAGAACAAGATAAAATTAATGGGCGAAACGCAACGTTTCGCCTTTTTTTGAGGTTAAAATATGAGTAAAATTAATTTAGTTGCTCCATGCCTTTTTGGTGTGGAAAGTGTTGCCGCCGATGAATTTCGTCGTATGGGATTTGATGACGTAAAAGCAGAAAACGGTCGTGTGCTTTTATCAGGTGACGAAAATATGCTAGCACGTGCAAATATATGCTCACGCTTTAGTGAAAGAATTTTAATAAACGTTGGCGAATTTGAAGCTACAACCTTTACCGAACTATTCGACGGTGTTAAAGCACTTAATTGGGAAGATTACATCGGTCGTGACGATGCTTTTCCCGTAAATGGTTGGAGTATTAATTCACAGCTTTTTAGCATACCTGATTGTCAGTCAATTATTAAAAAAGCAATTGTTGAACGTTTAAAGCTTAAATATAAAATCAATATTTTTCCCGAAACAGGCAGTGAATTTAAAATTCGTTTTTCTATTCATAAAAATGTTGTAACAATGATGATAGACACAAGCGGCGATGGTTTGCATAAGAGGGGTTACCGTCGCAATTCTAACGATGCACCGCTAAAGGAAACCTTAGCTGCTTCAATGTGTGATTTGGCGCGTATTTTCCCCGATACACAGCTTTTTGACCCATTTTGCGGCAGCGGTACAATTTTAATTGAAGCTGCACTTATGGCAACTAAAACCGCACCAGGTCTTCGCCGATATTTTGCGGCTGAACGCTTTGGATTTTTGAGTGATAAAATTTGGCGGGAAGAACGCACACGCGCACAAGATTTAATTCTTAAAAACGTTGAATTTAGGGCGCAGGGTTTTGATATTGACCCCGCTTGTGTAGAACTTATCCTTGCAAATGCCAAAAAAGCAGGCGTTGAAAAATATGTTAAAGCATCTCTCGGTGACGTTAAAGATTTTAAAGCCCCCGAAAAACGTTGTTTGACTATTTGCAACCCACCTTATGGCGAACGTCTTTTGGATGTAAAGGCGGCGGAAGAACTTTATAAAGTAATGGGTAAACAGTTTGAACAAGGGCAGGGAAGAAAGTATTACGTTATTAGCCCCCATGACGAATTTGAAAAACACTATGGAAAAACCGCCGATAAACGCCGTAAGCTTTATAACGGTATGATTAAATGCCAGTTATTTATGTATTTTAAGTAATTGACAATTGTCGAATATTGTCATATAATATTTTTGTAATCTTCAGGGCGGGGCGAAATTCCCGACCGGCGGTACAGCCCGCGAATCGCTTGTGCGACTGATTTGGTGAAATTCCAAAGCCGACAGTATAGTCTGGATGTGAGAAGAGTATTATGTTTAGTACTAACGCCCTTATTTTTTAAGGGCGTTATTTTTATTTTAGAGGTGTTTTAATGCGTAAAGAAGAAATGAAAAAACTGGCATTTTGTGCTTTGTTTGGTGCGCTTGGCTTTGTGTTAATGCTGCTTGAGTTTCCTTTGCCGATAATTCCGTCATTCGTTAAGTTTGACTTTTCGGAATTACCTGCGCTTATCGTAAGCTTTGTTTACGGTCCGCTTTATGGTATTTCGGTTTGTCTTTTAAAAAATATTTTACACCTTTTTGTTACTACAAGTTCTGGTGTGGGCGAAGTGTCTAATTTCATCCTTGGCGCAATTTTTGTTGGTACTGCGGGTGTTATATATAAATATCGTAAAAACCGCAAATACGCGTTTTTAGGGTCGCTTTTAGGCGCTTTGGTTATGGCAATTATCAGCATACCGTCTAATTATTTTATTGTTTACCCTGCTTTTTCAGTTCTTTACGGTTTGCCAATGCCCGCAATAATTGGTTTGTATCAAAAAATTTTACCGTCGGTGGACGGTCTTTTTGAAGCACTTGTTATTTTCAATTTGCCATTTAATTTTGCAAAGGGTATAATTGATGCGGCAATTTGCTTTTTGATTTATAAAAAGCTATCACCAATACTTAAAAAATAACTTGACAAATTTCGATTATATGTTACAATAGTTAACGCAAAATAAATATCGTCCTTATCAAGAGTGGTGGAGGGGTACGGCCCGATGAAGCCCGGCAACCTGTTTTTACAAGGTGCTAAATCCGTCGGTTTTTCCGAAAGATGAGGTTGTTTTTATAAAACCGCCTCGAAAGAAGGCGGTAATTTTTTTGTAAAAATAAGTTTTTTATAAAAGGAAAGGAATTTTTATAATGGCAAAAATGCTTTTTACTTCTGAATCGGTTACTGAAGGTCATCCCGATAAAGTATCCGACCAAATTTCTGACGCGGTTTTGGACGCTATCTTTAGTCAAGACCCCAATGCGCGTGTTGCTTGTGAAACATTCTGCACTACAGGCGTTGTTAACGTAATGGGCGAAATTACCACTACTGCACAGGTTGATATTCCTGCAGTTGTACGCGAGGTTGTTTGTGATATCGGTTACAACAGCGAAAAGGCCGGCTTTAACGGTAATACATGCGCTGTTATGGTATCGCTTGATAAGCAGTCGCCCGATATTGCAATGGGTGTTGATAAGTCTTTCGAGCTTAAAGACGGTCAAGAAGATGCTTATAACTTAAACGGTGCAGGCGACCAGGGTATGATGTTTGGCTTTGCTTGTAACGAAACCGAAGAATTAATGCCTTTGGCAATTTCTTTGGCTCATAAGATGGCAAAACGTCTTACTGACGTTCGTAAAAATGGCGAACTCACTTATTTAAATCCCGACGGAAAAACACAGGTTACCGTTGAATATAACGACGGTGTACCCACTCGTGTTGATACCGTTGTTGTTTCAAGTCAGCACACTGCAGACGTTTCGCTTGAAACCTTACGCGCAGGTATTTTGGAAAAGGTTATTAAACCTATTGTTCCGGCTGAACTTATGGATGAAAATACCAAGATTTTCATTAACCCCACAGGTCGTTTCGTTGTGGGCGGTCCTCAAGGAGATACAGGTCTTACCGGTCGTAAAATTATTGTTGATACATACGGCGGTTATGCTCGTCACGGTGGCGGCGCATTTTCGGGTAAAGACCCCACAAAAGTTGACCGCAGTGCTGCTTATGCATCTCGTTGGGTTGCTAAAAACATTGTTGCTGCCGGTATGGCCGATAAGTGCGAAATCCAGTTAGCTTATGCAATTGGTGTTGCACGTCCCGTATCGGTAATGGTTGATACCTTCGGTACAGGTAAAATTGCTGACGATAAAATTGTTGAAGCAGTAAATAAAGTCTTTGATTTACGTCCTTCTGCAATTATTGATGCATTAGACCTTCGCCGTCCTATCTACCGTCAAACTGCTGCTTACGGTCATATGGGTAGAACCGACGTTGATTTGCCTTGGGAAAAACTTAACAAAGCAGAAGAATTAAAAAAATACTTGACAAACGCTTAAAATAGTGTATAATAATTGTTACAACAAAGTAGTACGTAAATCGTCCTCACCCTCAGATTTTGTTTAAAAGGGTCAATAAGTTCCAAATCACTTTGGTATCTTTATGCGTGGACGTTATTGCGTCCACGCTTTTTGTTATACCAAATTTGGAGGTGCGTTAGCATTAGCAGTAAAGAAGTTGCTATAAACGATGGTATTAAATTTAAGGAAGTTCGTGTAATCACACAAGACGGTAGTCAGCTTGGTATTGTTTCAATTGAACAAGCCCTTGACGCTGCCAATAAAGCCGATCTTGATTTGGTTTGCATTTCTCCCAATGCACAGCCGCCTGTATGCAAAATTATGGACTACGGTAAATACCGTTTTGAACAGGCAAAGCGCGAAAAAGAGAATAAGAAAAATCAAAAGGTTATTGAAACTAAAGAAATTCGCTTAGGTTTAAGTATCGACGTACATGACTTTGAAACCAAAGGTAAACAGGCAATCAAATTTATTCAAGGCGGCAATAAGGTTAAGGTTTCCATCCGCTTCCGCGGTCGTGAAATGGGCCATCCCGAAATTGGTTTAGACACAATGAAGCGTTTTGCAGATTTTTGCCAAGACGTTGCCAACGTTGAAAAACCTGCTAAGCTTGAGGGACGTAATATGCTTATGTTCCTGGCTCCCAAATCCAGTAAATGACATAGTAAATTATCAAATGGAGGAATAACAATGCCTAAAATTAAAACTCACAGTGGCGCAAAGAAACGCTTTAAGCTTACCAAAACCGGTCAAGTAAAACGTGCACATGCTTTCAAGTCACACATTCTCAACAAGAAAACCACAAAACGTAAGAGAAATCTTCGCAAGGTTGTAGTTGCTGACGTAACCAACACCGCAACCGTTAAGAAGTTAATTCCTTACAAGTAAGATTTAGTATAAATTGGAGGTATAAGAAATGGCACGTGTTAAAGGTGCGTTAGCTACACGCAAAAGAAGAAATAAAGTGTTAAAGCTTGCTAAGGGCTACTTTGGCGCTAAGTCTAAGCTTTTTAAAACTGCTAAAGAAGCAGTTATGAAATCAGGTCAATATGCATACATCGGTCGTCGTCTTAAGAAACGTGATTTCCGTCGTCTTTGGATTACCCGTATTTCTGCAGCTTGCAAAATGAACGGCATGAACTATTCAACATTTATGAATGGTCTTAACAAAGCAGGTATTGAAATCAACCGTAAGATGTTGGCTGACCTTGCAGTTAACGATGCTAAGGGCTTTGAAACCTTAGTTAAAGCTGCTAAAAAGGCACTTGACAAGTAATTATTTTCGCCCGAGTATTATATATTCGGGCGACTTTTTCATTTTTAAAGAGGTGAAAAAATGGCAAATATTAAGTTTATCACAAGCAAAGATAACCCGCTTATCAAGCTTGTTTGCAGTTTACAAAGCTCGGCTAAGGCCCGTAAAAATGAGGGTCTTTTCGTGCTTGAGGGTCTTCGTATTTGTGAAGATGCGTGTGAAAATTCAATAAGGTTTGATAAACTGATTATCTCAAAAAACGCAGGGGAAAAGTATGCCGAAAAGCTTGAAAAGTTTTTTGAAAATGCTGACGAAATTTTCGAAATTCCAGACGGTCTTTTTGCAAAAATTAGTGATACTTCTTCTCCACAAGGCATTATTGCGGTGGTAAAAACGCCATCACTTTCGCCCAATATTTCCAATAATGGCAGATATATTGCCCTTGAAAACCTTAACGACCCATCAAATTTGGGCGCAATTTCTCGTACTGCTGAAGCGCTCGGGGTTAGTGGTATAATTTTATCAAGTGACAGTGTTGACCCTTATTCGCCAAAATCACTTCGCGCTTCAATGGGTACGCTACTTCGCATGCCTGTTATTGTTTTGGATGACTTTATAGGCGATTTAAAAGCAACAAAGCTTAAACTTTACGCCTGTGTTGTTGACGGGGATGCAAGGTCAATTAATGACGTTACATTTAACGACGGTTGCGCATTACTTATTGGCAATGAAGCAAATGGACTTACCGCTGACACAAAGCAAAAGGTCGATGAAAGAATTACAATTCCAATGACGGGTAAAGCCGAATCACTTAATGCTGCAACAGCAGCGGCAATTTCAATGTGGGAAATGATGAAATAATGGAATATTATATTTGGCTTCAGTTGTGTTTATCACAAGGAAACCGTTTTGTTAGCCGTGTTTTTGAAAAGTTTTCATCTGCTAAGGCAGTTTTTGAATGTGATGATAATACACGCGCAAAGCTTTTGCCTAAAACTGTATGTGATAAGCTTGATAATTCGCGGATTAGTGAAGCAAAATCTATTTTAGAAAAATGCAAACGTGAGGAAATTGAGCTTATACATTACCACAACCGCAATTTTCCCGATGCTTTGAGGCAAATTGATACCCCGCCGATAGTTTTATACGTCAAGGGTACAATGCCCGAATTTGATAACACACCTACAATTTGTATTGTAGGTCCGAGAAGTGTTAGTTCCTTTGGCAAAAAGGCGGCATTTTCTTTAGGTTATCGTCTTGCAAAAGCAGGGTTTATTGTTGTAAGCGGTGGTGCGGTTGGCAGTGATAGTTATGCACATATCGGTGCATTAAAAGCACAGGGAACAACAGCTTTAATTATGGCTTGTGGTTTTTCGGTATCATATTTGGAAGAAAACCGCGCCTTGCGTGAACATATTGCTAAAAGCGGATGCCTTATAAGTGAATACCCACCCGACACTCCTGTTACAAGAGGCACCTTTACGGTTAGAAACCGGCTTATGTCGGGTTTAGCACATGGGACCATTATTGTGGAAGCGGGAAGACGAAGCGGTGCTCTTATAACTGCTAATCACGCAATTGCACAAAACAAAGACGTTTTTGTAATTCCCGGTATGCCGAATATGAAACAATACGAAGGTTCTAACGCACTTTTGCGCGAGGGTGCAATGCCGCTTCTTGATACTTCGGACATTTTTAACGAATATATTTCACGTTTTCCAGATAAAATCGATATTGAAAAAGCATATACACCCGTACCTAAACCTAAAAAAGTTAAAAATAATATTAAAATATTAAATATAACTCTTTCAAATCAGGCAAAAATAGTGTATAATTGTTTAGATAAGCAAAAATTTTACCCAGATGATCTGAATACGGGTTTATCACCGTCGGATCTGCTTTCCGCTTTGACGGAACTTGAAATGGAGTTTATAATTCGTGCGTTGCCCGGTGGGCAGTACGAAATTTGCAAATAATCTGATCGGAGGATCAAAAATGTCAAAACTTTTGATAGTTGAGTCGCCAACCAAGGTAAAAAGTATTAAAAAGTATTTAGGCGCTGAGTATAACGTTATGGCTTCACAAGGTCATATTCGTGATTTGCCCAAGTCTAAATTCGGTATTGATGTTAATAAGGGCTTTATGCCTGAATATATTAATATGGTTGATAAAAAGGACCTTATTAAGTCGTTAAAAGCAGCCGCAGCCGAAGCCGATGAAGTATATCTCGCAACCGACCCTGATCGTGAGGGCGAGGCAATTTCATGGCACTTGGCACAAATTTTAGCGCTTGACCTTAACGATGCTAACCGCGTTACCTTTAACGAAATTACAAAAAGCGGTGTTCAGGCAGGTATTAAGGCACCAAGAAAAATTGATATGGACCTTGTTGATGCACAACAAGCCCGTCGTATACTTGACCGTATTGTTGGCTATAAATTAAGTCCTTTTCTTTGGAAAAAGGTTAAAAGCGGTTTATCTGCAGGTCGTGTTCAAACCGTTGCACTTCGCTTAATGGTTGAACGCGAAAAAGAAATTGAAAAGTTTAAAGAACAAGAATATTGGACCGTTGACGCAAAACTTGCTTCGGGTCGTAAAACCTTTGTTGCAAAGCTTTATGGCGATAAAAACGGTAAGATTGACTTGATTGCAGACAAAGCATCTGCAGATAAAATTTTGTCTGACCTTGAAAATGCAGTTTACACCGTTTCCAATATCAAAAAGGGTAAACGCAACCGTCAACCTGCTCCGCCTTTCAATACTTCAACTCTTCAACAGGAAGCATCTCGTAAGCTTGGTTTTACTGCTCAACGCACAATGCGTATTGCGCAACAGCTTTACGAAGGTATTGATATTTCCGGCATTGGCACAACAGGTCTTATAACCTATATGCGTACTGACTCACTTCGTATTTCCGAGGAGGCAAGGTCTGCCGGTAATAAATTCATTGTTGATACTTATGGCAATAAATATTTACCGTCAAGTCCGCGTTATTATAAGACAAAAAGCGGGGCACAGGACGCCCATGAAGCTATTCGTCCCACAATTCCGGGTCTTAAACCTGAAGACGTTAAATCGTCCCTTACAAGTGAACAATATAAACTTTACAAGCTTATTTGGGAACGTTTTATTGCCTCATTAATGGCGGCTTGTGTTCAAGATACTGTTAACGTTGATATAAACGCTAACGATTATCTCTTCAAAGCAAGTGGTTACACCGTTCGTTTTGACGGTTATACAGTTTTATACGTTGAAGGACGTGATGAAGAGGAAGAAGCAGAAAGCTCACTTCCTGATATGGTTGAAGGCGACGCATTAAAATTACGTGACCTTGCGGGGAATCAGCATTTTACACAACCACCCGCACGTTATACTGAACCTACCCTTATTAAAGCGCTAGATGAAAATGGTATTGGTCGTCCGTCTACTTACGCGCCTATTCTTTCAAACATTTTAAGTCGTGATTATATTGAACGTGTTAAAAAGTTCTTAAAACCTACCGAACTTGGTAAGGTTGTTTCTGATTTAATGGTTGAATATTTTAATAAAATATTTGAAATTAAGTTTACCGCTGCTCTTGAAGAACAGCTTGACAAAATTGGTGCGGGCGAACTTAAATGGACCGGAACCATTGAGGAATTTTATAAAGATTTCAACACACTTTATACCAAAGCCGAAAGCTCGCTTAACGGTAAAAAGGTTAAGGTGCCTGATGTTGAAAGTGACGTTGTTTGTGAAAAATGCGGAAGAAAAATGGTTATTAAATCAAGCCGTTTTGGTAAGTTCCTTGCATGTCCGGGTTACCCTGAATGTAAAAATACCAAACCCGTACCCGAAGATGAAATTACCCAACCTTGTCCAAAGTGCGGTTCTAAACTTGTTAAACGCATTTCTAAAAAGGGTAAGAAATTCTACGGATGTACAAATTACCCCAAGTGTGACTTTGCGTCCCCGGGTATTCCCACAGGCGACGTATGTAAAGACTGCGGCAGTTATATCATAAATGGTATGAAGTGCAAAAAGTATTGTATGAATTCTGAATGTCCAAGCCGCGCAAAAACCAAAAAGGAAAAGTAAAATGAAAGTAATTAACGTTATCGGCGCAGGTCTTGCCGGTTGTGAAGCCGCTTATGTGGCTGCTAATAAAGGTATAAAGGTTAACCTTTATGAAATGAAACCGAATAAGAAAACCCCTGCGCACAAAAACGATAACTTTGCCGAGCTTGTGTGTTCTAACTCTTTAAAAGCCAGTCGCGTTGATTCTGCGGCGGGGCTTTTAAAGGAAGAAATGCGTCGTTTTTCTTCTCTTTGTCTTGAAGCGGCCGATAATTGCTCGGTTGCGGCAGGCGGCGCTTTGGCAGTTGACCGTGAAATTTTTGCACAGTATATTACCGACAAAATAAAAAATCATCCAAACATTACCGTTATAAACGAGGTTGTAGAAGAAATTCCAACTGACTGCGTTACGGTAATTGCAACCGGTCCTTTAACCGATGGTAAGCTTGCGGAAAACATTTCAAAATTGTGCGATGGCGGTAATTTAAGCTTTTATGATGCCGCAGCTCCCATTGTTTCAAAGGAAAGTATTGATTTTTTAAAGGTGTTTTACGGCGCAAGATATGACAAAGGTACCGATGATTACATCAACTGCCCAATGAACAAAGAAGAATACACATTTTTTTATAACGAGCTTATTAATGCTGAATCTGCCCCAATTCATGAATTTGATAAAAAGCCAAACGTTTATGAGGGCTGTATGCCGGTTGAAATTTTGGCCAAAAGGGGAGAAGATTCAATTCGTTTCGGTCCGTTAAAACCGGTGGGACTTCGTGACCCACGGACAGGCCACAGACCATGGGCGGTGGTACAGCTTCGTGCCGAAAACCGTGACGGTACACTTTATAATCTTGTTGGTTTTCAAACCAATTTAAAATTTTCCGAACAAAAGCGTGTTTTTTCGCTTATTCCGGGTCTCGAAAATGCTGAATTTATGCGTTATGGTGTAATGCACCGTAATTCGTTTATTAATTCGCCTAAGCTTTTAAACCAAGACCTTTCTTTAAAGCAAAACGAAAATGTTTTCTTTGCGGGTCAGCTTTCAGGTGTTGAGGGTTATATGGAATCGGCGGCAAGTGGCATTATTGCAGGTCTTAATGCTGTGGCTAAAATTAATGATACAGACCCCATCATTTTACCAAAATACACAATGATAGGCGCGTTACTTGGTTATATAACCGACGAAAGCGTTGTTAACTTTCAACCCATGGGTGCCAATTTTGGCATTATTCCCGAGCTTGTACCCCATATCAGAGATAAACGCGAAAGATATATGGCGCTTAGTCAGCGTTCACTTTCGTGGTTTAATGAAAAGGAGTTTTAAATTATGCGTATTGCAGTAGATGCCTTCGGCGGAGATAATGCCCCGCTTGAAATTGTTAAGGGTGCGTCTATAGCTTCACTTGAAAACGAAGTTGAAATTACACTTACAGGCAATAAAATTGAAATTGAAAAGGTTATTAACGAAAACAACTTAAAATTTTTCGGTCAGCTTGTAATTATTCATACCGAAGACGTTATTGATATGCATGCCGAACCCACAAGTCTTCTTAAAGCACATAAGGAATCTTCTATGGCTTTGGCATTTAACGAACTTGCCGAAGACCGCGCAGACGCTTTTGTTTCTGCAGGTTCTACAGGTGCAGTTGTGGTTGGCGGTACATTTATTGTTAAGCGTATTAAGGGCATTAAACGTCCCGCACTTGCAGGTATGATTCCGTCCCCCGACGGACATTATATGCTTTTAGACATGGGTGCTAATGCTGAATGTCGTCCCGAAATGCTTTGTCAGTTTGGTATTATGGCATCTGCCTATCTTAAAGGTGTTGAGGGTAAAGAAAACCCAACAATTGGTCTTTTAAATATTGGTACCGAAGACACAAAGGGCGGCGAACTTCAAAAAGAGGCCTATAAGCTTTTGGAAAACGCTCCTATTAACTTTGTTGGTAACGTTGAATCTCGCGAAATGCCTAAAGGTGTTGTTAATGCAGTTGTAACCGACGGTTTTACAGGCAATATTGCTTTAAAACTTATTGAGGGTACTGCAATGACCTTCTTTAAGCTTGTTAAAAATGCCCTTTATAAGAGCTTAAAAAACAAACTTGCTGCTTTGGTTATTAAGAAAGATTTATATTCTCTCAAAAGTATGATGGACTCTTCCGAAGTTGGCGGTGCACCACTTTTGGGTGTTAGAAAACCTGTTATTAAAGCACACGGTAATTCCGACGCTAAAGCAATTAAAAACGCTATTAAACAGGCAGTTTTATTTACACAAAACAACGTAATTGAAAACATTACAAAATCATTAGAAGAAGTAAACAGTTAAAGGATTATTTGAAAATGGAAGTTTTACAAAATAAACTTGATTACAAATTTAATAATGTAAAGCTTTTAGAAAATGCGCTTTATCATTCGTCTTATGCAAATGAAGTTCGTGGCGGTGTAACTTCAAACGAACGTCTTGAATTTTTGGGCGATTCGGTGCTTTCTGTTATTGTGGCATCATATTTGTTTGAAAACTTTAAATCTATTCCAGAAGGCGAGCTTACAAAACTTCGCGCATCATTAGTTTGTGAAAAATCGCTTTGCGCTTTCTCGCGTGAAATTGGTCTTGGCGAATTCTTGCGTCTTGGTAAAGGTGAAGAAAAAGGCGGTGGCAGGGAAAGAGATTCTATTCTTGCAGACGCTTTTGAAGCTGTACTTGCCGCAATTTATCTTGATGGCGGTATGGAAGAAGCAAGACGTTTTGTTTTGCGTTACGTTTTGCCCGAACTAAATCATCGAGATGACGAGGTTTTTAAAGACTATAAAACCGCTTTGCAGGAAATTATACAACGCAACCCTGAAGAAAGTGTAACCTATCACTTAACGGGAGAAAGCGGTCCAGACCACGACAAAGTGTTTGTGGTGGAAGTCCATTTGAATTCTAACGTTATTGGTCATGGTGCGGGAAAAAGTAAAAAACAGGCGGAACAAGCGGCGGCAAAAGAAGCTCTTGAACTTATGGGTGCTCAGTTATGAGTAAAGTTCATTCAAATATTTCGGTATTTGTGCCGCACATTGGTTGTCCGAATAAGTGTAGTTTTTGTAATCAGCGCTATATAACGGGCACTTGCAAGGCGCCGCATCCCGAAGACGTAGAAAATGCAGTTAAAACGGCACTTGCTTCTGAAAAATACGACCCCAAAACCACCGAAATTGCTTTTTTTGGTGGCAGTTTTACTGCTATTAATCGTGGTTATATGGAAGCATTGCTTGAAGCTGCCTCAAACTTTGTTAATATTGGCATTGTATCTGGCATAAGAATTTCTACTCGCCCTGATGCTATTGATGATGAAATATTAATGCTTTTAAAATCTTACGGTGTTACTGCTATCGAACTTGGCGCTCAGTCACTTAACGACCGTGTTTTAAAACTCAATAACCGAGGTCATTCTTCAAAAGATGTTGAAAAAGCCGCAATGCTCATTAAAAAGCACGGTTTTGAGCTTGGTATTCAAATTATGACGGGACTTTATGCCGATGATAACGATTCGGCACTTCGCACAGTACAAAAGGTAATTGAAATTGCGCCCGATACAGTGCGTATTTACCCTACAATTGTGCTTAAAGATACAGACTTAGAAGCAATGTATCTTGATAACCTTTACACACCGCAAACCTTAGGAGAAGCGGTAAAACTTGCAAGTAAGCTTTATTTGCAGCTTACCCGTGCAGGTATCCGTGTAATACGACTTGGTCTTCATTCAATTGAAGACGGTTCATACGTTGCGGGTCCTTGGCATCCTGCATTTGCAGAGCTTTGTTATTCACAAATAATGCTTTCAAAGGTTTTGGGTTGCCTTTTTACAGAGGGTAAATACGTAATCTACGTTAATCCTAAATGTGTTTCACAAATGACAGGACAAAGAAGAAGTAATTTATTATTTCTTAAAAATCGCGGCTTTGATTGTAAGGTCGTAGCTGACGAAAATATAGAAGAATTAGAATTTAAAATAGAAAGGGAAGTGTTATAAATGCTGTTAAGTTCAATTGAAATTCAGGGCTTTAAATCTTTTGCGGATAAAACAGTTTTGAAATTCGGCAAGGGTATTACTGCAGTAGTTGGCCCTAACGGAAGCGGTAAAAGTAACATTTCCGACGCTGTTCGTTGGGTTTTGGGTGAACAATCCACCAAAAGTCTTCGCGGACAGTCAATGGAAGACGTTATATTTGGCGGTACGGAAACTCGCCGTCCACATGGTTTTTGTGAAGTTACACTTAACATTAACAATACCGACCGTTCTTTAAATTTTGATAACGATTTTGTATCAATTACTCGTAGATTTTACCGTTCACACGAAAGTGAATATGCAATAAATAACGTTTCTGTTCGCCTTAAGGACATTCACGAATTGTTTATGGACACCGGTCTCGGTCGTGACGGTTATTCAATGATTGGTCAAGGTAAAATTGATAATATTATCAGTTCAAAATCAAACGAACGTCGTGATATTTTTGAAGAAGCGGCAGGCATTTCAAAATACCGTTATCGTAAAATAGAAGCCGAAAGAAAACTTGCCGCCGCGCAAGATAATCTTTTGCGCCTTCATGATATTGTTGACGAGCTTGAAGCCAGAGTTGGTCCTTTGGAAGAGCAAAGCAAGAAGGCCGAAAAGTTCTTAAAACTCAGCGGAGAAAAGAAAGAACTTGAAATTGGTCTTTGGCTTTACACACTTAACAATTCTAAGGAAGCGCTTAGAAACCAAGAAAGTAAAATTATGGTTGCCCAGGCGCAATATAAGGAAATTGAGCAAATGCTTGAAGATTTTGACCGTAAGACCGAGCAAAATACTTCACTATTTGCTAAACTTACTTCCGATATTGAGGGTGAACGTCTTAATATTTCATCAATTAACGAAGAAATTGTTAAATCTAACGGTGTTATTACCGTTTTAAATAACGATATTTCACATAATGAAGAAAGCATTGCTCGCTTAAATGACGAAAAAAATACACTTTCAAGCTCTGATACCGACGCTTTGGCCGAAATTGAAGCAAAAAACCAAGAAGCCAAAGATATGCAGCTTAAAAAGAGTGGGCTTGAAGAAAAACTTTATTCTTTAGAAAGTCAGCTTTCCGAACTTTTAAGCGAAACCGACACTAACAGTCGTAAAATTGAAAACGAAATTCGTATGCTTAATACTTTAACCGCAAAATCTTCTGATATGCGTGTTAAACTTGTCACTGCTGAAACTGCAATGGGCGAAATTGAAGCCCGTCGCGGCGTTTCCATTGACCTTATTTCAGGCAGAGAAAAGGAAATTGAAAATTTAAATACCGAATTTTCTGAAATTGAAAAGTTATTAAATGAAATTGAAGAAAAAATTGAAAGTTCTAACAATTCGCTTAAAGGTTATCAGCTAAGACTTGATTCTAAAGTACAGTCTGCTGATAATTTAAAGCAAGAACTTGATACAATTAATCTTGATATTGAGGCAAAAAACCGTCGTGTGCAAATTCTTAAAGATTTGCAAAACAATATGGATGGTTTCTCTCATTCGGTTAAATTTGTCGTTTCAAAAGCCGAAACAGGTCTTCTTCGTGGTATTTGCGGTCCGATTTCTTCGCTTATTACGGTTGACAGCAAATACTCACTTGCAATTGAAACTGCACTTAATAACGCAATTCAAAATATTGTTACCGAAACCGAAAGCGACGCTAAAGCCGCTATTAATTTCCTTAAAAATAACAAGGCGGGTCGTGCTACTTTCTTGCCGGTGCAAACAATTAAAGCGCGTGAATTTAAAGAACACGGTTTTGAAGATATGCTCGGTTACGTTGGTATTGCAAGTGACCTTGTTAAGAATGATAAAAAGTATGACGAAATTGTAAAATATCTTCTCGGCGCTTGTGTTGTTGCAGAAGATATTGACTGTGCGGTAACAATTGCTAAAAAGTTTGGTTATCGTATTAAGGTTGTTTCACTTGACGGTCAGGTTGTAAGCCCCGGCGGTTCTTTGACCGGCGGTTCGGTTATTAAGAATTCGGGTATTTTAAGTCGCGGTAATGATATTATCAATATCGAAAACGACGTTAAATTGCTTAAAACTAAGGCGGAAGACATTTCAAAGCGTTTAATTGATGCTCAAAATTCTTTGGCTGAAGATGAAGCAGATATTACTGCGCTTAAAGCAGATATTATGACTGCTAATGAAGATAAAATTCGTGCAGTTGCTGAACTTAAGCGTATTGATGACCTTAGAGAAAGTGTTAAGCTTTCACTTAAGGAGCTTTACGACGAACAAACAATGGGCGACCAAAAGCTTGAAGAGTTGAAGTTAGTATCGGTTGAAGCTGCTAAGGAAATTTCTATAATTGAAAACGAAAAAGCAGAAATTCAAGCTAGAATTGACGAAATGTCGGGTGCGAGAGATAATCTTAACACTGTTCGTGAAGGTCTTGCCAATAATATTACTGAAGTTAAACTTTCGGTAATTGAAGCGCAAAAAGATATTGAATCGTTATTATTGGCGGCTAAAAGTCTTGAGGATTTAATCGAAGACCGTGCAAAACGCTGTGTTACCATTGATAGCGAAATTGCGGCATTAATTTTTAAAAATGAAAATTTAAATGCTGCTGATATTGTTAAAATTATGAATGCTTATGGCGAAATTGCAGATAAATCATTAATTGAAACAATTTATGATGAATTTTCAGGTTCTGCTCAAAATGATTATTTAAAATTATTAACTGAGTCAATGGCTCAAATGGCAGGCGAGGGTTCTCAAGAAGCAATTGAACTATTATGTAAAGAAATTTACGCTGCTACAGAAGGCAAAATTGGTACTAATGATGAAGTTTTACAATATTTCTTTGACTCTGCATCAGATGAAGCAATTTTAGCTTTAGTTGAAAATTATTCTAAATATAATGAAGGTTCTGATTTATTAACAGCTTTAGATAAAGATTTAAATGATGAAACCTATAATAAATATGCAAAAAGAATTAATGATGCAATTACAAATGTAAATGGCAATAATGGTGCAGAAGGCGTTGTTGGTGCAACACCTGAACAAGTTCCACCTACTGACGAAGCACAACCTGAAAATGTACCTGAAGAAAAAGAAG
>JAZNJR010000027.1:0-56539 GCA_045578165.1 Acutalibacteraceae bacterium
GTTATAATTTGCCCAGGAAATAATATCGGCTTCCTTCACGCGATACAGCGGTCTTATTAACTGCATACCCTCAAAGTTGGTGCTATGAAGCTTTGGAAGCATTGTTTTAATTTCACTTGAATAACACATGCTCATTAGAACCGTTTCGATTACGTCGTCAAAATGGTGCCCTAAAGCGATTTTATTACAGCCAAGCTCTTTCGCCTTACTGTATAAACAACCGCGGCGCATACGGGCACAGAGATAACATGGCGAGCCGCCCACGCGTGTTGTAACGTCAAAAATATCGCTTTCAAAAATAGTAACCGGAATATTAAGCGTTTTTGCGTTTTCTTCAATTAACGCGCGATTTTCGGCAGTGTAACCGGGGTCCATCACCAAAAACACAAGTTCAAACGGGTATTCGCTATGCCTTTGCAGTTGTTGCATGCATTTGGCAAGTATCATTGAATCCTTACCACCCGAAATACAAACTGCTATTTTATCGTTTTCCTCAATAAGCTCATATTCCTGAACAGCGGCAATAAAATTAACCCAAATTGTTTTGCGATATTTTTTTATTATGCTGCGTTCAATTTCAATATGTTTTTCAAATTTTCTTTCAGCCAAAATAAACTCCTAAAATAAAAATTCCGTTACAGATATTATACCTGTAACGGAATAAAAATTCAATATAAATTATGCAGCCTTCTTTTTAGTAATTGCTTTAATAACAAACAATACACCAACGGTTAATACTACAGAGAATACAAGTGAAATATAAGCATTCTGAACAAAGCCTGCAAATATATAACTTGCGAAAGATATACCTGCAACAGTCAAAGCGTAAGGCAACTGAGTTGACACGTGGTTAATATGGTCGCACTGTGCACCTGCAGAAGACATAATTGTTGTATCTGAAATTGGTGAGCAGTGGTCACCACAAACCGCACCAGCAAGACAAGCAGACATACTCATAATTCCAAGAGGAGTAGTAATGTCGAAAATGCTTGTAACGATAGGAATAAGAATACCAAATGTGCCCCATGAAGTACCGGTAGCAAAAGCAATACCACAAGCAACAATAAAGATAATCGCGGGCAAGAAGTTGTTAAGCGCACTTGCATTTGCCAAAGCGTTCTGAACGAATGTGTCAGAGTCTAAAAGACCGGTCATATTCTTAAGAGAGGTTGCCATTGTAAGAATAAGAATAGCAGGAACCATTGCATTAAAGCCCTTGGGAATACAAGCCATTGCGTCTTTGAAGCTGATAAGACGACGTGCGATAAAGTAGATAATTACAAATATAAGCGCAATTAAACCGCCCCAGGGAAGACCAACAGTAGCGTCGGTATTTGAGAATGCATCAATAAAGCCAAGTGACTTATCATAGTTTGCAGATGCAAATACCCATTCTTCGCCCATGCATCTACCAACGTAGAACAAAGCATAAACACAGATGCCGATAAGTACAACAATGGGAAGAACAAGGTCGATTACCTTTGCTTTTGAGTTTGATTCGCCTTCTTCAACATTTGCGGTAACAGTACCCGAAGTAAAGAGGTCACCATTTTCAGCATTTAATTCGTGAAGTTTCATAGGACCGTAGTCAAACTTCATAAGAACTAAAGCGATAATGAATACAAAGGTCATTAATGAATAGAAATTGTAAGGAATTGCTCTAACAAACATAGCGATACCGCTTACACCTTCGGGAGCATATTCAGAAACAGCAGCAGCCCAAGATGAAATAGGAGCAATCATACAAACAGGTGCTGCGGTAGCGTCGATAAGATAAGCCAATTTCGAACGTGAAATTTTTGCCTTATCGGTAACGGGACGCATAACTGCACCAACTGTTAAGCAGTTGAAATAGTCGTCAATAAAAATAAGTATACCAAAAATAAAGGTAGCAATTGATGCACCAATTTTGCCCTTAACGTTTTTAGCAGCCCAACGACCAAATGCCTGTGCGCCACCTGCTTTATTTAAAAGAGCAACAATAACGCCAAGACATACCAAGAAAATAAAAATACCTGCAGTACCTGAAACAGCCGAAATTAAACCTTCGGTAGTAATAGCATCGATAGTATGTATGGGATTAAATTTGGTTGCGAGTAAGCCACCGGCCAAAATACCGATGAAGAGTGAGGAATAAACTTCCTTTGTGAGAAGTGCCAAGCCGATAGCAATTACGGGCGGGAAAAGTGACCAAAGCGTGCCGACGGGATGCATAATATTACCCTTTGTAGTGATGGCACAAAGAACACCAAAGCCCAGTACAAATGCTATTATAAGCACTTTGGGAATAATTTTCTTTGCTTTCATTTTAATTCTCCTTAAAATTTAAATAAAAAACCGTAACTGCAAAAAGCAATTACGGAAATTTAAAAATAAATAACCGATAGCTCTCCACAAAAGTGACAGTCTGCAGCATATTTTACTGCAAACCAACAGAAATTTTAAAAGGCAATAAAATTTCCATTTCGGCGGCTTTCCCTTTCGTATACAGATTTGCCTACCTGAATGTATACTACTGATGAATACCGCGCCTCTATCAATGGCAATAATAACACACTAAAGTGCTAAAGTCAATTAAAAGTTCATAATTTGTTAAAATATTCTACAATATCTTTGGCATTTTGCTCACTTATGCCCTTGACACCCACAAGTGACTGTATATCGGCATTTTTAATTTTTGTCATACTGCCAAAGTGTTTTAAAAGTGCGTTGGCTTTTTTGTCGCCTATTCCCTTTATGTTTGTAAGCTCTCTGCCAAGCATTTTTTTGTTTTGCAACTGTTTTTGATAACTTATTGCAAAACGGTGTACTTCGTCTTGAATATTGGTTATAAGTGTAAACACACGTCGATTTGACTTAATAACAATATCTCCGCCTGTGGTTGCAATAGCGCGTGTTCGGTGCTTTGAATCCTTAACCATACCAAAAATCGGAATATTTACACCATATTTTTCCATAACGGGTAAAACCGCACCAATTTGACCCTTTGCACCATCAAGCAAAATTAAATCGGGCAAAATTGCAAAGTCGTTATTTTCACCCTTTTTGTATTCATTAAATCTTCGGTCCAAAACCTCTGCCATTGAACGATAATCGTCCTGTCCCAAAAAGCTTTTAATTTTAAAACGCTTATACCCTGCTTTATAGGGTTTTGCATCTTTAAAAACTATCATACCGGCAACGTTGTTGTCCCCCGACATATTTGAAATATCATAAGCTTCAATACGGTGTGGAACCTTTTGCAAATTTAAAAGCTCTTTAAGTTCGTTTAAAGCCGACATTTCGCGGGTGGTTTTTTCGGTTTTTTCAGAAAGATTTTGCACCGCGTTATTTTGACACATTTCAATAATTCTTTTTTGCTCGCCTTGTTTTGGAACAATTATAGAAACGTTTTTGTCGGAAACTTCGCCAAGCCATTTTTCTAAAAGTGTGCTTTCTTCAAATTCTTCATCAACCAAAATACGCGAAGGTATATCGGTTTTATTGTGATAAAATTGTTGTAAAAATTCAGAATAAAGCTCCGCCTTGTTAGAAACGTCATCAATGAAAAATTGTTGTTTGTCCATAAGCTTAAAATTTCGAAAATTAAAAACCTCTACACAAGCAATGGTATCAAAAATTACCGATGCAATAACGTCCTGCTCTTTGTAACTTATTTCAACAACCTTTTGTTTTTGTTTAATTTTGTTAATTGCGTTAATACGGTCACGAAGCCGTGCCGCAAGTTCAAAATTAAGGTTTTCGGAAGCCAATTCCATTTGCTTTGTAAGTGATGCAATAGAATTTGCTTCAATATCGCCTTTTTTAATATATTCTACCGCTGCAGCAACCGTTGCATTATAATCACTTACCGAAATATTTGCCCTACAAGGCGCTTCGCAAAGCCCTATATGATAATCAAGGCAAGGTTTAGTCGGTTTATCAAAACTTCGGTTACAGCTTGGAAGCTTAAATATTTTACGTACTTCTTCAACCGTTTGGGTTACAATAAAACCCGAATTATAAGGTCCTATATACTCGCCCGTTTTATCAAGTTGTTTTACAGACTGAATTTTCTTCCACTTATCATCGGTAATCTTAATGTAAAAACTACCTTTATCATCTTTAAGCAAAATATTATATTTAGGTTGGTGCTGTTTTATAAGTGAGTTTTCAAGAATTAATGCTTCAAATTCGCTGTCGCAAACAATATATTCAAAATTATCAACGTTAAAAACCATTTTTTTAACTTTTGCGGTATGTTGGTTGCCTGCACCGAAATACTGCGTAACACGGTTTTTAAGCGCCTTTGCCTTACCAACATATATTATGTTAGACTGTTTATCCTTCATAATATAAACACCGGGTTTAAGGGGTAAATTATTTGCTTTTGCTTTAAGCGCTTTAATGTCCAAAAAAACACCACCTTTTTGTTTATTTTATAATATTTTGTTCTTTACTTCAACAAAAATATTTTATATAATTATTTTATCAAATTTAAGGGAGGGATTTTGTGAAAAAGCTTTTTACAATTTTAATGTGTTTAAGCCTTATTTTGCTTTCTTGTTGCGGTATACCCGACACTTCTTCCCATCCTGACATTGTGGTTAAATTGCCCGACGGTAGCGTTGCAGACGGTAAAACTCCCTCATCTGACAGTATTAACAAAAACAATGTAACCGTTGGAAAGCCCGGTTCAATGGCTGACATTTATATTGGCAATAACAAAACAATGAAATTTCATTTAAAAGACTGTGCATGGGCTAAAAAGATTAAAGCCGAAAACATTGTACAATTTTCAAATTATAACGAATATATAAATAGCGGATATTCTCCTTGCAAAACCTGTAATCCATAATAATTCAAAAAATCCTTCATATACTTTAATATGGAGGATTTCTTTTTATGAAACTTAAAAATTTTATTATTGCATTTTTAATTATAGGCGTGGCGGGTTCACTTGTTCACTTTGTTTACAAATGGAGTGGCGAAAATACAATTATAGGTTATTTTTTTCCAGTTAATGAAAGCACTTGGGAGCATTTAAAACTTCTATTTTTCCCAACAGTTGTCTTTTCAGCGGTAGAATACTTTTTTGTAAAAGATAAGGTGCGCGGCTATGTGCCGACAGTGGCGATTTCTCTTATGGTGGGCCTATTATCTATTGTAACCATTTTTTACACATATTCAGGTGTGTTAGGTTTTACAATAGAATGGTTTAACATTGCAATTTATTACATTGCGTTATTTATAATGTTGGTTGTAAAAATGCTGTTAAGCATTGCTGAAATAATTGACAGTAAATATGCTGTGTGGGCAGCTCTTGCTTGGATTTTTGTAATGTCACTAATGTTTATATTCTTTACCTATAACCCACTTAATTTGGGTATATTTAAAGAACCCTAAAAAAGACCTACCGTTTGGTAGGTCTTTTTTAATCATTAAGTTTTTGTGTAATAAATAACACAGTAATAGTGATTGCAATTACAACTAAAACGGTTGCACCGGCTATATAATACCAGGTTAAATCAACAGTTTGTGTATGCCAAAGCTTTTCGGCATTATAGGTTAATTCATTTTTATCGGGCAAATTTGTTATATAACTGGTCGCGGTAGATTCAAGGTCGTTGGTAAATACAACCTCTGCCCCAACATATGCTTTATCAAATTCGCACCTCCAAATTCTGCCTTTTTTATCAATGCACTTCATTGGTACAACTTCGGCATCGCCATTATTTACATATAATATTTTAAGATAAACTTTTTCGGGGGCAGTTCCATCTTCAGTTAACTGATATTTGCCGGCTTTCGTTAAAAATGCGTCGTAATATACAGTGATATTTTCATGTGCTTTGCTAATTTTACAATACTGAATTTTAAATTTATTGTCCTTATTTTTTAAGGCCTTAAACCCAAGTGGTAATTTATTTTCAGGTACTATGTTAATAACACCTTGTCCAAAATTCCATTCCATTATTTCGGAATTTTGTAAATCAATTTCAATGGGCCAAACTTCATCAAAACTGAATTTACGAATTATACCGCCCAACAAATTGATTTTACCGCCCCAAACTGTCAAATCGTCATATTCGCCCGATTCTACCGTAAAATCCACCTGGTCTTCAACAACAATTTTAATATCATCAGTTAAGTCTAAAATTCCGCCACAGTCTTGACTATCACACAAAACAACCTTGGTGTCATTCCTAAAAATAATTGTAGCAAAACCTGACGAATCATCTACCGAAATAACATGACCGTTTAAATCAAGCGAAATGTCGCTATAAGAGTTTATTTCATTTTTAATGGTAAAGTCTTCAACTATAATACCCTTACCGCCATTTTCTAAAAAAGAAACAAACTCATCCATATTTGAAATTTCAGTTATTTTTTCTGCCGAAGATACATTAGTGCAACATATAGCCGTTAAAAAAATTAAGACGAAAATAATAGAAAACACTTTTTTCATAAAATCACCACTGTAAAGTAATTATAACATACCGCCGCTTACAAAACAAGCGTATTTATATTTATGTAATTTTTCATTCTTAATATTATATGAAAAGTAGAACAATGTTTATTAAAAAAATTTCTATTCTAGAGAATGAAGAAAAAATAGCATCTCACCCTCTCAGAGTTCGAATCTTCTTGCATTTTAAATATAATTATATAAAAAAATAAGGAACCTACTTTTCAGTAGATTCCTTACTTGGCGCGCTGAAGAAGATTCGAACTCCCGACCTTCTGGTCCGTAGCCAGACGCTCTATCCAGCTGAGCTATCAGCGCATAACAGTCATTTCAGACCGCCATAGTATAATATCACATAAAAAAGGAAAAATCAAGTGTTATTTTAATTTTTTTAAAAATATTTTTGAAATTTTCACTTGACTTTATAAAGAATATTATGTATAATAACAAAGTCGCAAATATTTGCTGCTATGGCTCAGGAGGTAGAGCGCATCCTTGGTAAGGATGAGGTCACCAGTTCGACTCTGGTTAGCAGCTCCAAAAAGGACTTCGTTTTGAAGTCCTTTTTTGTTTTATATTTTAAAATTCAAAAACCATCCCCTACTTAATGGAGATGGTTTTAAATTTTATCTTATTCCATAATTTTCAAGAATATAATCCATGTCCTTGTCGCCACGGCCTGAAAGGTTAATTAAAATTGAGCCGTGCTTCATTTCTTTTGCTAAACGAATTGCGTGTGCAACTGCGTGTGAGCTTTCAATCGCGGGGATTATACCTTCTAAACGAGAAAGCTTAAAGAATGCATCAACCGCTTCTTCATCGTCAACAACGTCATACTTAACACGACCCAAGTCACGCAAAAATGCGTGTTCGGGACCCGAAGACGGGTAATCAAGACCGGAAGCAACCGAATAAACAGGTGCGGGGTCACCGTTTTCGTCTTTAAGCATAATACTGTTGAAACCATGCATAATTCCCTCTTCGCCATACTGTAAACTTGCTGCATGGTCGCCAAGCTTTGCACCTTTACCAAGGGGTTCAACACCGTAAATTTCAACAGGGTCATTAAGAAATCCTGAGAAGAAACCAGCCGCATTAGAGCCGCCGCCAACACAAGCGGTAATAATATCGGGTAAATGACCTGTCATTTCTAAAAACTGTTCGCGGGCTTCAATACCAACAACCTGCTGGAAGTCACGCACCATCATTGGAAAAGGATGCGGACCCAAAACCGAACCTATACAATAAATACAGTCTTTATATTCCTTGCTATACGCTTCGAAAGCGGCATCAACCGCTTCTTTAAGGGTTGCAAGACCATGAGTGACCTCAACCACGTTTGCGCCTAAAATCTTCATTCTAGCAACGTTAGGGGCTTGTTTTTTAATATCTACCGAGCCCATATAAATATCACATTCAAGACCAAAGTAAGCTGCAGCAGTTGCCAAGGCAACACCGTGCTGACCGGCACCCGTTTCGGCAATTATTTTTTTCTTACCCATATATTTAGCAAGTAAAGCTTCGCCCATACAGTGATTGAGCTTATGTGCTCCTGTATGGTTTAAATCTTCACGCTTTGCGTAAAGTTGAACATTACCCAAAGAATTACTTAATCTTTCAAGGTGAGTAACGGGTGTGGGTCTGCCCTGGAATTCCTTGCGTACACGACGAAGCTCGTTAATAAATTTGCGTGACTGACAGATTGAGAAATATGCTTGGGTAATTTCTTCCATTGCCTCTTTAAGTTTCGGTTCAATATAGCATCCGCCATAGCGACCAAAATAACCCTTTTCATCAGGGTAATCTTTAAAATAAGTATCAAAATTTACATTATTAAAATTCATTACTAAAACCTCTTTTAAACTAATTATAAATGTGCGTTAGTAATTACACCATCGTTTTGTAAGTAAAAACATAAAAATCAGTACCTTTCAAAAAACAAACAAAAAGTCTTGCCCCATTCGGGACAAGACTTTTATTTAATAAAATCCTGCGGTACCACCCGAGTTGCCGAAATAAACCGACCTCTCATAAATTGCACAAAATGCAACTTGCCTTGGTAACGGGTGCAATTCCCGTCGACTACTACTAACACAAAAGTGCTTTCGGTCGCCCTCATAAGTCCATTCACTAAATTTCACAGTTGCGACATTTCCACCGTCAGTCGTTCTCTAAAAAACCCGAAAAATAGCTACTTACTCTTAATCATAGGTTTAAAATATTTAACTTAAAAACCAAATTATTAGTTGTTCTGGAAGAAGCTCATAACATCGTCATAAGTTTCGTCATCATCTTTAGTGTTGTTCATGAAAGAAGAAAGAATATCGCCCTTATCTTCTTTCTTTTCATCGCCAAGACCTGTAGCAACAACAGTTACACGAATAGTGTCTTCTATGTTTTCATCAAGCTGAGCGCCCCAAATGATAGTTGCATCGGGATGAGCCATTTCAGAAATGATGGTAGAAGCAAGTTCAACTTCTTCAAGACCGATATCAACAGAACCGGTAATGCTGATGATAACACCACGAGCATTTTCCATTGAAGTTTCAATAAGGGGACTTGAAATAGCTGCACGTGCTGCTTGTTCTGCCTTGTCACGACCGGTAGCAACGCCGACACCCATGTGTGCGTAGCCGGCATCAGCCATGATAGATTTAACGTCAGCAAAGTCAAGGTTAACAAGTGCTGTAACGTTGATAAGTTCAGAAATGCTTTGAACACCTTGACGAAGAACGTCATCAGCAATATCAAATGCGTTTTTGAAGGTAATCTTTTCAGCAGAAACAAACTTAAGACGTTCGTTGGGAATTACGATTAAACTATCAACATATTCACGTAAAGCTGCAATGCCGGATTCAGCTTGAGTCATACGTTTTTTACCTTCGAAAGCGAAGGGCTTGGTAACGATACCAACAGTAAGGATGCCAAGTTCTTTAGCGATAGAAGCAACTACAGGAGCCGCACCCGTACCTGTACCGCCGCCCATACCTGCGGTAATGAAAATCATATCAGCTTCACGAATTGCAGCAGCAATTTCGTCGCGTGATTCTTCAGCTGCAGCATGACCATTGTTGGGGTTGCCGCCTGCACCCATGCCAGAAGTGGTTTTATCACCAATTTGTAACTTAACGTCTGCCTTAGATTTAATTAAAGCAGCTTTATCAGTGTTGATTGCAACAAATTCAACACCTTTAACACCAGCGTCAACCATGCGGTTAACAGCGTTACCGCCGCCGCCGCCAACACCGACAACTTTAATTTGTACTACGTTTTGATCTTCTACGAATTCAAACATTTTTATTCCTCCGTGTATGTAAAATGAGCAGTATTATACCTATTTTTTTAGACATATATAAATAATAACATAACATTTTGCAAATTTCAACACTTTTATTACAATTTTGTTATTTTTTTAATTTGTGTTATTTTTCACAAAAATTCCTTGCGGTGGTTTTTGGGTATTCCACATACTTAAATTTATGCTACCAGACTCATTTTCTGGTATTTCTTCAATCATTCCTTTTAAATGCATTATTTTATTTTCCAAAGAATTTTCTGTACCAAAATCAACGTCAAATCTACCTTCAACGCCAACCTTTAAGGTAATAAAATTCGTAACATCAACATAATCAATTTTCAATTTGTTTTCCGACAAAAGACTTACCATACTTTCAAGACGTTTTTTCGCCTCTTCATCTTTGAAAACAATTTCGTTACCAATCGTGCATTTAACACCGGAAAGTCTAATTTCAAAAACATTGCTTTGCTTTTCTTTAACCTTTTCAAGCACCCAACCCGATTTACTAACGTTATAATAAACACCGTCTTGTAAATAGCAGTAATAAGGTTTGGCATCGGTTACTTTAATTTTTAATGTATCTGGTAAAGTGCGTACAAATTCAACCTTTTCAATAAAAGGAAGCTTATTTCTAATGCGTTCGGTTGCATGCTTTTGACCAAATGTAAAAATGTTATCTCCCACTTTTATACCACTGTTTGAAACGATTTCGTCGTTGGTATAAACCTTACTGCCAGAAGCAGATATTTTATTTATTGGAAAAAACACAGTCAAACACAGTATAACTGCAGTTATTAAAGAAATAATTGCAATAAAAATACAGCTTGCAATAAATCGTTTTTTACGCGCTTTTCTTTGTCGAGCTTTTCTTTTTTCTAAAAACTCGTCACGAATGGGTTGGTTTTTCAAAAAATCATTCCTTAATATTAATATCGGCACCCACGCCTTGAAGCACACCCACGATATTTTCATAACCGCGGTTTACGTGTGATATATTTTGAATTTGGCTTTCGCCATTTGCGGAAAGCGCCGCCACAATAAGCGCCGCACCGCCGCGTAAATCGGGACAAACGCACCTTGCGCCCGAAAGCGAAGATACACCCTCAATTATAGCCACCCTACCCTCTATTTTGATATTAGCGCCAAGGCGGTTAAGTTCGTTTATATAACGATATCTATTTTCAAAAATATTTTCAACAAAAACAGTCGTACCAACGGCACGGGTAAACATTGCAATTAAAAGTGGTCCTGCATCTGTTGGAAAACCCGGATAAACCAAACTTCTAATCGTTGGTACCCTGCACAGTTTTTTAGGCGAATAAATACTTAAGGTTTTACCCTTAACAGAAATATCGCAACCGCTTTCGCGAAAAACGTGTAAAATTGACACCATATGGGATGGCATTATATGTGAAAGAGTAAGTTTTCCGCACGTAAGCATCGCAGCTGACATATAGGTTGCCGCAACAATTCTGTCGGGAATAATCGTGTGGGTTGTACCGTGCAGTTTATTAACACCATGAATATAAATCGTATCTGACCCACTGCCATATATTCGTGCCCCCGCACTGTTTAAAAAATCAGCAAGGTCACTGATTTCGGGCTCACGCGCCGCATTATGAATAACAGTTACACCCTTTGCGGTTGAAGCGGTTAAAATTATATTTTCGGTAGCGCCAACACTTGGAAAGGCAAGATGTATTTCAGTACCCTCTAGCCCATTTTCAGCGTTACAGTTTAAAAAACCATGTTCTTCATTTATTTCAACGCCAAGTTTTTTTAGCGCAGATAAATGCAAATCTATAGGTCGGGGCCCCAACTCACATCCACCCGGGCTTGAAATAACCGCCTTTTTCATTCGACCTATTATTCCGCCAAGAAAAACAACTGATGACCGCATTTCACGCATTAAATTTTCAGGTATTTCATAAGCGTTTATACTACTACAGTCAACCGTTATGGTGTTTTGTGAAAAGTCAACCTTTGCGCCAAGTCCTTGCAAAATTTTAATTGACGTTTGTACGTCTGATAAATCGGGACAATTATGTATTACACATTCGCCATCACAAAGTACGGCGCCCGCCAAAACAGGTAAAACACTATTTTTAGCACCCTGCACCGTTATTTCACCCGAAAGTTGTTTGCCTCCATTTATAACAATTTCAGCCAAATGAATGCACCTCGCAAAGTATAAATTGTTTTACAACTTATACTATGCCAAAATGCAAAAAGGGTCACGAATTAGAATATAGTTCCATTAAAACGTCATAAATTCTTTCGTTTGCGTCAACAATTGCATTATCACGTGCGGCTTTTTCCATTGACGCAATTTTTTCTTTATTACCAAGTAAATCTTTTACCATATTAATAATACTTTCACTTGTTAAATCTTTTTCTTCAATAAGTTCAGCCGCACCTGCATTTTTAAGGGTCATACCGTTATGATATTGATGATTTTCAGCAACAAAGGGCGACGGAATAAGTACAGCAGCTTTGCCACAAGCGCCAATTTCACCAAGGGTTATTGCCCCTGCCCTGCTTATCACTAAATCAGCAGCAGCCATACAAACGTCCATATCGGTAATATATTCGCGAATTTGAATGCCGTCGTGAAGTTTTTCGCCTTCAAGCATTTTTAACATACTATCATATCCGGCTTTACCGGTTGCGTGAATGTGATAATATTCTTTTGACGGGTTATGCCATTTAATAAGTTCACACACCGCTTCGTTAAGATGTTTAGCACCAAGTGAGCCGCCGAACGATAATATTAAAGGACGGTTGTCCAGCTTTAAAATTTTACGTGCAGTTTGTTTGTCCATTAAAAGTAATTCACGTCTAATGGGGTTGCCGGTAATAATCGGTTTTTTATTAAGCTTTAAATACTTTTCGGCTTCAGGCATTGCAAGCATTACTCGGTCGGCTTTAGGTGCCAACATCTTTGTTGTAACGCCCGGAAAAGCATTTTGTTCGTGTATGGCAGTTTTAATTTTTAACTGCTGTGCCGCCTTTAAAACGGGACCGCTTACATAACCGCCCGTACCTACAACCAAATCAGGTTTTATTGCTTTTAAAATCTTCTTTGCTTTAATATTTGAAGTTACAGCCAATTTTACTGCGTTAAGATTATGTGTAATTCCCTTTACCGATAAACTTCTTGAAAAACCTGCAACCTTTACGGGATAAAAAGCATAGCCCTTTTCGGGTACAAGCTTAGATTCCAATTTATCGGGGGTTCCAATATAAAATATTTCAGCGTCGGGATGTTTAACCTTTATATAATCAGCAACAGCCAAAGCAGGATTAATATGACCTGCGGTGCCGCCGCCTGCAAATAAAACTTTCATATAACCTACCCCTTTAAGTTTTTTCCAAATTTGTACCGCGCGAAATTGAAAGAATTATTCCCATTTCGGCAAGTAAAATCAAAAGTGAAGTACCGCCATAACTGAAAAACGGTAAACTGATACCTGTGTTAGGAATGGTGTTTGTTACAACCCAAATATTTAAAAGTGCTTGTAAACCAACCTGGAAGGTAAGACCAAGCGCCATTAAAGAGCCAAATTTATCACTTGCTTTCATTGCAATTGTAAAACCGCGCCAAATAAGCAAACAGAAAAGTAAAATAATTACCATTGCGCCGATAAGACCAAGTTCTTCACAAACAATTGAAAAAATAAAGTCGTTATGCGGTTCGGGCACCCAAAGGTGTTTTTGACGCGACTGACCAATACCTCTGCCCCAAATACCGCCCGAGCCAATTGCCAAAAGCGACTGAATTGTTTGGAAACCTTTACCCGATGGGTCAAGCCAAGGGTCTAACCAATACTGAACACGGTCGGACGCATAACCAATAGCGCCTGTAAAAATTAATGCAGCAACACCCACAACCCCAATTCCGACGCCACCGATAATATAAAGCTTACCAAGTCCACCGCAAATTAACAAAACAATGCCAATGCAGAAAACCAATACCGTTGCGGAAAGGTGCGGTTCTAAAACAATAAGAACGCAAGGGACTGCAACAAGACCGACTAAAAAGGCCACAAAGCCGAATTTTTCCATCAGCTTATAATTTGCAGCAATAAGGGACGAAAGTAAAAGTATAACCGCAAATTTTGCAAGTTCAGACGGTTGAAAGTTAATAGGACCAATAACAAGCCAACGTTTAACGTCCATCCCCTCAAGCATGGGTGGCATAATAAGCAAGGCACCCAAAACAAGCATTATAACAATGTAAAAAATCCAAGCAAATTTGCGATAAAAATGATAATTAACGGTTGAAATTATCAACATTATTACAACGCCCGCAACTGCGAAAATTGCTTGACGTGCAATAAAACGATAACTGTTTCCGTAATTTTCATACGAAAAGGCAAAGCTTGCCGAAAACAGCATTACAAGACCAATTGTTAAAAGAATTAATACTAAAGATAAAAAGGTGATATCCATTTTACCGTCAGTATTGAAAAAAGACCTCTTTTTTCTTGACTTTTGCATGAAATATCACCTCTCAAAATTATTAAAGTTTAAAATGAAAAGATTATAGGAAGAATTGCTAAAATACAACCAATAAAAGCAACTAATGAAAATACAATAACTATTTTATCTTCAGACCAGCCGCATTTTTCAAAATGGTGATGAATTGGTGCCATTTTAAAGATGCGTTTTTTTGTTTTCTTATAATATGCAACCTGAATAATGTCGGAAAAAGCTTCAACCAAATAAACAATACCTGCCAAAAGAAGCAATATTGGACGACCAATGCCGAAAGATAAAGCAACAACCATTCCACCAAGGAACATTGAGCCAGTGTCACCCATAAACACCTTTGCAGGATGTGCATTCCAACAAATAAAGCCGACAAGCGCACCCGCCAAAGCAGCGGAAAGTACGTTAATTGAAGCTATACCCAAAAAGCCGGCAGACATCATAAAACCGCAAGAAACAACTAAAGTAACGCTTGAAGCCAAACCGTCAATACCGTCGGTTAAATTTACTGCATTTGTAAAACCGTAAATAAACATTAAAGCAATAGGCCAAAAAACAATGCCAATACCACTAACAATACTAACGTCGCCAACAAATGGAATGTATGTTGTCTTCATACCTGCAAGTGCTAAAACCGCAAGATATGCAGCCGAAACAAACAATTGTAAAAAAGTTTTTTGACGTGCTGTAAGACCTAAATTGCGTTTTTTAACAACCTTAATATAGTCATCAAAAAAGCCAATAGCCGACATACAAAGCGCTAAACAAACACCTGCAATTAATGCGGTAAGACGATAACCGTTTTTGCAGTCGGTAAAAAATGGCTTTTGGAATATTGCGGCAAAAGCAAAACCGCAAACCAAAGCAATTATAGTACCAAAAATGAACATTACACCGCCCATTGTTGGAGTGCCCTGTTTATCTTTGTGCCAATTTGGGCCAATTTCTAAAATAGTTTGCCCAAATTTAAGCTTTCTTAAATAAGGAATTACAACAAAGCCCGAAAGAGCAGTTGCCGCAAACGCTACTAAAGCAACAATTAGAGAAGTTAAATCCATAATTTACAACCTCTTTTTATGACAAATACGAGTATACAACCTCACGTTCGTCAAAATGTATTTTTTCTTTGCCTATTATTTGATAGGTCTCATGTCCTTTACCTACAAGTACTATTATATCATTTTTTTGCGCAATTGAAAGAGCAAATTTTATTGCATCGTCACGTTTTTCAATAACTTTACACGTTTTAGTGGGCAAAACACCCTTTAAAATATCAGAAATGATATCTTTTGGGTTTTCAGTTCTTGGGTTATCGCTTGTCACGATTATATAATCAGCATAAATTGATGCTATCTCACCCATTAGCGACCGCTTTGTTTTGTCCCGGTCGCCACCACAACCAAAAAGTAAAATCAAGCGGTTTTTTGGACAGTTTTTAAAGGTCTTAAGAATACTCTTTAAACCGTCGGGTGTGTGTGCATAATCGATAATTACGGTAAAATCACCCGTATTTTCAAGCACCTCTACCCTGCCTTTTACACCTTTAAAATCGTATAATGCCTGCAACAAGGTATTGCGGTCAATTAAAAGAGTGTCAGCTACCGCAAAGGCGCAAAGTGAATTATAAACCGAAAATATACCCGGAATATTAACTTTAACGTGGTCAATTTTATCGGTTAATACCTTATATTCGGCAAATTTGGGCTGTAAATTAATTGATTTTGCAATATAATTCGCATCGTTTTCTAAGGAAATTGATACCTTATTACAGCTTATTTCATTAAAAAGTCGCTTACCATATTCGTTATCAATATTTACAACCGCATTATCACACATTGAAAATAACTTTTTCTTTGCTGAATAATAGTTTTCCATATTTTCGTGATAATCTAAATGGTCCTGTGTAAGATTTGTAAATACAGCAGTTTCAAAATGAAGTCCTTCCACCCTGCCCATTGACAGTGCGTGTGACGAAACCTCAATAATAACGTATTCGCAACCCCTATCGCGCATTAGTGAAAAAAGCCGATTAAGTTCAAAAGCATTTGGAGTTGTATTAACCGTAGGCAAATTTTCGTTACAAATAACGTTTTGTATGGTACCAATAACCCCAACTTTTTTACCTGCTTTTTCTAAAATTTCTTTAATTAAATAGGTTATTGTTGTTTTACCGTTTGTACCCGTTACACCAATAAGCTTCATAGCGTTTGCAGGGTTTGAAAACCAATTTGCTGACATTTGTGAAAATGCAGAAACGGTATTTTCAACAACAATTGCATTTTTAAAATTGACTTTATCTTCAACAACCAGTGCAACCGCACCGTTTTTAACGGCATCCGCCCTGAATTGCGGATTATTATGGGTATCAACAAAGATAAAGCCATCTTTTACCTTTTGTGAATTATCGGTAATACCCATAACCTCTAACTGCCTTAAATCTTCATTGCAGGCAATTATCGAGCCAAGTTTCATTTTTTCCTCCAATAAAATCAGTCAACTGCGGTTTCATCACGGAAGTATACCGTAACAATTGTTCCAACTTCAACCTGCGTACCTGCTGTAACGCTTTGGCTGTAAGCACGAAGTCCCGAAATAGCAATATTGCCCGAAAATTCAACGTTAAGACCAATGCTTGCGGCAGTGGTATTAACTTCGGTTGCGGTAAGACCAGTAAAGTTAGGCACCGTAACCTTTGTAGAGTCGGACTTTTCTGTATAAAGAATTACTACGCCACCCGTTGCAACCTTGTTACCCGCTTCAGGTAATTGACGAACAACCTTATCGCCGCTTCCAACAACTTTATATTCAAGCTTTGCATTGGTAACCTTTGCTTTGGCTTCGTCAAGTGTTAAGCCAACCGCATCGGGCACGTCAATTGCAAGTTTTTTAATTTCTTCATCACTATAACTTGGTTCATAACCAAGATACGGTAATACATCTGCCATAATTTTAGCGTTTACGGGTGCCGAAATAACACCACCGTAATAGTTAGAACCTTTAGGTTCGTCAAGCATTACCAAAACAGCAATTTCGGGGTTATCAATGGGAGCAACAGTCATACATGAACTGATATACAAATAGGTGTCGCCTGTTGCTTGAATTTTAGAAACCTTTTGCGAAGTACCTGTTTTCGCACCGATTTTATAACCCGGTACCAAAGAGTTTTTCGCGCCGTTATTTGCAACAAACTCCATAAGTTCGCGAATTGTTTTAGAAGTTGTTTCTGAAACAACCTGACGTTTATAAGTGGTGGTTGTTGTACTAACTACTTTACCCTCTTGATTAACTGTTTTAGCCACTAAATGCGGTTGAATAAGATAACCGCCATTAACCGCAGCAGAAACTGCTGCCATCATTTGAATAGGGGTAACGTTAAAGGTTTGACCGAATGAAGACGACGCAAGTTCTACAACACCCATATTTTCTTGTTTATGGTAGGTAGAACGCGATTCGCCGGGAAGGTCAATACCTGTTTTTTCAGAAAAACCAAATGCTTTAAAATATTTTGAAAAAGTAGAAACACCAACAAGCTGACCAATTGTAATAAATGCAGGGTTGCAAGAATTTGCAATTGCTTGTTGTAAATTTTGTGTACCGTGACCACCGTGTTTCCAACAACCGTAACGTTGACCTGCAACACTTGTGTGACCGTTGCAATAGAACGTATTGCCTTTATTAATAAGGTTTTCTTCAATTGCAATTGCAGCGGTTACAACCTTAAAAACAGAACCCGGTTCATATGAATCGGAAATAACTTTATTACGCCATTGACGGTTTAAAAGTTCGGTTTTAAGTTCTGCTTTTTTAGTTTCGTCTACCTCGGCGTCAACTTTTTCTTGGTCTACTGTTGATAAAGTGAATGGATCGTTAGGGTTAAAGTCGCCCTTAACTGCCATTGCAAGAATTGCACCTGTTTTAACATTCATAACAACCGCCGCACCACGTTCGGCAATTTTATTTTGTGCAATTGCGGTTTCAAGATATTTTTCAGCTGTGTACTGAATATAAGAATCAAGGGTTAAAACAAGTGAATTACCCTTAACTGCTTCTTCGACCTTTTCATAAGTAAAAGGCATATCAGTTCCAAGCGCGTTTTTAGCCGCAACAACACGGCCAGCAATGCCGGTTAATTCGTTATCATAAAAGCTTTCAAGCCCCGAAAGTCCCTGCTCGTCAGAGCCAACAAAGCCCAACACAACCGATGCTAACGAATCGTTGGGATAATATCGTTTAGTGGTTTCATCAAGACCGATGTATTTTGTAAGCTTATTATCAGCAATAAATTTTCTAACCTTATCAGCAACAGATTTTTCTATCTTCTTTTTAACAATAACGTAATAAGAATTTTTATCGGTGTTTTTATAAACCGTGTCATATTCCACCTCTAAAATCTCAGAAAGACCCTTTGCAATGGTCTCACGCACGTTATCGCGTTTATCTGCGTCTTTAATTTTCTTTATTGCATTAGGGGTAATATAAACAGTCCAAGCGGTTGAGCTTGTAGCTAACACTTGCATATTACGGTCGTAAATATCTCCGCGGGGTGCAGTAACAAGACTGTCGTAAAGCTGTTGTTCAGAGGCCTTGGTTTGATATTCCTCGCCCTTGAAAACCATTATTTTAACAAGACTTGCACCCGAAACCCCGGAAAGCGCTACAACGATAATAAGCATTATTATAAACATTCGTTTAACCATTAATTTGCCAGGTTTTACAGCCATTTTGCGCTTCCCTCTTTTCTTCTTTTATATGCCCAAATACGAGAGCCGACTTTTTTCAGCTCTCGTACTCCTTAATCAGTATATTATTTTTTATAAAATTTATTACTCGGCTAAAAGTAACGTACCGTCTTCGGTTTTGGCAACATCGGTATTATTTACCTTAATATAGGTAACGTCATCCTTGTCCGGCTTTTTCATACCAAGTTGCATTGCTTCAAGTTCAAGATTTGCATAAGAAATTCTTCTTTGAAGTTCAACTTCTAAAACGGTTTTTTCACTGTCAAGTTCTGCAATTTCCGATTTAACGTCGTTAATTTCATTCTTGACTTCATTAATTTTAAGGCGAATTGCTAAATTACAGCATATTGCCGAAAGTGCGATAACTGCTATCATTACAACTGAAACTGCGGGAGAAAGACGACGAGCAGCAGCATGGCGTTTTGCCTTGGCTTTTTTAGCAACCTTAGGCATTACAACAATGTTGTCTTTTTCTTCAACCCTTTTTGCCTCTTTAGGCATAAACATTTCGAAATCATAAGCCAAACTGTCATTATAATACTTAATATTATTCATTTTCTTTCTCCTTTCAGTTAATTTTTAACGATTACACGAAGCTTTGCACTGCGACTTCGCGGGTTATTTTCTAGTTCTTCCTTTGTGGGTTCTATTGGTTTTTTATGAAGTAAATGTCCGCGTGGAGTTTTTCCGCAAATACATACCGGACAATCGGGCGGACAGATACAACCCGTGCAATATTCTTTAAAACGAAGTTTAACCATTCTGTCTTCTAGTGAATGGAAGGTTATAATCGCAAGAACACCGTCTTTTTCAAGTAAATCAAACGCAATATCGAGCGTTTCGTTTAAGCGGTCAAGCTCGGCATTAACTGCAATTCTTATTGCTTGAAAGCACTTTCTTGCCGGATGTCCGTCACGACGGGCTGCCGCGGGGTAAGCCGAAGCAATTATTTCGGCAAGCTGCGTTGTAGTGGTTATTCTTTTCTTTTGTCTTTCGTTAACAATTTTATCGGCAATTTTTCTTGAAAACTTTTCTTCGCCAAATCGCCAAAAAATATCGGCAAGTTCGGTTGGGGTAAAATCGTTAACAATATCTTCAGCAGATAAACCGCTTTGACTCATTCGCATATCAAGTCGAGATTCCTTATGATAAGAAAAACCGCGTTCAGCCGTATCAAGTTGATAGGACGAAACACCCAAATCAAGCAAAATACCGTCAACCTTATTAATTCCTTCTTTTTTAACAATCTTGTCCATATTAGCAAAATTGCTATTTACAACCTTTGCAGGAAGCCCTGCGAGACGTTCTGTCGCAACTGCAACAGCATCGGGGTCTTGGTCTAAAGCAAGAAGTAAACCGCCTTTAAGACGTTTTGCAATTTCTTTAGAATGACCTGCGCCACCTGCAGTACCGTCAATATATATTCCGTCGGGTTTAATGTTTAACGAATCAATTGTTTCATTAAGCATAACCGATATATGATTAAATTCCATATTAGAAGTTCAACTCCTCAACAATTGAAGCAATAGCTTCGGGAGTGTACTTGCTATTTTCATCAGCCCAAAGTTCAGTGTTCCAAATTTCAAGATTGGAAGCCATACCAATGATGTGGGCTTCATCATTAAGCATTGAGTATTCGCGTAATACAGCAGGAATTAAAATTCTTCCCTGACTGTCAAAATTAACGGTAAAGGTACCGTCATACAAGAATCGTTTAACATCGTTTGATTTAGTATTAGGAAGAGTGCTTATTTGCTCAACAAGCTTGTCCCATTCTTCTTGCGAATAAACACAAAGACAACGCTTACCAAAAATGCTGCGGCAAATGTAAAATTCTTCGCCAAGTTCTTCGCGAAGCTTTGCAGGAATGAAAACCCTGCCCTTTTTATCTATATTATGTTGATAGCCACCAAAAAGCACGGATTTTCACCTCTTTTTCCACCACTTTAATGCACTTTTATGGTTTTTAGTGCCACTTTGCACCACTACAACGTTATTATAATGCCTCAAATCGCAAAAATCAAGTGTTTTTTGGTGTTTTTTTAAAAAAATTAGTATTTTTCAATAAAAAATAAAAAAGCAAGGAGTTTTTAAGCTCCTTGCTCTATAAAAAATCATTATTTCACATTAAATTTAAATACGTCATCGGTATATTCGCACAAAACACTGTCTCCTGTTTTTATGCTTCCTTCAAGTATTTTTTCACTTAATGAATCTTCGATTTTGTTTTGTATTTCACGACGTAATGGTCGCGCACCGTAAACTGCGTCAAATCCAATTTCCGCCAAAGCAGATTTAACCGATGCATCAAAATTAATTTCCACACCAATGGATTTTGTTCTTTGACTTAAATTATTAAGCATTTTTTCGGCAATTTCTTCAATTTGCGGTTTTGTAAGTTTTGAGAAAACCACAATGTCGTCAACACGGTTTAAAAATTCGGGACGGAAGGTGTTTTTAAGCTCGTTCATTACCATAGCTTTAACGTCACGGTTTAAATCATCCTCGCCCTGCGAAAAGCCAAAGCTTACGCGTTTGTCAGTTATAAGACGGGCACCCACGTTTGAGGTCATAATAATTACGGTGTTTTTAAAGTCAACCCTTCTTCCCTGCGAATCGGTAAGAATACCGTCTTCCAAAATTTGCAAAAGAATATTAAAAACGTCAGGGTGGGCTTTTTCGATTTCGTCAAACAAAATAACAGAATATGGGTTGCGCCTTACCTTTTCGGTAAGCTGACCTCCCTCTTCAAAGCCGACGTAACCGGGTGGCGACCCAACAAGACGAGATACTGTGTGTTTTTCCATATATTCCGACATATCAAGTCGAATCATCATATCGTCGCTGCCAAACATTGCGTTTGCAAGTGCTTTGCAAAGCTCGGTTTTGCCGACACCGGTAGGACCCAAGAATATAAACGAGCCAATTGGACGTTTGGGGTCTTTAAGACCAACACGCCCGCGTCTTATTGCTTTTGCGACCGCCTTTACCGCCTCTTCTTGTCCTACAATTCGTTTGTGCAGTTCATCCTCCATACGAAGCAGTCGTGCACTTTCCTCTTCGGTTAGTTGCGAAACCGGAATTCCCGTCCAACTTGCCACAATTTCGGCAATTTCATTTTCGGTAACGTTACCACTCAGTTCCATATTTTCCTTATGCCAATTTTCTTTTTCAGACTGCACCTCGTTTCTAAGGCGCATAACATCATCACGAAGCGCCGCCGCAAGTTCAAAGTCTTGCGCGGAAATTGCCTCTTCCTTATCGGCTTCGGTTTCGGTAATTTTTTGTTCAAGTTCTTTTATTTTATCAGGCACAGATGAAGCGTTAAGGCGCACACGTGATGCTGCTTCATCAATTAAGTCAATTGCTTTGTCGGGTAAAAAGCGGTCACTAATATAACGTGCGGAAAGCTTTACCGCCGCTAAAATTGCATCGTCATTAATTTTTACTTTATGATGCGCTTCGTATTTATCACGTATACCTTTTAAAATTAAAATGCTGTCTTCTTCTGTTGGCTCGTTAACCGTAACCGGTTGAAAACGACGTTCAAGCGCCGAATCCTTTTCAATATTTTTCCGGTATTCAGAAAGCGTGGTTGCACCAATAAGCTGAAATTCGCCACGTGCTAAAGACGGTTTTAAAATATTTGCCGCATCAGTTGAGCCCTCGGCAGAACCCGCACCGATTATGGTGTGTATTTCGTCTATAAACAAAATAACATCGTTAGAACTTGTAACCTCTTCAATAACCGCTTTGATACGCTCTTCAAAGTCGCCGCGGTATTTAGTACCCGCAACCATACCCGTTAAATCAAGCGAATAAATTCGTTTGTTAAGCAAAATTTCGGGTACGTTACCATCAACAATTTGTTGTGCAAGGCCCTCAATTATTGCGGTTTTACCAACGCCCGGCTCGCCCACCAAGCACGGATTATTTTTTGTGCGGCGGCACAAAATTTGTATCGTGCGTTGCACTTCATCGTGTCTGCCAATAACAGGGTCAATTTTACCGTTTTTGGCGTCCTTGGTTAAATCACGACCATATTTTGAAAGGGTTGGTGTTTTGCTTTCTTTAGGTTGTTTTGACGTTCTTTCCGTTTTAGCGTTAATATCAATACCCGCGCTTTCCAAAAGTTCGCGTGTCAGGTTTGCAACGTCAACACCCAAATCGTTCAAAAAACGAATTGCAAAGTTATCGCCCTCACCCAAAATGCCCAAGAGCAAATGCTCACTGCCGACAAGTTGTTTGCCGCTTGTAGCTTTGCTTTGCATTGCAATTTCAATTACCTGCTTTGCACGTGGTGTAAAAAAATCGGGAGACAGGCGCGTACGTGTACCGCAACCAATTTGTGTGCGAATTAAATCTTCTATACCATCGGCGGTTATTCCATAACGCGTAAGCACAGCCGACGCTACCCCGCCGCCAACTCGTAAAAGCCCCAAAAGTAAATGTTCGCTTCCGACGTAGGTGTGGCCAAGCAGTTCTGCCGAATTTATTGCTTGATTAAGTGCCTCGTTTGCTTTTGCTGTGAAACCCTTAAAATTATATTTCATTATATCGCCTTACTTTCAAACAAGCGCTTCCCTTATCATGTTAGCGCGATTGATATCTCTGTCATCCGCATTCATTGCACCATAGGTTTGCATTAACATAAAGGGTTGTGCTTCAATTAAAATTTTTATTGGTAAACATTCTTTATTAATTATGCCCATACCAATACCCAATTTAACACGGGAAACTAAATTTATCATTTCTTCACTTGATAAAATTCTTGCATTTTGAAGTGTACCAACTGCACGCCAACAAACGTCTTCAAGTTTTATAATATCAAGATTTTGTCGCGCTTTTTCTTCCTTATCTATAAGCTGTGTTGTAATAACCTTAAGATTTTCAAGCGCACTGTTTTCACTAATACCAAGTGTTATTTGATTAGAAATTTGGTAAAGGGACGCAAGTGACTTTGAACCCTCACCATACATACCGCGAACAGTAAAGCCAATTTTACTTACAGTATCAATAATGGTACTGATTTCACCACTGTTTTCAAGCGCGGGCAAGTGCAACATTACCGATGCGCGAAGCCCTGTACCAAGATTGGTGGGGCATTCGGTTAAATAACCAAGCTCGTCATCAAAAGCAAAGTGAAGCGCATCACACAAAAAAGTATCAATACTTTCGGCAATGTCATACGCTTTTTTAAGGTCCATTCCCGCAGTTATAACCTGAATTCTTAAATGGTCTTCTTCACCTATCATAATACTTATGCTTTCATCATCCGACAGTATGATAGCGCTTTCTTCGGTTTTTGCGGCAAATTCTGGACTGATAATATGCCTTTCAACCATTGCATAGCGTTGAATTTCAGGTATATCACACATACTAATATATTTTAAGGTTTTAGAAAATGAAGTATTGCTATTTAATATTGCGTTTTTAACACGCTGGTTAAGTTCGCGACGGTCATCTGCTGACATTCGGTTTGGAAAAGGAAGTCCATTAATATTACGTGCCAAACGAATACGACAACTTACTGCAATATCATTTTGAGCAGCTGTATCTATATACCATCTTGCCATTAAGTTTCACTCTCCATTTCCTTAATTTTGTCACGCACAATTGCAGCTTGTTCATACTTTTCTTCCGCCACTAAACGCGAAAGCTCTTGCCGGAGGTCGTCAATATTTTTTTCTTTTGGTTTTACAATAAGGGGGGCACGGTTAGGAATTCTGCCCGCGTGTGCAGTTGCGCCGTGCACACGTTTAAGATATGGTAAAATTTCATCCTTAAAGGTTTTATAACATTCGCCACACCCCATTTTACCGTTGTGTGCAATATCCGAAAACGTCGCACCGCAAAGCGCACATCTTTTTTCGTTTTTGGGGGTCGGAATTGAAATTTCGCCCAACATTGAAGCCAACATTCCTGTAATAGAATTTGAACCATAACCGCTTTGTGCGGCGCAGGATGCACATAAATTATATTCCCTAACAATACCGTTAACCATTGTTTTAATATGGGTTGTAGCGTGGTTTTTTCCACATTTTTCACAAAACATATAATCTTACCTCCTAAATTTGAGTCATAAGCATTTGTTTCAAAATTACCGCACGAATTACATCTTTATGCTGTGGCGGTATATTTTGCATAACGGAATTTGAAACTGCCGCAGCCATAACCTTGGCAACTTCAGGTGTGACAATTCCGTTTTCAATACAGTTTTCAAGCAATACACGGGTTGAAAGCGCGTCAATTCTATCGCCAATTGCGTTAATTATATGCATAAGCGCCGAGGTATGATTCATAACCACGCGTTTTATTCGTATATAACCTCCACCCCCGCGTTGACTTTCAATAATATACCCATGTTCGGGTGTGAAGCGTGACGACAACACGTAGTTAATTTGACTTGGCGCACACCCCATTAAGTTTGCAAATTCATTTCGTTGAATTTCCGCTGTATGCATTTCAGATTCATTAAGCATTCTAATTATCTCTTTTGCTATTAAATCGCTTATTCGCATTTTACCACCTCAAAATAGTTTGACCTTCTCTGACTTTAATTATACACAAAAGTCAGGAAAAGTCAAATACTTTTTTAAAAAATCAATTTGTAACACCTTTTTGATATTTTACATAGTATGTAACGAAAACCAAAAAGGAGGTTTGCGAATATGTGTAATAATAACGGTTGTACCTGGATTATCATCTTAATCCTCATCCTCTTCTGCTGTGGCGGTTGGGGCAACAACGGTTGTGGCTGCGACAATGGTTGCGGTAACGGTTGCTGCTAATCAAAACACAAAAAAACGGTACCCAACAGGGTACCGTTTTTTATTTAATTCTTAGGGTAAAGAGTAGACAAATATTTTTCGTTATAGAACAAATAAGTTTTTCCTGATATACCACCGTCAAATTCGCTATACAAAGGCAAATTACTAACCTTAAAGTTACAACCATTTTTATCTGTACTTATAAGTTCAAGGGTAATGGTTTTGTTAATATTACGTTTTTCTTCGCCCAAATAAATTGGCGAACCGTCTTCGGCAGCGTCATATAATTCAACTATTTTATATTTGAAAACAAGTTTTAAGGTATTGCCAACCCATTGATATGTACCTTCCCAACGCGGTGTATCTTCCCCACTGGTTTCAGCGCCCGGACAATACCAGTTGTTATCATATTCACTTTGCCAATAGGTCTTAACGGACAAATTAAAGGTTCCGTTTGACTTAAAATTAAATTGGCCAAATCTACCTGTTTGGGTAAAACCGTTAGAACCGTATGACTTAAAATAATGAAGTGACTTGTTTGCAAGCGAGGGTTTAGTGCCGGTATAATCGTCGGAATTTGAATCGCCAGTATTGTTTGAATCATTATCGTTATCACTGTTTTCAGATTTATCGGGGTCAATTATTTCTCCGTTTATAAATCCATTATGAATAAAACCGTTTTCGCCATCTACATAATAGCCAAATTGAAAAGAGCCATCGCCTTTACCCTCTTCAAGCTGTTGGTCAAATTCGTTTGGTGTTGATTCTTGTTCATCGGCTTTAGAGTTCAAAATTCGGCGTGTAATTAAGGAACAACCCGAAAGACTGAAAACCAAAATAACTGATAAACAAATTGCTATAATTTTTTTACTCATTTTAGTACTCCTCGATTTTTTTAATCAATGGGGATGCTGAAAAACTAAATTTTAAAAAGAAGTTCGCCAAAGCTTGGGTATGGCCAATAGCTTGACGGAACAACGCTTTCGGCGCTGTCGGCATATTTGCGAATATCTGCCATAATTTTTAAAATCGTGTTGTGGTATTCGTTTGCTTTTTCAAGAATATTCCTTGAACGTTCAGCAGATGACACCGCCATTTTAAGTGATGATGCAAGACCGAAAAGGTCTTTATTACAAGCGCTTAAGCGGTTTAAAAGTTCAAGTTCAACGTCAACGTCTGCACCAAGCGATTTTTTATTATTAATTGCTTCACACAAAGCACTTGAATATGCTGTAATTGCAGGAACAACATCACGGTTAATCATATCAATGAGCGTTAACGCTTCAATATGTAAAACCTTGGTGTAATTTTCCAAAACAATATCCACACGGGAATTAATTTCAGCACGGTTAAGAACATTGTGGCGTTCAAACAAAGCAATATTTTCTTCACTTCTCAAAAGCGGTACTGCATCAACTGTGCTGTGAAGATTTAAAAGTCCGCGTTTTTCGGCTTCTTTTTCCCATTCAGATGAATAACCGTCGCCATTAAAGATAATACGTTTATGGTTGTCCATTACATCTTTAACAATTGCGTTAACCTCTAACGAAACGTCTTTAGCATTCTCAAGACGGTCGGCATAAGACATAAATACATCGGCAACCATTGTGTTAATCATAACGTTGGTGTCAGAAATTGAAGATGACGAACCCAACATCCTAAATTCAAACTTATTGCCGGTAAATGCAAATGGCGATGTACGGTTACGGTCGGAATTATCTTTTTTAAGTTCAGGTATAATTTCTGCCGCAATTTTCATTTTAACCCTTTTAGTGTTTGAAAGGTCGCCACCGTATGCAACCGAATTGAGCATTTCAAAAAGCTGGTCACCCAAAAATATTGAAATTATTGCAGGGGGTGCTTCGTGACCGCCAAGACGGTGATCGTTCCCCGCTGTTGCAACTGCAATACGAAGTAAATCTTGATGCTTGTCAACCGCTTCAATAACTGCCGCCATTGTAAGCAAAAACAACTTGTTTTCAGCGGGTTTTTTGCCCGGCTTTAAGAAGTTTATGCCCGTATCGGTAGAAATTGACCAGTTGTTGTGTTTGCCACTTCCGTTAACACCATCGTAGGGTTTTTCATGCAAAAGGCAGACAAGCCCGTGACGAAGTGCGGTTTTCTTCATGAATTCCATTGTCAGTTGATTATGGTCAGCCGCAATATTTGTGGTGGTGTAAATGGGCGCAAGTTCGTGCTGTGAGGGGGCCGCTTCGTTATGCTCGGTCTTGGCAAGTACACCAAGCTTCCAAAGTTCGCGGTCCAGTTCACGCATAAATGCGGCAACACGTGGCTTTAAAACACCAAAATAATGGTCGTCCATTTCCTGACCCTTAGGCGGCATTGAGCCAATAAGAGTGCGACCGCAATAAATAAGGTCAGGACGTTTATCATAAAGTTCCTTATCAACAAGAAAATATTCCTGTTCAGGACCAACGGTGGTTGTTGTTCGCTTAACGTCGTTAAAGCCAAGTGCTTTAACAATGCGAAGTGCTTGTTTATTAATTGCTTCCATACTACGAAGCAAAGGTGTCTTTTGGTCAAGTGCTTCGCCCGAATAAGAACAAAACGCAGTAGGAATACAAAGTGTTTCATCCTTTATAAAAGCGTATGAGCTGGGGTCCCACGCTGTATAGCCACGTGCTTCAAAGGTTGCACGCAAACCGCCAGACGGGAAGGATGAAGCGTCGGGTTCGCCCTTGATAAGCTCCTTACCCGAAAACTCCATAATGATATGACCGTCTTCAGTAGGAGAAATGAAGCTGTCATGCTTTTCGGCAGTAATACCTGTAAGGGGTTGGAACCAGTGTGTATAATGGGTTGCACCCTTTTCAATTGCCCACTCTTTCATGGCAAAAGCGACAGTATCAGCGATACTGCTGTCAAGTGACTTGCCCTCGTTTATTGTGCTTTTAAGAATTTCATATGTATCGGCGGGTAAACGCTCTTTCATGACAGCGTCATTAAAAACGTTTGTGCCGAAGAATTCATAAACTTTTTCCAAGTTTATTCCCCCACAAATAGTTATATATAATTAAATATACTTAAATTTTTTCATTTTGTCAATTATTAGTTGAAATATACTGTATTTAAAATTAAAATACATTTTTTACAAAAAGCCAACCTCATTTGCAATATCATCCATAAAGTCGGTCCAAAAATAACAGTCAGGCATTTTCAATTCGGTTTGGCTTTGGGTAATTAGCAAATTAAAAAAATCAGCCCCTACCCCCTGCTGTGACATTTTTTGAAAAATTGCCGAAATCACTTTAATACGAAGTTCATTCGAAGTATCAGTCGAAAGCATATCAACAATTTGACCGCCTGTATACCGCAAGGTTTCGACATTAAGAGTTAAATTTATTCCACCAAAATAATCACAAATTTCGGCAATAAGTTTATAATTTGCGTCAATTACATAATCCGTACTATAACCCAAGCTTTCAATATTTTCGGGGTTTAATATAACCCGCACACACGACATTTCAAAATCCAAATAGGTATAAACTCCTTTTGTACCAAAGGTTAATAAAACGCCCTTATTTTCAGGTAATTGATAATACGGAACATTTTCAATCTCGTTTTTAACGTTAATGTTTTGACTGTCGATATAATAATACCCCAGTCCCACAAAAAGCGCCAAACACCAACCGCTTATAACAAAGGTTTTAAGAAATATTTTAAAAGTTGACAAATTAATCACCCATATGATTATGCCCCAAAAAATTAAAAGCACCCACAAAAGTGAGTGCTTTTTTAAAATTTTATTCTTCAATTTCGATGGGTTTATTTTCCATAATTGCAACAAACTCGGCACCGTCGATTTTTTCCTTTTCGAAAAGAACCTTTGCGGTTTCGTGAAGTTTGGGCATATTATTTTCAATAATTTCAATTGCCTTTTTATACTGCGCCATAACAATTGCTTCAATTTCGTCGTCAATTAAAGCAGCAGTCTTTTCAGAATAGTTTGGTGTGGACGAGAAATCTCGACCCAAAAATACTTCATTATTATCGTTACCGTAAGCCACAAGACCTAACTTTTCACTCATACCAAAGCGGGTAACAATTTTGCGTGCAATTTCGGTCGCGCGTTCAATATCGTTAGATGCACCAGTACAAATATCGTTTTGGGTAAGCTGTTCAGCAGCACGACCACCTAAAAGTGAACAAATTTGTTCAAGCAGCTGGTTGCGTGAAACGTGACCTTTTTCATCCTCGGTGGGAAGGTACATTGTATACCCTGCCGCCATACCGCGTTGAATAATTGAAATTTGATGAACGGGGTCTTGTGTGGGCAAGAAATAAGACACAACTGCGTGACCTGCTTCGTGATAAGCGGTAATCATTTTGTCCTTATCACTTACAACGTGTGATTTCTTTTCGGTGCCCATCACAACCTTAATGGTTGCTTCTTCAATTTCAGACTGAGTAATTGCTTTTTTGCCTCTGCGAACAGCCAACAAAGCGGCTTCGTTAAGAAGGTTTGCCAAGTCCGCGCCGGTAAAACCGGAGGTTGATTTAGCAATGGTTTTAAGTGAAACGTCGGGGCCTAAGGGCTTGCCGCGTGAATGAACTTTTAAGATGGCTTCTCGTCCCTTTGTGTCGGGGTAATTAACGGTTATTTGACGGTCAAAACGTCCGGGACGTAAAAGCGCTTTATCCAATACGTCGGGGCGGTTGGTTGCCGCCATAATAATAACGCCTTCGTTATCGCCAAAACCGTCCATTTCAACAAGCAACTGATTAAGGGTTTGTTCTCTTTCATCGTGTCCGCCGCCAAGACCTGTGCCGCGTTGACGGCCAACAGCGTCGATTTCGTCAATAAACACAATTGCGGGGGCTTCTTTTTTTGCCTGCGCAAAAAGGTCTCGCACACGTGAAGCACCTACACCAACGAACATTTCCACAAAGTCAGAACCCGAAATTGAGAAAAACGGAACGCCCGCTTCGCCCGCAACTGCACGAGCCAAAAGGGTTTTACCTGTACCGGGAGGGCCCATTAAAAGTACACCGCGGGGGATTTTAGCACCCATTTCGTTAAATCGCTGCGGATTTTTAAGAAAGTCAACAATTTCTGCCATTTCTTCCTTTTCTTCGTCAGCACCTGCAACGTCGGCAAAGGTGGTTTTTCTTTTTCCGTCCGCCTTACGAGCACGAGATTTACCAAACGAAAGCGATTTATCAGCGCCCATTGTGTCGTTCATCTTTTTGAGCAAGAAATAGCCCAAAATAACAACCGCAAGAATTGTTACAATAAGCGGACCAAATGACAATATCAACGCACCCGTTTCGCCGCGTTCATAATGATATTTAATCTTTTCGCTGTCTTTTTTAGCATTGGCGTTAATTTCGTCTACCGTTTCTTGAATTGCGTCACAAAATCTGTCAGTGTTTGCAACTGTAAAACGATAAACCTTTTTATCGCCGCGAAGCTTATAAGTAAGCTGACCGCTGTATTCGTTAAGTTCATATTCCGAAACCTTATTGTCTTTAATAAGTTCAACAATTTCGTAATACTTTTTTTCGGCTGTGTTTTTGTTAAGGTATGAAATTGTACCGACTGTACCTATCAAGATAAGCGGTATAATCAAATACAAAAGCACGTTTTTAAAGTTCTTTTTCAAAGGGAGTTCTCCTTTTTATAAATTATTAAGAGTACATTTTCGGCGCTAATACGCCTACAAAGCTCAAATTTCTGTATTTTTCATCAAAGTCAAGACCGTAACCCACAACAAATTCATCGGGAATAACTTTACCAACGTAATCGGCTTCAATGTCTACCTTGCGGTTAGCCGGCTTGTCCAACAATGTGCAAATTTTAATACTTGCAGTATCGCGAACCTCTAATACGTTTTTAAGATATGAAAGGGTCAAGCCCGAATCTAAAATATCTTCAACAATAAGTATGTCACGACCTTGAGGATTTATATCTAAATCCTTTTTAAATGCAACACGTCCTGTTGACTGTGTGCCATCATAAGACGAAACTGCCATAAAATCAATGTCGAAATCAAGGTCAATTTGACGAATAAGGTCAGCCAAAAAAGGTACGCTTCCCTTTAATATGCCAACAACAAGCAAATTTTTGTCTTTATAATCTTTCGTAATTTGTTCGCCCAAGCGTTTGCAAATTGCTTTGATTTCTTCTTCATCGACTAAGACTTTTTCAATAATGTCCTTTTCCATAGTAATCCCCTTTACTCCATTAGGCCGGCGCGCACTTCAATAAATTTTTTACTATTATTTGTTGGTGCGCATTTTTGTGAAACGCCCATACCGTAAACCCAGATAACCCCCTCGTCATCAGCGATAACGGGAATACTGTCACGCAAAGCTGGATCTACCTTATTTTCGGTAAAAAGCTTGTTGAGTGTTTTGGTACATCCGCGATTTTTAAGACGAATAGCATCGCCCTCTTGTCTTGTGCGAACGACCGGACTGCCAACTATTTTATCACAATCCAAAACATCAATTGATAATAAATTGTTAACTTTTTCTGTGTGAACAAGTTGAACAAAAAATTCAGTTTTTGAAACAAAACCGTCACCCAAAAACAAAACACCGTTTTTGACTTCGCCATAGGTATCGTTTGGTAAACTTGTTTTTCCACCGTTTTTACAGATATCATATAGCGCATTTAGGTGTAAATAGTCTAAAAAAGCATCCTCACACAAGTTTTCAACATATTTTTTAATTACCCTTTTAGCCACCGCAGACGGTACGTTATTTATAACGTCTACCAAAAGCCCGTCATCTGTTAACGATTTAAAAAGTAATTCGTCTGCCCAAAAATCAAGCGCGGCATTATCTTCGTTTAAAATATCGGTTGTGCGGTTTATCGCATCCTCAAACGAAGGGTTAATATATTTAAGTGTTGTAACCGCATTATGTCTTATTTTATTACGAGTATAATCGTCCGAAAGATTTGTACTGTCGGTAACAAACGATAGGTCGTTATTGGCACAATACACTTCAATATCTTCACGACTGCACAAAATTAAAGGTCTTATAAACACATCACGTTTCGGCGGTATTCCGCAAAGACCTTTAAGACCTGTGCCGCGCGTTAAATTTAAAAGTAAGGTTTCAGCGTTATCTGTTGCGGTGTGGGCAGTAGCCACAAGACCTTCGGCATTGTTTTTCAAAAACTCATACCTTACTTCCCTTGCACAAAGTTCAAGACTTTGTTTTCTAGTCTTTGCAAGTAAGGGAACGTCTACCCTTTCACACACAAGCGGTACATCAAATTTATCACACATCCACTGCACAAAAGATTCGTCCCTGTCGGCTTCGTTTCCGCGAATACCGTGATTAAGGTGTGCCGCTTTAAGCGTAATTCCAAGTTGGTCCTTTAAGGTCCACAAAGCATGTAGCAAAGCAACCGAATCAGCACCGCCTGATAACGCAACCGTTACCGTATCGCCATTTTCAATAAGTGAAAAACGTTTTATTGCAGTTAATATCTTTTCGGTCATTGTCTATACACATCCAAAGAAGTAAAGCGTGTGAACTGACCATTCCAATAAAGGTCAACCGTGCCAATTTCACCGTGACGGTTTTTAGCCACGATACATTCGGCTTTGTTGGGGTCACCCAAGTCTTCATCATTCTTCTTTTCATTGTCGTAATATTTTTCACGATAAAGGAACATTACGATATCTGCATCCTGTTCAATTGAGCCCGATTCACGCAAATCGGCAAGACCGGGTTTATGTGAACTACCCTTGCTTTCTGTACCACGTGAAAGCTGTGCACAAACAAGCACCGGTATTTTAAGGTCTTTTGCCATAATTTTTAAATTTCGTGTAATTTCGGAAACTTCTTGAACACGGTTTTCGGGTTTTCTGCTGTCAGACCTCATAAGACCTAGATAGTCAACAACAACCAAATCAACCTTTTTCATTCTTAAAAGCTTTGCCTTAATTTCACGAACGGTAATTCCGGGGCTTTCATCAAGATAAATCTTTGTCTTTGAAAGCACTTCGCCCGCTTGGGCTAATCTTGTCCATTCGTCAGGGTCAAGGTCGCCCGTGCGAAGCTTTGCACTTGGAATACCTGCTTCACTTGAAAGAAGACGCTGTGCTAATTGGTCACGCGACATTTCAAGCGAGAAAAAGCATACCGTTTTGTTTTCGTTAACTGCAACGTTGCGCGCAATATTAAGCGCAAAAGCAGTTTTACCCATACCGGGACGGGCACCCAATATTAAAAGGTCAGACTTATTAAGACCGGTTATCATTTTATCTAAATCGCTAAGACCTGTTGGAATACCTACGTAATCGCTTCGGGTTTCGGGATTTGAAATTTTGTTAAGACGGTCATAAGTTTCGCCTTCAATAACACTTTTAATGTGAACCAAACCTGTAACGTCTCTACCCTGACGAATATTATAAATACTTTCTTCGGCATGGGTAATTAACTTATCGGCGTCTTCACTGTCTTCGTTAATATCTTTAATAATTCCCTGTGCAGCAGTCAACAAAGCACGTGCATAATAACGGTCACGCACAATTGCGGCATATGTAAGCACGTTTGCCGATGTTGGCACGGTTTGTACCAACTGGGTCAAATATGCTTTGCCGCCCGCATCGTCATAAACACCGTTTTTCTTAAGCTTTTCAAGAAGTGACACAAAGTCAACCGTTTGACTTAAGTCGTACATTGCAGCAAGTGTGCTGTAAATTTCCTGATGCTGTGGAAGATAAAAATATTCGCTGTTCATATTAGCGGCAATGTCGTTAAAACATTGCGGGTCAATAATTATAGAACCCAATACCGCCTGTTCTGCTTCAACCGAATACGGAAGTCGAACACCGTTTAAATCATAAATCAATTTTTTGTCAGCCATATTATTCAGTAACCTTTACAGTAATTTTTGCGCTGATGCCTTGATAAAGTTTGATTTCGGCGGTATATTCGCCAAAGTTTTTAATGTCAGCAACCGACATTTTCTTTTTATCGATTTCAATGCCTAAAACCTTTTTAATTTCAGCGGCAATTTCTTTAGAAGTTACCGAACCGAAAAGCTTACCGTTTGAACCCGCCTTTGCGTGAAGAGTAACGGTTTTACCGTTCAATGCATCGGCTGTGGCTTTAGCGGCATTAATTTCTTCTTGTTTATGGTGTGCAGCTGCCTGCTCACGATTTTTAAGTTCATTCAAAGCGGTGCTGTCTGCTTCTACCGCCAACTTTTTAGGAAACAAAAAGTTTCTTGCATAACCGTCAGAAACATTGCAAAGTTCACCTTTTTTGCCATGACCTTTAACGTCAGCTAATAAAACAACCTTCATAACAATTCTCCTTTACACTTCCATAATAATGGGTAATACCATAGGACTGCGCTTTGTTCTTGTAAACAAGAATTTAGAAACGCCATCCTTAATTTTATTTTTAATTGTTGCCCAGTCACGAATGTTCTGGTAATAGCAACGGTCCATAATGTCCCAAACCAAATCACTGATTTCGCTTATCAGCTCTTCCGATTCTTTCATATAAATAAAACCGCGCGAAACAATATCGGGTCCTGCCACAATTTCGTGTGTAACCGCGTCAATTGTGAGGCCAACAATGATTATACCACCGTCGGACAAAAGCTTTCTGTCGCGCAAAACAATGCTTCCAACATCGCCAACGCCCAAGCCGTCAACCATTACCCTGCCCGCTGTTACAACTTCATTAGCTTTAATACCTTTTTCGCTTATTTCAATAACCGAACCATTTTGCGAAACCAAGGTGTTTTCCTTAGAAATACCCATAAGCTGAGCCAATTCAACGTGTTTCATAAGGTGTTTTTGTTCGCCATGAATTGGAATAAAATACTTGGGTTTTATAATGCTCATAATAAGCTTTAATTCTTCGGCACAGGCGTGACCCGAAACGTGCACGTCATACATTCTTTCATACACAACGTTTGCGCCGCGTTTCATAAGCTCGTTAATAACCTTAGTTACAAGCTTTTCGTTACCCGGAATTGGGGTGGCCGAAATAATTATCATATCATCGGGTGCAATTTCAACTTGTCTATGGTCGGAAAATGCCATACGATGAAGCGCCGATAACGGTTCGCCCTGACTACCGGTAGTAACCACCACGATTTGACCCGGTGTATAATTTTTAATTGTTTCAATTTCGATTAAAACGTTTTGCGGAACCTTTAAATAGCCAAGCTCTTCAGCAATTGATACAACGTTTAACATACTTCTGCCCGAAACCGCAACCTTACGGTTACAACGCGCGGCTTCGTCAATAATTTGCTGAATACGATGAATATTGGAAGAAAAGGTCGCAACGATAATTCTTTTACCCTCTGCCTGACGGAAAAGATTTGAAAACGAGCCACCCACAAGACGCTCACTTGCGGTAAAGCCGGGACGTTCAGCATTGGTAGAATCGGCCAGTAGTGCCAAAACACCTTCTTTGCCAAGCTCGGCAAAACGGGAAATATCAATAACCTGATCATCAATGGGAGTGGTATCAATTTTAAAGTCGCCCGTATGAACAACCGTACCACCCGCACATTTAATTGCAAATGCAACTGCATCGGGTATGGAATGGTTTACGTGAATAAATTCAACCGAAAATTTACCAAGCTTTACAGTACTTCCCGCTTTTATAACGTTAAGGTTTGCACTTTCAAGCAATTTGTGTTCTTTAAGCTTACCTTCAATAAGACCAATTGTAAGACGTGTAGCATAAATCGGAATATTGAAGTTTCTCAAAAGATAAGGGATTGCACCAATATGGTCTTCATGACCGTGAGTTACAACCAAACCTTTAATTTTATCTTTATTTTCAAGAACGTAAGTAAAATCGGGAATTACAATATCAATACCGGGCATATCTTCATCGGGGAACGACATACCGCAATCAACCAAAAACATATCACCGTCATATTCATAAAGGGTGATGTTTTTGCCAATTTCGCCAAGGCCGCCAAGCGGAATGATTTTAATTGGTTTTTTGTTTATCTTTTTTTGTTTATTTACTTCTTTTTTAGGTGCACTTTTTATAGGCGCCATTTGTTTTTGTGTTCGGCTTTTTTGTGTCTTCTTGTTTTGAGTCTTATTATTCGGTTTTTTTGTGTATTTTTTAGACTCTTTTCTTTCAGCCATTAATTTACCTCCATATATTTTTATGTAAAAATACGCTATTCTTTAGCGTAAAAAGTTTAAAACAAGTAAAATTTTCCCTTATACATATAACTTATAATATTCTACTATCTTTCACACCCCGTTGTCAAGCAAATTAGTAATATTATTATATATAATTAGAAAATTTATGCAAAAAAATGACCACTATTTTCATAGCGGTCAAATTTTTTATTATTTTAGATATTCATCAATAGCTTTTGCGGCAGTTTTACCTGCACCCATTGCACTAATAACGGTTGCGGCGCCAGTAACAGCATCACCACCGGCATAAACACCCTTAAGTGAAGTTAAAGCGGTTTCTTCGTTTACAACAATTCCACCGTATTTATTAACTTCAAGCCCTGTTGTAGTATCTTTAATTAAGGGGTTAGGCGAAGTACCGATAGACATAATTACACAGTCGGTTGCAATTTCATATTCGCTGTTTGGAATTTTAACGGGACGTGCACGACCTGATTCATCCGGTTCGGAAAGTTCCATTCTATCGCAAACAATACCGCTTACCCAACCGTTTTCGTCACCGTTAATTTTAACGGGGTTTGTAAGCATTGCAAAGTTGATACCCTCTTCTTTAGCGTGTTCAACCTCTTCCAAACGTGCAGGTAATTCCTTTTCGGTGCGACGGTAAACAATAGTTACGTCACTGCCAAGACGTTTTGCAGTACGTGCGGCATCCATTGCAACGTTACCGCCGCCAACAACAACCGTATGCTTTGCTTTGAAAATAGGGGTATCGCTTCCCTCTTTATATGCTTTCATAAGGTTATTTCTTGTTAAAAACTCATTAGCGGAATAAACACCGTTAAGTGATTCGCCTTCAATTCCCATAAACCTTGGCAAACCCGCGCCCGAACCGATAAATACGGCTTTATAACCGTCTTCAAAAAGCTCTTCAATTGTTAAGGTTTTACCAATAACCACGTTGGTTTGCAAATCAACACCAAGTGCTTTTAAAGCATCAACCTCTTTTTGAACGATGGCTTTAGGCAAACGGAATTCGGGAATACCGTAAACAAGCACGCCGCCCGCGGTATGAAGCGCTTCAAAAACGGTTACCACATACCCCTTCTTAGCAAGCTCGCCCGCGCAGGTAAGACCCGATGGACCCGAGCCGATAACCGCAACCTTTTTACCATTGCTTTCGGGCTTTTTAATATTTTCGAGAGAGTGTGCATTGTGCCAGTCAGCAACAAAGCGTTCAAGTCGACCAATACCAACACTTTCGCCTTTTATACCACGAATACAACGTTCTTCACACTGCTTTTCTTGCGGACAAACACGACCGCAAACCGCAGGTAATGAAGAAGACTGATAAATAACCTGATACGCACCCTCAAAATCGCCCTCTTTTACCTTTGCTATAAATTCGGGAATATGAATATTAACGGGGCAACCCGCAACACAGGGCGCATTTTTACAATTAAGACAGCGAAGTGCTTCGTCTATTGCGGTTTCTTCGCTATAACCCAAAGCAACCTCGTTAAAATTAGTCGCACGAATAACGGGGTCCTGTGTGGGCATTTCATTTCGTTTTAAAGACATATTAGCTGACATTATTTTGCTTCCTTTTTAAAAAGATTACAACTTTCTTCATACGCGTGGCGTTCGAAATCACGGTATGTTGTGCCACGCTTCATTGCTTCGTCAAAATCAATTAAAAATCCGTCAAAATCGGGACCGTCAACACAAGCAAACTTGGTTACACCGCCAACAGTCAAACGACAACCACCGCACATACCTGTACCGTCTATCATAATTGGGTTCATAGAAACGGTGGTTGGAATATTAAACGGTTTTGTTGTAGCAACAACGAATTTCATCATAATAAGCGGCCCAACGGTAATAACCTCGTCATATTTTTTACCATTTTCAAGTGCCTCTTTTAAAGGCATGGTAACGTTACCTTTTATACCGTAAGATCCGTCGTCGGTAGTAACTATAAGATTATCGGACGCGGCTTTAAATTCGTCTTCTAAAATAAGCAAATCTTTATTTCTAAAGCCGATAATTGAATCAACCTCACAACCCATTTCCTTAAGCTTTTTGGCAATAGGTAATGCAATTGCACAACCAACACCGCCACCGATTATACATACCTTTTTAAGTCCGTCAACCTTTGTGGCTTTACCTAAAGGCCCTACGAAATCGCTTATGTAATCGCCTTCGTTTTTTTGGTTTAATTTTGCAGTTGTCGAGCCAACAATTTGAAAAATAATTTTTACTAAACCTTTTTCGCGGTCGTAACCCGCAACGGTTAAGGGTATTCTTTCCCCGTCACTGTCAACGCGCAAAATTATAAACTGTCCCGGTTGTGCCTTTTTAGCAACCAACGGGGCTTCAATTTCCATTTGTGTTACAAATGGATTTAATACTTTTTTACTTGCAATTTTATACACTTTTTTCACCTGTTTTTGCAATTTTTGTTACTGTCAAAAGGTCATCTTTAACCTTGAATTCAATATGATAAACCGAAAATTCAAAAGCATAAATTCGGTCGGGGTCGTTTTGGTAATGCGGTCTTGGGTCGCCCTGTAAAACCGCAACGGTTTTATCACAATCATTACCCAAAACCTTTATAAAATCATCAGGTATAAACACCTTTAAATTATCGTTCATAACCACTTCGGAAAAACCGCCCGAAGCATTAGAATGACAATCGGTATAAGGAATGTAAGGTTTTATATCATAAATGGGGGTGCCGTCAAGCAAATCTGCGCCCGAAACGTAAATTTCCCCGTTTTCTATCTTTAAAATTTTAACACTTGAAAGACCAATTGGGTTTGGTCTATAGGGCGAACGGGTGGCAAACACACCTACCCTTTTGTTACCGCCAAGACGTGGCGGGCGAACAGTTGGCGACCAGTCGGTTTTATCGACTTCACTAAAGCCCCAAATAAGCCATAAATGTGAAAAATCCTCAAGCCCTTTAAGTGCGGCGGGATTTTTATATTCCTTTTCAAAAACAATTTTACCCACAGTATCCACCAAACCACTTTGACGCGGAATGCCGAATTTTGTGGGAAAATCAGTTTTAATTTTTGCAATAACCTTTAATTTTTCCATAATTAAAACTTATAATTTTTAACGTATTCTTCCCATTCGGGTTTGTCGCTATCGTTAAGGGAATTATATTCGTCATATACAATTTCCAAAACCTTGTTATAAGCTTTTTGAGTTTTGAAATATGCAATTATTGTAATTGTCGCCATAATAATTGCACAAATTGCCACAATTACCAAAGGCGCAAGATGTCGCCAATAAAAATTAAGACTTACGCCGCCTGCAACGGTATTGTCTTTCATCATGTTCATAAACATAAAAATTAAAGTCACAGCCGAGCCAACATTTACCACACCAAAAATCGATGCAAAAATCGGTTTGGCATTATGCTTTGAAATTATAAGCGCTACAGTCATTAAAACCGTACAAACTGCAATGACAATAACCTTGCCAATATCGTCAGCAAAACGGGCATCTTCGTTAATAAAAAGCGCAATACCTATTATGTACATAAGATTCATAACAGCAGAAAACGCAAAACTTAAAATATAAAACCATTTAAAAGTATTGTAAAGCTTACCGTCTTTTTGGGGGTAACTGATACCTTCTTTAAGTTGTTTTTCACGTGCGCGTTTTGAAATATTATCAAAATAAACCATAGTACTCTCCAAAACAATTTTCTACATTATACTACCAATTTTTAAAGTTGACAAGTGGCTTTTTATAAATATAATAAAATAGTGCAAAAAATATCAATTAGGTGATAATAATGGCAAAACTCAATATCGTTATGGTCGAGCCCGAAATTCCTCAAAACACTGGTAACGTTGCCCGAACCTGTGCCGCAACGGGTGCCCGACTGCATTTAGTGGGTCCTATGGGCTTTAAAATTGACGACAAAAAGCTTAAACGTGCAGGGCTTGATTATTGGCAATATCTTGATATTACCTATTACCAATCATTAGACGAATTTTTCGAAAAAAATGACGGCGATTTTTATTATTTCACAACAAAAGGCAGGCACGTTCACAGCGATGTTGACTACCCTGATAACTGCTATCTTTTATTCGGTAAAGAAACCAAGGGGCTACCCGAGGAATTGCTTATAAAACACCCGGAAAAATGCGTAAGAATTCCTATGGAGGGCGAAATAAGAAGTCTTAACCTTTCAAATTCGGTTGCTATTGCAACCTATGAGGTTTTAAGACAATGGAATTACCCCGCTTTACAAAATTTCGGTCAATTACACAATTATCGTTGGGAAGATATTTAAAAATTCTACATATAAATATTTAAATAAATATTGAAAAACATAAAATTTGTGGTAAAATAGTAATTGTAAAAATTTTAACAAACTTTGAAAGGATTGTTTTAAATGAGTGCACTTAACAAAAAAACAGTTGATGACATTAATGTAAAAGGCCAAAAAGTCCTCGTTCGTTGCGACTTTAACGTTCCGCTTAAAAACGGCGTTATTACCGACGAAAACCGCATTAATGCTGCTCTCCCCACCATTGAAAAATTAATTGCTGACGGTGGCAAGGTTATTCTTTGCTCACACCTTGGCAAACCCAAGGGCGAACCCAAACCCGAACTTTCTTTAGCTCCTGTTGCAAAACGTCTTTCCGAAAAGCTCGGTAAAGAAGTTGTTTTTGCTGCTGACGACTGCGTTGTTGGCGAAAACGCAAAAGCTGCTGTTGCTAATATGAAGGACGGCGACGTTGTTCTTCTTCAAAACACACGTTACCGTGCAGAAGAAACCAAAAACGGCGAAGCATTATCTGCTGAACTCGGCGAATTGGCTGACATTTTCGTAAACGATGCTTTCGGTACTGCACACCGTGCACACTGCTCAACCGTTGGTGTTGTTTCACACGTTAAGGAAGCGGTTGCAGGTTACCTTATTGGTAAAGAACTTAAATACCTCGGCAATGCTGTTGAAACTCCTGTTCGTCCCTTCGTTTGCATTTTGGGCGGCGCTAAGGTTGACAGCAAACTCCCCGTTATTGAAAACCTTTTAACAAAGGCAGATACTCTTATCATTGGCGGCGGTATGGCTTACACCTTCCTCGCTGCTAAGGGTTACACCGTTGGTACCTCTCTTATCGACGAAACCAAAATTGACTACTGCCGTGATATGATGGCTAAAGCAGAAGAAAAAGGTGTTAAGATTTTACTTCCTATCGATTGCACCATCACTAAGAACTTCCCTGACCCCATCGACGCTGAAATTGAAGTTTCAGTTGTTGACGCTGACAAAATTCCTGCTGATATGATGAGCTTGGACATCGGTACAAAGACCGCTGCTCTCTATGCCGAAGAAGTTAAGAACGCTAAAACTGTTGTTTGGAACGGACCTATGGGCGTTTTCGAAAACCCGATTTTAGCTAAAGGCACAATGGCAGTAGCACAAGCTATGGCTGATACCGATGCTGTTACAGTTATCGGTGGTGGCGACTCTGCAGCTGCTGTTAACATCATGGGCTTTGGCGATAAGATGACACACATCTCTACCGGTGGCGGTGCTTCACTTGAATTCCTTGAAGGTAAAGAGCTTCCCGGTATTGCAGCACTTAACGATAAATAATAATTTTCAATTTGTAGGGCGGCAACGCCCTACATTTGTGTAAAAAGGAGTAATTAAAATGAACAAAGCAAAAAGACAAGCAGTTATCGCTGGTAACTGGAAAATGAACAAAACCCCTGCAGAAGCTGCTGCACTTATCAACGAAATGAAACCTTTAGTTGCTGACGCTGACTGCAAGGTTGTTCTTTGTGTTCCCTTTATTGACATCCCTGCCGCTGTTGAAGCTGCAAAGGGCTCTAACATTGAAATCGGTGCTGAAAACGTACACTTCAAAGCAAGTGGCGCTTACACCGGCGAAATCTCTGCCGAAATGCTTGTTGAAGCAGGTGTTAAATACGTTGTTGTAGGTCATAGCGAAAGAAGACAATACTTTGGCGAAACCGACCAAACCGTTAACCTTCGCACACTCGCTGCAGTAAACGCAGGTCTTACCGCAATCGTTTGCGTTGGTGAAACCCTTGAACAGCGCGAACTTGGTTATACCGAAACCTTACTTAAATTCCAAACTAAAATGTCACTTACAAACGTAACTGCTGACCAACTTAAAAACATTGTTATCGCTTACGAACCTGTTTGGGCTATCGGCACAGGCGTTACCGCTACTGCTGACCAGGCAGACGAAGGCAACGGTTACGTTCGCGAAGCAATTGCTGAAGTTTATGGTAAAGAAGTTGCTGAAACCGTTACCGTTCAATACGGTGGCTCTATGAACGCTAAAAACGCTGACGAATTGGTTGCAAAGGTTAACGTTGACGGTGGTCTTATCGGTGGCGCTTCTCTTAAAGCAGAAGATTTTTCTGTAATTGTTAAGGCCGCTTCTAAATAATTTTAAGGTGATAATATAATGAAAAAACCTATAGTTTTAACTATTATGGACGGTTTTGGTTTCAACCCCGAAGTTAATGGCAACGCTATTAAAGCGGCGGCTACTCCCCGTCTCGATAATATTTTTGCTTCTTGCCCCACTACCGAAATTGGTGCTTCGGGTATGGACGTTGGTCTTCCCGACGGTCAAATGGGCAATAGTGAAGTTGGTCACACCAATATTGGTGCAGGTCGTGTTGTTTATCAGGAACTTACACGTATCACAAAATCAATTGCCGATGGCGACTTCTTTACTAACGAAGCATTTTTAAATGCAGTAGAAAACTGCAAGAAAAATGACAGTGCGCTGCATCTTATGGGTCTTTTGTCCGACGGTGGCGTTCACTCACATATTGAACATTTATACGCTTTGGTAGAACTTGCAAAGCGCAACGGTCTTGACCGTGTTTACATTCACGCACTTTTGGACGGTCGTGACGTACCCCCCGCAAGTGCGGCTGACTTTATCGACGCATTAAACAATAAGCTCGACGAAATCGGTTGCGGCAAGCTGGCTACCGTTTTAGGCCGTTTCTACGGTATGGACCGCGACAACCGTTGGGACCGCGTTAATAAGGCATATGCCGCTTTGGTTTACGGTGAAGGTGTTATGACCGACGATGCCGCCGCAGCTGTAAGATATTCTTACACACAAATTGATGAAGACGGTAAAAACATTACTGACGAATTTGTTCTTCCAACCGTTGTAAACGGTACTGAAAGAATCAAGTCCGGAGATAGTATGATTTTCTTCAACTTCCGTCCCGACCGCGCACGCGAAATTACCCGTACCTTTGTTGATGACGAATTCAACGGCTTTGAACGTATCGGCGGCAAGCTTAATCTTTATTACGTTTGTATGACTCAATACGACGCATCAATGCCTAATGTTGAAGTTGCTTTCAAACCGCAGTCTTTAGTTAACACACTTGGCGAATATTTAAGCGCAAAAGGTCTTTCACAGCTTCGCATTGCCGAAACCGAAAAATATGCTCACGTAACCTTCTTCTTTAACGGTGGACGTGAAGTTATGTTTGAAGGCGAAGACAGAATTCTTGTTAACTCGCCTAAAGTTGCAACCTACGATTTACAGCCCGAAATGAGCGCTATTGAAGTATGCGACAAAGTATGTGAAGCCATTGAAAGTGACAAGTATGACGTTGTTATTCTTAACTTCGCAAACTGCGACATGGTAGGTCACACAGGTTTCTTTGATGCCGCTGTAAAAGCGGTTGAAACAGTTGATACTTGCGTTGGCCGCGTTCAAGACAGCGTTCTTAAAATGGGCGGTGTAATGCTTCTCACAGCCGACCACGGTAACGCAGATAAAATGCTTGACACCGACGGTTCTCCCTTTACAGCACACACCACATTCCCTGTTCCGTTTGCTGTAATCGGTCACGACTGTGAACTTCGCGAAGGCGGTAAACTTTGCGATATTTCCCCCACCATCATTAAGCTTTTAGGTTTAGAACAACCCGCTGAAATGACCGGTGAATCAATAATTAAATAATAATTCAAATTTAAAAAGCACGAACTGTAAAAAGTTCGTGCTTTTTTATTTAATAAACCTTGCAAATAACTATAATGCATACTTTGTTAAATTTACAACTGTTGGACAAGATGATAGTCAAACTTTTGACGGATTATTTAGCATTGTGAAAACCTAAATTAAATATTAAAAATTATTTTTCAAAAAAATAATCTTCAACAGCTGCACACAAATAATGATATATCGGTAAATGAAGTTCTTGTATTTTAAAGGTTTCGGTTTCGGGGGCACAAATTGTAATATCAGCAACACCTTTAAGTTTGCCTCCGGTTTTACCCGTAAGCCCAATAACCTTAATTCCAAGTGCTTTTGCCACCTTAACAGCACCAAAAACGTTCTTTGAATTACCCGATGTACTTATACCGATAAGTACATCATTTTCTTTAGCCAATGCTATTAATGGTTGCGCATATATTAGTTCGGGGTCAACGTCGTTGCAAAATGCAGAATTAAGCGCTGTAATTGACGGAAGCGAAATTGCGGGCAAACCGCCCTGTAGTTTACTTAAAAGTTCATCATCAACCAAATCACAGTTTTTCTTCATTTCGGCTTTTTTATCATCGCTAAGTGGACGAAACTTTAAAAAACCCTTCATAAGTTCGCCCACAATGTGATCAGAATCGGCACAACTGCCTCCGTTGCCGCAAATAATCACCTTGCCGCCGTTTGTATAACATTCAATTAGTGCTTTTTCTGCCTTTACAATATCTTCTTTACAATATTCTAAAGATGGATATCTTTTTAAAAGTTCATTTAACATATTAAAACCTCACAATAATGCCGTCGCAATTGCGGCGTAATCGCCTATTTGTTCATCAAGTCCCGCAGGAACAACCTTACAACAATTTGCCGAATGGCTTAATGCTTCTTTTTCAATCACTTCTTTGGCGGCTTCCCATAAAAGATTACGACTTCTTGCAAAAATACTGCCTATAACAATTACTTCGGGATTAAGAATATCAATAATAATCGACAAACCTTTTCCTAAATATTCACCACAAATTCTATACACTTCAATTGCAGTTTCATCGCCGTTTTCAGCGGCATCGGCAATTGTTTTTGCGGTTACATCTGCCTGTGTGAAACCCTTTTTAAAATACAAGGGATAATCGCCCATTTGCGCCTTTTCCAACGCTTTTATAAACCCTAGTTGCGCTATACCGCCGCCACTGCAAAAACCTTCAAACGAGCCCACTTTACCATAACCGACGGGACCGAATTTATCTAATCTTATATGACCCACTTCGCCTGCATTATCGTTTGTACCGCTATAAAGTTTACCATCAAGTATTAGTCCTGCGCCAAGACCGGTGCCAAACGTCATAAAAACAAGGTTGTTACAGCCCTTGCCTGCACCAAATTTCCATTCAGCAACAGCACAAGCGTTAGCATCATTTTGAAGTTTTGCCTTGACGCCGTAATGTTCTTCAATTTGTTTAACAATTTCTACATCATCCCAACCGGGAAGATTTGGTGGTGACATTATAACACCTTTTTTAGAATCAAGCGGACCGCCGCAAGAAATACCAATTGCATCGGGTTTACCGTCAAGAATACCGTCAGCCATACCAATTAATTTTTCTATCATTTGAACAGGCGATAAACCACGATAGGTTGGGCATTTTTCTTTTTTAAGAAGCTTAATGTTATTACCATCCCATTCGGCAGTAATTACAGCACATTTTGTACCACCTATATCAAAACCTAAAACCTTCATAAATATTTCTCTTCCATTAAAATTGACTACTGTATTTTTCATTATATCATTACAAATTCAAAATTTCCACTAAATTTTATTTTTATTAACAAATTTCGCAAATTTTACCTATAATAAAAATCAATAGTCAACACACAATAATATTGCAAACGCGAAAAATATTTATAGGAGAGTATTTAAAGATGGCTAAACACGTAGTTCCCGAAGCTAAGGACGCTCTTAACCGCTTCAAGATGGAAGCTGCTAACGAAGTTGGCGTTAACTTAAAGCAGGGTTACAATGGCGATCTTACCGCTAAGCAGGCAGGTTCTATTGGCGGTCAGATGGTTAAAAAGATGATCGAATCTTACGAAAACAGCATGAAATAATTAGTGCTAAACAATAAAAAACCACTCGAAAGAGTGGTTTTTTGTTTTAATTAATTATAAAATCAATGCTTTCGCATAACGATATTAAATGGCATGTCAAGATTATCAACTTCTCGTTTGTAATTAAAGTTTGCCTTACGACTATTTTGACGTATGTGCTGTTTGCGGTATTCCGTTGGCGAAATTCCCATAACCTTTTTAAACCTATTTGTGAAAGACGGTTGGTCAACAAAACGCAAATATAGCGCAATATCGTGTATAGATTCAGATGAATCAATTAAAAGATTTGCGGCAATTTCCATTTTTCTTTCCAATATATATTGATATGGTGTTATGCCATAGCAAAGCTTAAAATCTTTAATAAGTTTAGGTTGTGAGATGCACAATTCTTTAGCTATATCACTTATCGACTTCTTTTCATAAATGCATTTGTCAAGCATTTCTTTTATGCGGCTTTCGTTGCTTATAACAGCATTACGTTTAACGTTGTTTTTTAACTGCTGAACAATTTTTAAAAAAGTAATCGCCGCGTCAGACATTATTTGTTCGGTTTCTTTATTTGACGAACAAATGTCATAAAGCTCTTCAATTAAATCAGATTTATTAAATTGAGAGAACAAAACATAATTATTAACACCGTAAGTAACCAATAGGTTTTTAACCAAAATCCCATCGATGTTAAACCACATTTTTTTCCAATTATCATCCGGCGCATATTTATGACAGCTGCCTTTAGGAAGAATAAACAAATCCCCTTGTTTGACGTTATAGGTCTTATCATCGCATATAACCGTGCCGGCGCCCTCTATAACGTATTCCATTATGTAACAATAATTATTTTCCCTAGAAACCATGTAGGGCTCGTCACACTCGGTTATACCGGCGATTTCGATATTAAAGGGGTATGCATTGGGATTAAAAGGAAAAACCTGAGATGTTTCAATATTCATACTTTGAACACCAGATTTCTTGATTTAATTTTCAACATAATTATAACAACAAATTTCAAAATCTTCAACACAAAGATTTTGAAACCTAAAAAACAAAAGAGCATATTCATTTTAAGGCAAAAAATTATTGCAAACGAATATGCTCAATGTTTAAAACTTTTTATTTCTTGAAATCTTTTGTTTGTTTTTCGATTTCGCTGTTAATCTTATTAACGTTAGCATCAATCTTATTCTTAAGAGTTGCAGCACGACCGGCAACCTGACCGGGTGCGAATGTTGCTACTGTTGTATAATCATTAAACATTTTCTCGCCTGTCAAGGTACAAACACCTTCAATATATCTGATAAGCTTCTTGTCGGTCTTCATAGAAGTAAGCTTGAAGAAGAATTCTTGTGCATCTTGAGAAATAAAGGCAGAATCAAGGTCATAGTTATTAACGTCAAGATAATATCTCAAGAAAATACCTGCGCCAACAGGGTTTTTAGCACCACGAATACAACCCCATGCTCTTGATACTGAAGATACAACGCGTTTGTTGTTTTCATCGTAATCGGGCATATATGTATAACCAATATCTTTTGCGTTCATATCACGCCAGTAACCTGTTGCTTTTAAACCGAAAGCATCGATAACAGCCATACCGGCTTTACCGGTTGCAAAGTTATTCGCAAGGTTGTAGTCGGTTACCTTTTTAATAAGACCATCACTTGTCCAAGTAGCTATCTTTGTTAAAACGTTAACTGCCATAGTATCCATTGCGTTTACAAACTTACCGTCTTCAAATCTATAAAAACCTGAACCGGTAGATGCAAGTAAAGCTTCAACGTCAATGTAAGAGCCAATATAACCGGCGGTTTTGAGATCTCTCATACATTTTTCAAATGATGCGAAATTCCACTTGCCTGCTTTTACATATTCTTCAGGAGTTGTAATATTATTGTCGGCAAAAATACGTTTGTTATAGTATACACAGTCTGCTTCAGACCAAATGTTACCAATTGTATTAACAAGATATGCATTGCCGCCAACTGTTGACTTTTCAAACATTGTTGTGTCCCAAATAGGATCGTTCATATCAAGCTTCATAACCGAAACCGGCTGTAAGCAAGAAAGTGAACCCGGGAAGAACTTTGTTTCGAAGAAAACGTCAGGAGAATTACCTGCGGCAATCATACCCTGAATTTCGTGAACGTAGGTTGCTTGAGGAACAGTATCGATTTGAACCTTAATACCATATTTCTTTTGGAAAGAGTCTACAACAATACCGTCTTCATTATGATAGGGGTTTTTCCAGGTTGCGTATCTAACGATTGTACCTCTGTAATCTTCGGGGTTTACACCGCCACTTGTGTTTTGTTGTGTGGGGCCGCCTTTATTCGCGCCACCATTATCGCAACCTGCAAATACAGACATCATCATAACCAAACACAAAACTACCGCAAGAATTTTCATGAAAGATTTCATAATATTCATCCTTTCTAATTATTTGCCAAGCTTAATATTTACTTGCAAGAATCGAATTGTTATCATCCTTTTGATATAAACGAATCCAGTCTACAAAATATTCAGCCGGCAAGTCGCCTTGATATATTTCACAACCATCATAAATTTTCCAGTCGCTAGACTTAGTAAACAAGTGGTTGTTGAAAATAATGTGAAGTTGTGCTTCTTTAAAGCCGCTCATACCACTTGCGCCTTTATCAAAGTTTCTTGTAAGGTCATAGGTGTAATATGCTTCACCGTCGATATACATAATCATTTCGGTGGGAGTCCATTCAAAACCATAAATGTGATATTCATTTATAAGGTTTTCAGGATTTTTAAAGGTATAACCCTCACGCGAAGCGTCGGTTTCGTCGGCCCACATTGTATGCTTGGCTGAACCATCGCTATACCATTTATGAATATTCGGCGCTAAAGTGTCAATGTTTGAAAATACTTCAAAAATATCAACTTCAATAGTATAGTCTGATTTATACTTGCCTTGTGTACCATAAGAGTTTGCACTGCTTGACCAGAAGCCAGGCCAACAACCACGTTTAAATGGAACCTTAGCACGCATTTCAAGGAAACCGTAACGATAACTCATTTCTCGCATGGTAGACACTGACCAAGGACAAGCAAATTCCGCACCACCGATTTTTGGGTTATAATATCTTCTTGCGAACATCTTTAAATAACCGTTTTCAAGTCTAATAGCGTCTTCAGAATCGTCCAAAGCAATTTCAGCATTGGCGGCCATTTTAGTGGAAAGGTCCCATTTTCTGAAATTTAATTTTGAAGCTTCGAATTCGTCACTCCAAACAAGTGAATAACCGCCCGGTTTGGTTGATGAAAATTCTTGTTTTTCATCAAAAACGTTAGCTTTGCCTTTAGTTCTTTTAAGACGTGTAAAAAGTTCAACCGCTTTTTCGGTCATACTGTCATGACCGCCGCCAAATATCAACTTATCGCCTTTAACTTTGGCAAAATAAGCACCTTCGTCACACTTTTCTTTGTGTCTATTAGTATTACCTATCAAAATTTCTTTTGATTTTTCAGCGGTGCTGTCGTCCTTAATTTTAAGTTCAACACCGTCTTTTTCAATAAAATATTCCTTAAGGGTTTCTGCGGCATATTTTAAAGTTTTATTGCCCTTGGGGTAAACAATTGTATACCCGTCAGGACCTTTCCAGTCTTCACTTTTTGCCTTAAAGGGTATATCGGCCTCAAATTTAGAGGCCTCTATACTTTCTTTAGTAGGAATGGGGCGGTCGGTTTTATAACCTCCACCTTTGCCACAAGCACTAACCGCTAAAACGATTGAAAGACATAACGAAATACAAACTATTCTTTTAAACATATCTTTTTCTCCTTTCGCGGTAATTAAACCTTATTTTTGCGTTTTTTAACAACGATTACGACAACTGCTGTGCCGACGGCTAAAACAAACAAAATGCCAACAACCAGCAAAACAATGCCAAGCCATCCGCCAAGCAAACCGTTTGATGAAGCATTAGCCGAACCGTCACTTAACGAAGTTACCATAAAGTCATCGAAATAAACACTTGACTTTCCGCTGGTTCTAATACCAATCCATTGAGTTTTTGCAGTGAATTTATAAGTTACCTTGGTCCATTCACCCATTTTAACTTTCTTAATGGATTTAATCTTTTCCACACCCGAATCGGTATCATAAATATCGGGGAAGTTTTCGTGAACTAAAGATAAATCAACCGAGGTATCTTTAGCGTCGGTATTTATGTAGAATACCATTTCGTATTCTTCGCCAACGTTAAGTAATTGATCATAGAACAAAAGGAAGTCGGCAGGACCTTTTTCTAAGCCCTTTCTATGCATTGACGATGTACCGCTTCTTATGTAAGTAGCGTCATAACCCGCTGTACCGGGGCGGAAATATTCATAATCCGGACCAAAGTCATATTGGGTATTGGTATATTCTTCAAAGTCTTGAATATTACTTGTTCTTTCCCATTTTGCATACAAAACTTGGTCAAAATACGGGAAAAAGTCGTAATCATATTCAATATCAAGTTCTTTATAAACGTACCAGCCCGCAAACTTATAACCCTTCTTGGTGGGTTTGGGTAATTTCAAGCTTTCTTCGGGGTTACCATAAAGGTTTTCACATTCAGTACCACCGTTGCTTACAAACGAAACTTCAATAGGTTTGGGGTCATGAGTATTAGAGAATTTATCACTTTTACCAAAAATTCGTAATACAGGAGTACCGTTTGGAAGTGCGTACCAAACCTTATCGAAATCAAGACCAGGCATATTCTTCTTAGCGGCAGCGCCACGCATCATAAGCATACTAATACGTGTTTGGAATGATGCAAGGCCCAAATAAGTTGAATAGTTGTCTTTATAAGCAATTGTTGAGAACGAGTTTCTTACACCTGCTCTGCCTTCTGCAAGGTAGTTACCTTCATCGGTTGCAGAATAGCATCTTCTTACAGCTGCATTAGTGTATTTACTTTCAAGCCAAGTATCACCAATAATAGCGCCACCCTTAAGACTAAAGTTAACAACACCAACAAAATAACTATCTTCAATAACACAGGGACGAGGCATACCGCAAACGATACCGCCTGTGCATCGGCCTTCTAAATAAACCGATGTACTGCCGAAGCACTGTGAAATATGTGCAGCTTTGCGCGGTTTGTTGTTATCTTTATAGAATACTGAACCTGCAATACCTGCAACATAGTTGCTTTGAGTAGATTCATCTGTCATTTTAACCTTAAGATATGCATCCGATATACCAACTTTTTGAATAACCGCACCGTCGGTTATTGCCGAGAACAAGCCCGCGTAAACCACCTCAGTTGACTGGTTAACGTTCATATACATACCATAAACAACGTGACCGTTACCGTTAAAGTTACCGTCAAAACCGGTATCTTTAGAAGCAGAAGCCCAGAACCATTCGTTTGGAGAATTTTCTTTCCAGTTTTTATTGGAAACCTTGTTAAGATAAATATCAGCTGTAAGCTTGTAATACTTATCTCTGCAAACAGTAAGGTTAGAACAAAGCTTTGCCAACTGTTCGGGTGTTTGTATAATATACGGGTCGTTCTTTGTACCGGTACCACCTGCATAATTATCAGCGACAGCACCCGACCAAACACCGCCAACCTTACCGGTGAAAAGTGCAAAGTTCATAGCCGGAAAATCATTATCTACTGTAATCCAAATATTCTTCCAGTCAAGTTTTGGCATCTTTTTCTTGGCGGTTTTACCCTTAATTGAATCAAGACTGCCTAATACGGTGGGTTTAACAAGTTTAGTGTTGGTGGGTTTTTCAACACTATAACTGTCAACAATTTTTTCGATGTAATAATTTGAGAATGCTTCAATTGCAAAGCTCTTATTAATTGAAACCGCTCTTGTAGCTGAATCAGACCAATAAATACCGCCAACCATTGAACCGTATCTATTACTTGATTCAAAATGACCTAAAGAAGCACAGTTTTCAATATAAATTTTACCACTACCGTTTGCAACAAAGCCCGCCGCTGTATTAGTGGTTTTACAGGTTACAGTATCAGTAATATAGCAACGAGTAAATCTTGCAGTTGTACCTGCAGTAATCCAACCAACAAATGCGGCTGCCGTGCCTTCCCTGTTATTTGCTTCCATATAAGCGTCAGATATTGTGATGCGCTTAAAGGTAACTTCACCTTTTACACGAGAAACCAAACCAACACTTGATTTATCGGAACCGCTATAATAAATACCGTATACTGTATGACCGTCACCATCTAAATTACCTTGGAATACGCCATCGGTACCTACCCATGCAGTTGCAAAATCGGTCCAGTTTTCTGCTGAAACGTCATTAAGTTTAATATCAGCAGTTAAAACGTAGAATTTACCGTTAGTAGCATCGCCATCGGTAGCCATTTTTGCAAGCTGTGCACCGTTAGCAATTTTATATGGGTTCTTTTCGGTACCGTCGCCGCCGGCAAATTCGGTAGCAATTGTACCATTCCAAATTGTAACGTCAATTTCATCTGCACTTAAGTATTTGGGGAAACCTGCAGAATTTGGTTTCCAAACGTTAAGCCAATTAAGTTTAGTCATTTTGGTCTTAACGTTTATACCCTTCATATCTTCTACGCTTTCAAGACGTATTACACCGTTTTCTTCAGCAAGGGACGTACCCACACCATAGTTTGCCTTAGAACTGTCGCTAATTGTTTGCTTAGCGTTAAAGGGCACCGCAGGTGTTGCAAAACTGTTAGTAATAATTTTGGTCGAATTCCATACGTCACCGATAAATGAACCGGTATACAGGTTCGATTTAACTGTACCAAGATATGCCGAACTGTCAATTGTAATTTTACCACTACCGTATGCAACAAAACCTGCTGCAGAAGCGTCAGTTTGGTTTGTACTGTTAGAAACAACCGTAACACTTTCTTGTGCATATACTCTTGAAATATTAAGTGTAGAGCCGGTGTGAATAAATCCAACCAAAGCAGCAGTACCGTAACCGCTTGATTTGACTTCAAAATCGGAAAGGAAGAGGTTTTTAATTGAAACGTTACCTTTTACCCTTGAAATAAGTGCAGCAAAACTGTCGTCGCCACTATAGTAAAGACCGTAAATGGTATAACCCGCACCGTCAAAGGTACCTTGGAACGCATTGTTTGTTATTTTCCACTTTTTAGCATAATACTGCCATTCGGCAACGTTTACGTCGCTAATTTTAATATCATTAGCCAATACGTAATATTTACCTGCAGTTGCGTCGCCATCATTTACCATCTTAGCGAGCTGTTCAGCAGTTTTAATAACGTAAGGATCATCCATTGTACCGGTACCGCTTGCAAAGCTATCTGCAACAGTACCGTTCCAAATATCAGGGTCTAACACAACGTCACCCAAATATTCAGGGTAACCATTTTCGGTTGTTTTCCAAACTGCTGACCAATTAAGCTTAGGCATATTGGTTCTTGCAGCCGCGCCCTTCATCATATCAATATTTGCAAGTTTATTAACCGTGCCAACGTATGTAAGCTTTTCAGTACCGATAGAATAAACGTTTTCAACTGTAACGACATTGCTCTTATGTCCTGTAATAGGAGCATCGGTAGCACAAAAGCTGTTTTTAATTGAACGCGCTGCTGCGGTATTACCCCAAATATTACCAATAAAGGCACCTCTATAAAGCTGACCGGTAATGTTAGCCATTATAGCAGAATCTTCAATATAAATTTTTGGGGAACCGTAAGCCACAAAGCCACCGATACCTGCTTCGCCGCTTGTCACAGTGTTAGTAAGCTTTACGGTTTCATCAACAATACATTTTTTGAAATTAAGAGTATTTTGACCAAAAGCAACCAATGCACTTACTGCATCGGACGATGTTAAATCGGCATTGCTTATTCGCAAATTTGTAATTGTGGTATTACTTGCTTTGGGGAACAATGCAATTGCACCTGCACCCTTATAATAAAGACCACAAATAGCATAACCATCGCCATCCAAATTACCAACAAAGGCAACGTTATTTATATCTTTACCGTCATACCAATTGTTTGGAGAATTATTTGCCCAGTTGGAATCAGACACGTCGTTAAGATAAATATCAGCAGTTAATTTATAATATTTACCCGAAGTACTTCCCTCTTTGACCATTTTTGCCAACTGTTCGGGAGTTTCAATTAAATACGGGTCGTTTGCGGTACCGTTACCGCCTGCAAACTTACTTGCAACGTTACCTGACCATACACTACCGTTTTCACCGTTTGTGTCCTTATAAACAGGGAAACCGTTTTCGGTGGTTTGCCAAACTGTATTCCAATTAAGTTTGGGCATATTAGTTTTGGCAGCTGCGCCTTTCATCATATCAACATTTGCAAGTTTATTAACAGTGCCAACGTATGTAAGCTTTTCGGTACCGATAGAATAAACATTTTCAACCGTAACAATGTTACTCTTATGTCCGGTAATAGGAGCATCAGTCGCAGAAAAACTGTTCTTAACCGAACGGTCTGCCGCTGTGTTGCCCCAAGCGTTACCAATAAATGCACCTCTGTAAAGCTGACCGCTAATATTTGCCATAACAGCAGAATCTTCAATATGTACTTTGGGTGATCCATAAGCCACAAAGCCACCAATACCTGCTTCGCCGCTTGTCACAGTGTTAGTAAGCTTAACGGTTTCATCAACAATACATTTTTTGTATTTAATAGTATTTTGACCAAAAGCAACTAACGCACTTACAGCCCCGTCAGAAGTAATGTCAGCGTTGCTTATGCGTAAATTCTTAATTGTTGCATTACTTGCTTGCGGAAATAGTGCAACAATATCGTTGCCATTATAATAAAGACCATAAACAGTATAGCCCGCGCCATCAAAGGTACCGGCAAAAGCAACCTTGTTAATAGCGGTTCTATCATACCATTGATTTGGAGATAAAGAAGTCCAATTTTCTTTGGTAACGTCATTAAGATAAATATCATTTACCAATTTATAGTATTTACCGGAGGTATCTCCACCTTTAACAATTTTTGCCAATTGTTCAGGAGTTTTAATTAAATACGGCTCTTCAGCGGTACCATTACCTCCTTCAAAACCGGATGCAATAGTTTTGTCCCATACGTCAACTGCATCAGCATTTGTAACCATAGGTATTACAATAAGCGATGTAAGAAGTAAAACTATTGCCATTGAAATTGAAACAATTCTCTTCATTATAAATCTCCCTTTTATAAAAATTGAAAAAGAATTTGCATACAAAAACAAATAATAAACCCATGACAAGTTTATATTTCCATTTAAATTGTAACACAAACACTGTACCACATCAATGAAAAAAAACAACCAATATGTGTAAAAAAATTAACAAGCCCGAAAATATGCATTAAAATAGTGTTTGTATGGTTATTTATACTTTAAAAAACCACAAAAAATGTTAAAAATTTCCACATAAAAAACACCCTCTCGTGTTAGAGGGTGTTTTTATTTAAAAGATATTAGCCATTGAAAGCTTTAGCAGAAGCACCGAAGCGGAGCATTGCGATAAGCAAGTTAGCGCGGTCACTACCGTCAGTGAGTTTACCGTTAGCATAAGATTCAATGCTGTAGCAATAT
>JAZNJR010000028.1:0-18846 GCA_045578165.1 Acutalibacteraceae bacterium
GGAATAGTTCGTAGAATTGAGGTTCGTGTTATAATAACACAAAAGCGCGATAAACCCTTATAGGCACTGGGTTTCCAGGTGATTTTCGAAGAAAAATTTTTGACAAAAAACAGTATGTTTTGACCGGTACATAGCAAAAGCGAGGGGAATTTCCCCTCGCTTTTATGGTTATATATTGCGGAATTTATGGATTACTTTTTGCAATTCGGTTGGCAATTTAGATTTGTCGGTAGTTGCAAATTCTCCAAGTGGATTGTTCCAAGATTCAATTGTATCGTCTTTTACAACTGTAATGTAGTAGGTTTTATCCTCCTCAATGTAGCCGACATCTATTTGCATACCGTCATCATACGTGATAAGTAACATATCTTGGTCATCATCACAAATGGTTTGCAGTTTACCTTGTGCTAAATCCAATTTTTTGTATTTGTCATCCCAAGAAACACTTGTTTGCAGCTTATAGGTCTTTATTTTTTCGCTCGATTCGGTCAAGTGAGAGGTAATAAAACAAAACCATTTACTATCTGAATTTTGGTCTTCAAAACATATCCATTTGCCATTATCATCTAGATAATACGACGCTACTCTAAAATTTTTATTATTAACTTCTGTTACTGTTTTAATTGTGCGATTTACTCTATTTGCGATATGATCTATAATATTGTTTTCGAATTCGTTGAGATTGTCAAAATCCCACTCTTGCCACGATACCTCGTCATCTAGTGAAGCATATAAATATTTTTTGCCATCACACTTTTGTGTGCAGATTTCAAGCAACAACTCCATATTGTTTTTTGAGCCAGCAAAAGCAACAGTGAAATCATCGTAATCTATGAAATTTTCAATGCCACACTTTTTACTGACAGCTTGTTTTATTCTTGCAACACAATCTTTTTCTCTTTGTATATCCTCTTCACGAGTTTTTGTTGCGTGAAAAAATTTGAATAAACCCATAAAATCACCACCTATAAGTTATTATATCACACACTCGTTAAAAAGTAAATCTTGCGGTATATTTCTCCGTAAGTTACAGATAATAACAACACGATTTGAAATTAAAGGAGATTTATATATGAAAGCAACAGGTATTGTACGCCGTATAGAGGAATGCGTTATAATAGGACAAAAGTTGTCGAAACACGCATAAATGCTGGGGTTTTTGCTGATTTTGTTGGGCTCAATTTGCACAAAACAATATATACATAGCAAAAGCGAGGTGAAATTCACCTCGATGTCTTGCATATTGTTTATGCTTCGTCTTGTTTTCTGAGAATATCCAATCGTACAACAGCAACAACCACCGAGCCAATAACCAGTATATCGCTTATTATTCCGGGGATACTGCACATATATATGTTATATATAAGCCAACAAGGGTTGCTGATAAGATTAAGAATGCGAATGATTTTCGGATTATTGATTCCCAAGGAAACGGATGATATGAGTTTTGCTGCTACGACAAAAATGCTGATTGGGCCATGCCAGGATAAAGCCCCAAGAATCACAAACATTATTCCGAATATAATTTGAAAAATCAGAGTGCTTTTTCCTTTTTTGTTTCGGTACCAATATACTCCGTTTGTAAAACAACTCGCAAAATTAATAAGCATCCCCGTATAACCGCCAAGCAGAAAGTAATGAATCGCGGCAATAAATTCATTGGAAATTTTACAAAAAACGATACGTCCGTATTTTTTCTGTTGCATGCCAATGACAATAATAATTGTACCGATAAAACCAATAATTTGTGCCAGTAATGTGTTGTCGATATTGAACATCTGAATAACCCCTTGTGTTTTTTTGTTGCCATGGTATAATAATATCATACAAACATTTCGCACACAACATATGTTCGAAATAAAGAAAATCGAACATTTATGCAAACAAGAGGGATATCGATGAAACTAAATAAAAGACAAACGGATATTTTAAATTTGGTAAATCAAAAGCAAAGAGTCACGGTGGGTTTTCTTGCCAAAACCTTATTCTTCAGCGAAATGACTATACGACGGGATTTAACCAAAATGGAGCACGAGGGATACCTTAAACGTTACCATGGCGGAGCTCTTTCTATGTTGCAAACAGGACAATATCCTATCGAACAACGGATGTGTATTAACGAGAAAGAAAAGCGTGATATGGCTAAATGCGCAGAAAAGTATTTATGCGATAATCAAACAATATTTTTGCCCGGATGTTCAACCTGCGCATATTTGATTCCTTTCTTGAAAAATTATAAAGACCTACATATCATTACAAATTCGGTAGAGTTTTTAACTATCCTTTCTGAAATGAGAATCAGATGTACTATTTGTGGTGGGGAATATTATGCGCCGGATAAAACTCTTGTCGGACGAGAAGCAGAAAAATTTTTGCATTCAATAAATTATGATATTGCTTTTTTGAGTTGTGATGGAATTGATGCAGATGGAACGGTGTCCGTAGAGCGAGAAGATTCAGCAGCACTTGTCAGCATAAGTTTTGAAAACGCGAAAAAACGTATTATCATTGCCGACCATTCCAAATTGAGCACGCGCTACAAATATAATGTTTGCAACACCGCCGATGCAGATGACATCATTATGCTGTGAATCCAAAAATCGAAATCACGCAGTATAAATCTCCTCAAAATACAGATAATAACAACACAATTTGTAATTTAAGGAGAAATGTATATATGAAAGCAACAGGTATAGTTCGTAGAATCGAGGCTCGTGTTATAATAACACAAAAGTGCGATAAAGCCTTATAAATACTGGCTTTTTGGGCGATTTATGAAGAAAAATTTTTGACAAAAACAGCACATTTTGACCTATACATAGCAACAGCGGAGTGAAATTCACTCCGCTGTTAAGTTTATATTACGATAAGCTCCCGGGGGTAAACCAACCGCTTTTTTGAAATAAGTATTAAAATAATATTCATTTGGAAATCCAAGCATAGTGCTTATAGTGCTTAAGGACAAGTCTTTATTTTTCAGTAATTCGATACTGTAATCAATCTTTTTACTTTGAATATACTTTTGCAGAGATTCTCCTGTATGTTTTTTAAAGAGGCGATTAAGGTGAATTTCGTTAATATGGCAATAATCTGCAATATCTTTACAGGTCAGAATCATGTTCAAATTATCACTGATATACTTTTTTGATCTATCAACGTGTAAATTAGTATGGTTTGGTTCAAAAACGTTGGCGATATCACTATATTTTTCGAGATTTAATATTTCACACATTATCTCACACAAGCGGTTTCTTATAACATATAGTGATAAAACAGTATTTTTATCAGTTTCAACAAAGATTGTATTTAGCTTTTCGATAATGCCGCTATTTAATGAAATTATAGCAAAATCGGTAAAGGAATCAGTTGCTGTTATATCTTCAGGTAAGGAAAAGGCAATAGAAAAACGTTTTAGATTTTCATTTTTAAATTTGAATGCGTGTTGCGTGTCTTTTGGAATAACAATAGCCTCTTCCGAATTAATGGCGTATTCTTTTTGATTATTATCGGTGATGATTCCTTTTCCTTCTAATATGAAATGAAGCTCATAGAAAGTGTGCTTATGAAGTTTGTTATTGAAAAATTCAGAAAGACAGTTAAAATTTTCATACTGCAACCATAAGATTTCCATACGAATAGGCTCTTCAATTGGAGGAATAGCCATTTTGGCAAGCTTATTTGCGCGATTTTTAGAAAAATTATTCAGAATCAAAATTATCACCACCTTTTATTATATGTTACAGTTTTTTATTTGAGATTTCAAGGCAGAAGTTTAAAATTTATAAAAATATGTTTGTTTGTAATATTGAAATGTCCAGTTTGAAAAGCTATATTTTTATAAAAGGCGGTGAAACAATGAACGAATTAAAGAAAAAAATTACGCAGGGAGAAAAAACCTGCGGAACTATTATCAATATGAGTGATGTATGCGTCAGTGATATTTTCAGCCGAATTGGATATGATTTTTTATGGATTGATTTTGAACACTCCTATTTGTCTTATGAGGGTATTTTGATACATGCTACTGTTGCAAAGGGTAATGGAACACCTGTTATTGTCAGGGTTCCGCAAAATGATTTTACAGCAACAAAAAAGATTCTTGAAATGGGCGTTGACGGAATAATATTTCCTATGGTTAAAACAGCAAAAGAAGTTAATGATCTTATAGAATTTTCACTGTATCCGCCTGACGGCAATAGAGGTTTTGGACCAATGGCAGCTATCAATTACGGACTTGCCGATGCAAATAAATATGTTAAATCGGCCAATAAAGATATATGCAGATTTATTCAGATCGAGTGCAAAGAAATTATTGATGATTTGGATTCGGTTATGAAAAATGAATATATCGACGGATATATTTTTGGTCCTAACGATTTATCCGGCTCTATCAATGATTTTTTAAACGTTTATGATGCGAAGACCACAAAATTGATGGAGTATGCAATAAAAGAATTAAAAGAAAATCATAAATATGTGGGAATCGCAACGGGAAGTAATAAGAAAGAAGTTATTGAACATTGGCACAATATGGGAGCGGATATGATTTGTTCAGGCGGAGATTTCGGCTTTCTTGCCGAAGGCGCTGTAGATATGTTTAATATTTTGAAAAGCAAACATATGGGAGGAAAAGCAAATGAATAATGAAAAGATTATTAAAGGTAATGTAAGAAATTTAAAACTGAGCGAACCGATTTTATATATAGATAACGAGGCAAGAGGCAGAAGCGGGCACATGGGTCATCCTATGCTAAATTTAGGTAATGACATAATTATGGATTTTAATTCAAACGTTTCGGCTGTGCGGTGCGACGGACATTCAGGATTCGGCTGGATGGAGTATAGAATATCGGAAGACGGTGGAGATACTTTTGGTGATTTTAATATAGTTCCATATACAATGGACGTTCTTTTAGATGGAATGTATTCGGCTATTATAGAAGCCGCTGTAGTGTGTGATGACGGTGCAATTGTTGCTTTTTGCAATATATTTTCTCAGGAACATAGTGTGTGTTGTTCTCCATACGGAATCCCTATTTATATCCGTTCTTATGATATGGGAAAAACCTGGGAGGAAGCAAAACCACTGTCAAACTATGAGGGCAGGGTATACAATGCCCGTTACCATAATGGTAAAATCTATGTTTTAGAGTTTTGCAACAGAGAGGTTGTAGGAGAAACGGATAGTGATGTTTATCGTATATTCTGCAGCAGTGATAATGGAGAGTCTTTCCATGAACTTTGTGTCGTACCTTTTAATTCCACAAAAGGCAGATTTTACGGCACCATGCAATTTGATAATGACGGAAATCTTATTGTTTATGCTTATAACGAAAAGTGTGAAACCGAATTGGATTACGCCATAAGCAAGGATGGCGGAAACACGTGGAGTGAAACGGGCGTTTGCTACCTTGCGAAAAAAATAAGAAACCCTCAGGTTGCTATTTTAGACGATCAGTTTATTCTGCACGGCAGAGAAGCAGGAGATATAAATGCTTTTGTATTATACACATCGGAAGACGGTATCGTTTGGGATGAAGGCCATAGAATCGTTGATTATCATCCTGCTATTTCGTTTTATTCAAACAATGTAATCGTTAATAAAAACGGAAAAAATAAGCTGCTTGTTCAGTACTCTCAAACTTATAAAGAAAGCTGCTGCGTAAACATTTATCATATGTGGATTGAAAGTAAATAATCGTTATTAAATCAGTATAAAACTCCTTTGTTGACAGATAATAACAGTGTTATCAAATCAACAAAGGAGTTTTTATATATGAAAGCAACAGGAATTGTGAGAAGAATTGATGATTTGGGCAGAGTTGTTATCCCAAAAGAAATTCGTCGCACAATGAGAATTCGTGAGGGAGATCCATTGGAAATTTTTACCGATGCGGGTGGGGAGGTAATTTTTAAAAAGTATTCACCTATTGGTGAAATTTCGCCCTTTGCTGCGCAGTGTGCCGATGCAATGGCAGAGGCAACCCGTTTGGGTGTAATTATTTGCGACCGTGACCACTGTATTGCGGCGGCGGGGGTTTCTAAAAAAGAGGTGCTTGGTCGTCGTGTTACTCCGGTGCTTGAGGACATAATGGAAAATCGCAAAGTTGCTGTTTTTGATGAAGAACATCAAGCGCTGGAGGGTGTTAGTCGCAAAATTTGTGTGGCGGCGCCAATTATAATTTCGGGCGACGCTAGCGGTGCAGTGGTAATGGTTGCAAGTGACACAATGTCAAAATCAAACGAAAGTGACGAAAAGCTTGTTCGTGTTGCGGCGGCCTTTTTGGGCAAACAGATGGAAGAATAAAAAAGACGGTCAGGAGTGACCGTCTTTTTTGAAGTAAGAGGTAATAGTGAAGAAGTAAAAGGTAAGATGTCGCTTCGCGACATATGTAAATCATTATATAACCGCCCGATAAACTATAATTTAAACACCAAACAAAAAGGAACGGTGTTAAAACCGTTCCTTTAATTTATTTTAGCAATTCGTCAATAAAATATGCATTTGTGTAGGCGTGTTTACCGTGACTGTCGGTAACGGTTAATCGGAAGTACCTATCTTTTTCTCCCCAAAGCGCAAACTCGGCATGCATGGGTCCGTCTTCCGTCTGTTCTCTTATTGCCGCGTGACGTCTGCCGGTGTTGAAGGTTATGCGACAGGCGTTTGGCACGGTAATGTGTACTTTATTGTCTTCGAACCAAAGCTCATCAATAAGCGGGCCCTGTGAACAATAAAAATCGCCGTTTAAAAGGGCTTCGCCAATGAGAGCGTGGTCTAACTTTTCGGCTTTAATCATTGTAAAACCGCCGAAAGAATCGCGAAGCGGGTTTTCTTTATTGCGGTTGTGGTTATCGTCGCCCGCAATACAGTAGATGCGTTTGCCTGAACGGAGCATTTCATCATACACCCAAGCGCTGTGATTATCGTAACCGCCTGAAACACAACCACCGTTTATTATTTCAAGCGCATTCATACCGTTATAATTAAGATATTCATTTGCTCCTTCAAGCGACCAGTCGGGGTGGTTATAGGTAACAAAAAAACCATTTTCGCGGCCAAGACGCATCATTTCGTTTATACATTTAGGGGTGTATTCGCGTTCAAAATCGGGAATTTCGGGATTATATGCTGCCTGGTCCCAAATGGGAATGTTATGTTCAATATACTTTGTGCGGTGGAAGCAAACTTGGTATTTAACGTCGGGCCGAAGTGCAACAAAACAAATGTGGCAAACCTTTATATCGTCATAAGTTTCGCCCTCTTGCTTTTCTTGGTTGGCGTAAATTTCAAAGCCCGACATTGCAAGAAAATCGTCGTCGTTAAGCTCGTGGTGGTGGAACATTAAGTCGTGGTCGGTGTAGGCAATTATAGAATAACCGCGTTCCTTATAAACCTTTTTCATTTCTTCGGGAGTTAAAGCCCCGTCCGAAAAGGTTGAATGTGAATGTAAATTTGATTTAAAGAATTTTCCGTTTTGCGGGAGTAAATATTTTCTCATTAAATTACACCTCCAAAGTTGCAATTATATTATATAATAACCCTCTTTCTATTTAAATATAATTTTTTTGACATTTTAGAGTCTTTTTGTTTTTATACACTTTTACATATATTTATTAAATTTTATGTGTTGCAAAATATAATTAAATTGCGGTAAAAAAAATTATAAAGATGAGGCGTTTTTATGTTAAGAAAAACAAAAATTGTGTGCACGTTAGGTCCTGCAAGTCAAAATGAAGAAATTATAACCGAAATGGCAAAAGCAGGTATGAACGTTGCGCGAATGAATTTTTCACATAATACTTATGCCGATCACCAAAAACGAATTGACCTTGTTAAATCTGTGCGTAAAAAATTGGGGCTTCCCATTGCAATTTTGCTTGACACAAAAGGTCCCGAATATCGCATAAAAACCTTTAAAGACGGAAAAGTATTTTTGAATGAGGGTGACACCTTTACCTTTACAGCCCAAGAGGTTGAGGGCAACGAAACCAAGGTTTCGGTTAATTATAAGAATTTGGCAAAGGACCTTTGTATTGGCGATAAAATTTTGCTTAATAACGGGCTTTTGGCCTTTGAGGTTAAACAAACCACCGATACTGACGTAAATTGCGACGTTATTATAGGGGGCGAACTTTCCGACCGAAAGAGCATGAGCTTTCCAAACAAAACACTTAAGCAAATCTATCTTAGCGAACAGGACAAGCAGGACATATTGTTTGGCATTAAAAATGATATTGATTTTATTGCTTGTTCGTTTGTTTCTTGCCGTCAAGATTTAATAGACGTTAAAGAGTTTTTAAACGCTAACGGCGGGGAAGATATAAGCATTATTGCTAAAATAGAAAACCGTTCGGGTGTTGATAATATTGAAGAAATTTGTCAAGAATGTGACGGTATTATGGTTGCGCGTGGCGATATGGGTGTGGAAATTCCTTTTGAAGAATTGCCCGCGATTCAGAAAAAGCTTATAACCAAATGCAGAATGCTTGGTAAACGCGTCATTACCGCTACCGAAATGCTTGAATCAATGATTCAAAACCCGCGCCCCACCCGTGCGGAAATTTCCGACGTGGCAAACGCGGTGTATGACGGAACAAGCGCTATAATGCTTTCGGGCGAAACTGCGGCAGGCAAATACCCTGTTTTAGCGGTTGAAACTATGGCGCGCATTGCCAAAAATACTGAAGAAAACATTCATTATGAAAAACGTTTTTTAACACGCGAATTTAAAATTAAAAGCACGGTTGACGCAATTTCCCACGCAACAAACGGTATGGCAATTGATATTGGCGCAAAGGCAATTGCGGTATGCTCACTTTCGGGTGGAACAGCCTGTATGGTATCACGATTCCGTCCGGCAGTACCAATTATTGGCATTACAACAAGCGAAAAAACATGGCGTAGATTATCGCTTTCGTGGGGTGTAATACCCATGATGTGTGAAAACTATAATTCGACCGACGTTTTGTTTTACAGCGCGTCAAAAATTGCAAAAGAAACCCTTAATTTGCAAAAAGGCGATAAAATTGTTATGACTGCGGGCGTTACCAACGGTCAAACAGGTAATACGAATCTTATAAAGGTTGATGTTATATAAATTAAAGAAAAAATAAATAATAAAATCGGTGTCGGCTATGCCGACGGATTTATATTCGTTTTGCAAAGCAAAACACATTTTTTATTCTTTTTTCTTTCTTATTTATTATTAAAAAAACGGCTTTACCCGCAAGGGCAAAGCCGTTAAATTTTATTTGCTTTCAATTTTTTCTTTACCGCCCATATAGGGTTGTAATGCTTTGGGAATTGAAATGGTGTATTTTTCGCCGTCAAATGAAAGATTGTTTTCAAGGAAAGCAATTAACATTCTGGGCGGAGCAACAACCGTATTGTTGAGGGTATGTGCAAGGTATTTCTTACCGTCGGCATCCTTAACACGAATGCCTAAACGACGTGCCTGTGCATCGCCAAGGTTTGAACAAGAGCAAACTTCAAAATATTTTTGCTGCTTGGGTGACCATGCTTCAATATCGTAAGATTTAACCTTTAAATCTGCAAGGTCGCCTGTGCAACATTCAAGTGTGCGAACCGGAATGTCCATACTTCTGAAAAGCTCAACCGAATAGTTCCACATCTTGTTAAACCATTTCATACTTTCTTCGGGCTTGCAAATAACAATCATTTCTTGTTTTTCGAATTGATGAATACGGTAAATGCCGCGTTCTTCAATACCGTGTGCGCCCTTTTCTTTTCTAAAGCAGGGGGAATAACTTGTAAGTGTTAAGGGAAGCTTTTCTTCGGGGGTAATGGTGTCAATAAATTTACCTATCATAGAATGTTCGCTTGTGCCGATAAGATAAAGGTCTTCGCCTTCAATTTTATACATCATAGCGTCCATTTCTTCAAAGCTCATAACACCTGTTACAACGTTACTTCTAATCATGTAGGGGGGGATACAGTAAGTAAATCCCTTATCAATCATAAAATCGCGCGCATATGAAAGCACTGCGGAATGAAGTCTTGCAATGTCGCCCATAAGGTAATAAAAACCTTCGCCTGCAACCTTGCCGGCAGCTTCTTTATCAATGCCGTTAAAAGCTGCCATAATATCGGTATGGTAGGGAATTTCAAAGTTGGGAACAGTCTTTTCACCATATTGTGTAACTTCAACGTTTTCGCTGTCGTCTTTGCCCACGGGAACGCTGTCGTCCACAATGTTAGGAATCTTCATCTGAATTTCCAAAACCTTTTTAGCAAGTTCGTCCTCTTTAATTTCAAGGGCTTTAAGTTCTTCTGCCTGTTCGGTAACAAGGCGTTTTGCGGCTTCGGCTTCGTCGCGCTTACCTTGTGCCATAAGCATACCAATTTGCTTACTAACTTTGTTGCGATTTGCGCGAAGCTCGTTTGCGCGGTTGTTGGCAGCGCATTTTTCACCGTAAAGAGCAATAAGCTCATCAACCAACGGAAGTTTGGAATCTCTAAATTTCTTTTTGATGTTTTCTTTAACTAATTCAGGGTTGTCACAAATAAATCTAATGTCCAGCATTTTTACTCCTCCAAAGGACATAATATACTCGTAAAGTATAACACATATAAAAAAATATGTCAAACCGAAAGGAGATAAAAAATGGAAAATTTTAAAAAGGTAAACAAGAATACCGAAATGCCGCTTGAAAACATTCAAAAACCGCCTAAAACCGCCGAACAACAGGTGAATTGTTATGGCACTTATGAAATTCAGTCGACCGCTGACACCGACAATATGTACCCCGCAATTGCACAGGGCTTTAACAAGAAAATTATAAAAAACGACCGCGAAAATGAAGAAAGGCGAGATAATGGTCGAAAAAGTGGTAAAAAGTGTGACTAATTCTTGACAAAGTGGGCGCTAAGACTTATAATATATAAGTAAAAATTTGTTTTTCTGGAGGAAAATATATTATGATTAGTGCCGGCGATTTTAGAAATGGCGTAACTTTTGAAGAAGATGGCAACGTGTTGCAGGTTGTTGAATTCCAGCACGTTAAACCCGGTAAGGGCGCCGCTTTCGTAAGAACTAAAACTAAAAACGTTATTACCGGTGCGGTTATTGAAAAATCTTATAACCCTACCGCTAAATTCCCCACCGCTTTCATTGAAAGAAAAGATATGGAATATTCTTATCAAGACGGGGACATCTACAACTTTATGGATTTGGAAACTTATGAACTTGTTCCCATTAATGCAAGTGACTTAAGCGACAACTTCAAGTTTGTTAAAGAAAACATGGTTTGCAAAATTTTGTCTTACAAAGGCAAGGTTTTTGGTGTAGAACCCCCCACATTTGTTGAACTTCAGGTTACTCAGACCGACCCCGGCTTTGCTGGCAATACTGCTACCAACGCAACCAAGCCCGCAACCGTTGAAACCGGTGCTGAAATCCGTGTTCCGCTTTTCATTAACGAAGGCGAAATGATTCGTATTGACACCCGCACAGGCGAATATATGGAACGTGCATAAGGAGAAATTTTAAAATGGATATTTGTGAAAAGATTTCTTATATTAAAGGTTTGGCTGAAGGTCTTGGTTTGGACGAAAGCACCAAAGAAGGCAAAGTTTTAACCGCTATTATTGATTTGCTTGAAGATATCACAGAAGAAATTTGTGATATTGAAGACGGTTGCGATGAACTTATGGAACAAATCGACGCTGTCGACGAAGACCTTGCTGCTTTAGAAGACATTATCTACGAAGATGATGAAGATGACTGCTGTGATTGTGACGAATGTTGCGATTGCGAAGACGAGGTTTATGAAATTGAATGCCCCGTTTGCAACGACATTATTTATCTTGATGGCGAAATGTTAGAAGAGGCAGGTATGGTTTGCCCCAACTGCGGCACCGAACTTGAATTTGATTTTGACGGTTGCGACTGCTGCGAATGTGAACAGGTTGAAACCGAAGAAGAATAATTCTTAAAAATTTAAAGCCGCGCGAAAAAGCGCGGCTTTTTAAATATGCGAGGTATTTGTTATGAAAAAAAGCAAAATTATTACAATTGCTGTCTTGGCGGTTATTTTAGTAACTGTTATGACCTTAATGCTTACCGGTGTGCTTTCGGGTATTGAGCCCGCAACCGGCAAACCACTTTTACATACAATTATAAATCCCAAGGCAGAAATGAATGAATTTATGCACCATTTCACAATTTTGGGCGATACTATTTTAGACGTTTTTCTTATTGCGCTTTTGGTGTTCTTACCTATGACCACCAAGCAGGTGGGGGTCCCCGTTGCGGCAACTGCAATTGTTTCAACGGTTTTAAATAAGGTTATTAAAGCAATTGTTGACCGTCCTCGTCCCGAAGCGGCATACCGCCTTTTAGAAATTGGCAGCCCCAGCTTTCCAAGCGGTCACGCAATGAATAATGCCGCAATTTATATTGCAATAATGATGTGTTTATTACCCCTTTGCAAAACCAAATTACAAAAGGGTATAGTTGTTGCCTTGTTTACACTTATTCCGCTTGTTATTGGTGTTACACGCGTTTATTTCAACGTTCATTATGCGTCTGACGTTGTTTGTGGATGGTGCTTGGGCGCGATTGTTGCCCTTGTTATGACTGAGCTTGTAAAACCCGGTCTTACAAATTTTTCAAAGATTAAAAAGGATGCTTAATATGAACATTACTAAGCCCACACTTCAATACGAAGTGGAAAGCGAAAAAAATCAGGGCATACCGGTTATTGTTGTGGCGGCAGGTTCTTCAACAAGAATGGGTACCAACAAACAATTAATTAATCTTTGCGGGTTGCCGGTTTTGGTTCGCACCTTAAAGGCATTTCAACTTTGCGGTGGCGTTTCTAATATAATTTTAGTTGCTTCAAAGGAAAATTTGCTTTCTTACCAAAAGCTTTGCGACGATTATATGCTTTCAAAGGTTACCGATATATGTGAAGGCGGTGCAAACCGTCAGGAATCGGTTTTGTGCGGTATAAAACGTCTTAAAGACAGTGACGAACAGGTGCTTATTCAAGACGGTGCACGTCCGCTTGTTAATGAAGAAATCATAAACCGTGTTATAAACGGTCTTAGCGATTATTCTGCAGTAACTCCCGTTGTAAAAGTTAAAGACACGATAAAACAAATTGATGAAAACGGCGTGGTTGTTAAAACGGTAAAACGTGACAATTTGGCACAGGTACAAACACCGCAAGGCGTACACGTGCGGGAATATCTTTCCTTACTGGAAAAATCCGATTTAAGCACCTTTACTGACGACGTTTCAATTTTTGAAGCGGCGGGGGTTAGTGTGCTAACGGTTGAGGGCGATTATAAAAACATTAAAATAACCACACCCGAAGACGTGGTTGTTGCCGAAGCTTTTTTGAAAGGGGAAACTTTAGAATGAGAATAGGTCACGGTTATGACGTGCACAAGTTTGCCGATGATAGAAAGCTTATTGTCGGTGGGGTACAAATCCCTTATGAAAAAGGTCTTTTGGGTCATAGTGATGCCGACGTTTTGCTTCACGCAGTAAGTGACGCCCTTTTAGGCGCAGCGGCCTTGGGAGATATTGGCAAACATTTTCCCGATAATGATAATGAATTTTTAAATATTGATAGCAGAATTTTACTTCGTAGAGTTGTTGCTCTTTTAAACGGCAAGGGTTATAAGGTTGGCAATATTGATGCCACTGTTATTGCCCAAAAGCCGAAAATGGCACCGTTTATAGAAAAAATGCGTCAAAACATTGCTGAAGACTGCGGTGTTTCGGTTGATTTTGTAAACGTTAAAGCTACCACCGAAGAAGGCCTTGGCTTTACAGGGGAACTTTTGGGGATTTCTGCCCATGCGGTTTGTATTATTGAGTAATTAAACCGAAATAATAATCATATCTTCTAATAGGTGGGTATGATGAAACTTTATTTTATTTTTACTAAAAAAGGACTGGCTGTGATGTTGGCGCTAACCGTTATAGCGCTGATTCTTCTCGGCCAGTTTTCAACCATTAGTCGCAATTTTATTGACGGGTCCACCCATTATAAGCGAATGGAATTTTTAAATTTGCTTAACGTTGACGTGGTGGAAAACGCGGTTTCGGTTAAAAATACACGTTTACCGCAAAAGCTTTCGGGTGGCGTGGCGGAATATAACCGTATTCAGCAAAAGGCGGGGTTTGACCTTTCAAATTATTGTGGAAAAAGCGTTACGGTGTATACCTATTCAACCTTAAAAAGTGATGCGACTATAGTTAATCTTTTGATTTGCAACGGTAAAATAATAGCGGGAGATATTACCGATACTTTAAACGGTATTACCGCCCCTTTAATAAAGGAAAAATGAATGAAACAAGAACGATTTGACAAAATAATATCAACACAGTTTAATATTTCAAGACGCGAAGCGCGAATTGCGATTCGTCGCGGGAAAGCCACCTTAAACGGAAAGATTTTGCGAGATTTTGGCGCGCTTGTTGAGGTTGATTCTGATATAACCTTTAATGGACAGGCCCTAAGCTATAAGAAATTTGTTTATATTTTAATGAATAAGCCAAAGGGTATTTTGTCGGCAAGTAACGACAAGAAAAAACAAACCGTTGTTGATTTGGTGCCCGAGCATTTAAAACGTAACGGACTTTTTCCAGTTGGACGACTTGATAAAGATACAACCGGCTTTTTAATTATTACCGATGATGGAGAATTTGCGCATAAAGCAATTTCACCAAAGTATGAGGTGTATAAAAGTTATATTGTTACCCTTGATGGCGAGCTTAATGAAAATATGGTTAAAGCATTTGCCGACGGTATAACTTTGGCGGACGGAACACTTTGTCGCAAAGCCGAGCTTGAAATTTTGGACAAATGCATTGCCAGAGTTAAGATTTGCGAGGGCAAATATCATCAAATTAAGCGTATGTTTGGTGTGGTTGGTCTTGGCGTAAATGAGCTAAAACGCGAATCGGTTGGCGGGTTGAAATTGCCCGAAAATCTGCAAGAAGGGGACTGTATTGAGCTTTCTTTCGCTGAAATTGAGGAAATATTCGCCAATTAACATCACATTAATGGCAAAATAACCAAAAGTTAATTTATAACATTGTTTAGAATTTGCATAGAAATATACAAAACAATTTGTTATAATAATTTTATAAAATTTGGAGTAATATGCCCCACATAAAATAAATCATCACAGGAGACATTAAGTATGGCAAGTTTATCACTTCGTAATGTTTACAAAAAGTACCCCGGCGGCGTTGTTGCTGTAACCGACTTTAACCTCGAAATTAAAGATAAGGAATTTATCGTATTCGTAGGTCCTTCGGGTTGCGGTAAGCCAACAACTCTCCGTATGGTTGCAGGTCTTGAAGAAATTTCTGAAGGCGAAATTTACATTGGCGACCGTCTTATCAATGACGTTGCTCCTAAAGATCGTGATATCGCAATGGTTTTCCAAAACTATGCGCTTTATCCCCACATGACCGTGTTTGATAACATGGCTTTCGGTCTTAAGCTTCGCAAAACACCCAAGGATGAAATTAAGCGTCGTGTTGAAGAAGCTGCTCGCATCCTCGACATCGAACACCTTCTTGAACGTAAACCTAAGGCATTGTCCGGTGGTCAGCGTCAACGTGTTGCTTTGGGTCGTGCTATCGTTCGTGAACCTAAGGTATTCTTACTTGACGAACCTCTTTCAAACTTGGACGCTAAGCTTCGTGCACAAATGCGTACCGAAATTTCTAAGCTCCATCAGCGTTTGGGTACAACATTTATCTACGTAACCCACGACCAGACCGAAGCTATGACAATGGCTTCTCGTATCGTTGTTATGAAGAGCCGTGTGATTCAACAGGTTGATACTCCTCAAAACCTTTACCTCTATCCTTGCAACCTCTTCGTTGCCGGCTTTATTGGTTCTCCTCAGATGAACTTTATCGAAGCTAAACTTCTTAAAGAAGGTAATGACTTCTTTGTTGAATATGGTACTGAAGATACCAAAACTCGTGCAGGCGTTAAGTTTAAGGTTAAGCTTCCCGCAAACAAGAACAAGGATAACTGCCTTGAAGCTTACGTTGGTAAAGAAGTTATTATGGGTATTCGTCCTGAAAACGTTCATAACGAACCCGAACTTCTTGCTGCAAACAAAGACGGTATCGTTGAAGCAACCGTTGAAGTTACCGAACTTATGGGTGCTGAAACCTATCTTTATATGAACAGTGAAGAACAGGCAATTAACGCACGTGTTGCTCCTACCAACACTGCTAAGCCCGGCGACAAGATTGAAATTGCTCTTGAAACCGATAAGATTCACCTCTTTGATAAAGATACTGAACTTACTATCTGCAACTAATATTTGCAAAACCAAACCCCGACTCAAACGAGTCGGGGTTATTTTTTATGATATATAATTTAGACTAATTAAGTTGTTGTTATGCGGGTTTTGAATTTTTTGTTGAATATTGTCAAAGTTTGGTGTATAGTTAGTAATAGGGGAAACCCTTTATTTAAAGGAGGAGAAAATCATGGAAAAGAAAAACGGTTCTTATTTTGATGGCGGTTATTTAGAATATATTGGTTATTCTCTCGCCATATCATTTGTTACAAGCATTACTTGTGGTATTGCATTCCCTTGGATGCAATGTTGGTATCGAAAGTGGGTTTGTCAGCATACCGTTATTAATGGTAGAAGATTAAAATTCACAGGTGATGGCACAGCACTCTTCGGCAAGTATATTATTTGGATGCTTTTAACCATTGTAACTTGCGGAATTTATATTTTTTGGGCAGACATTAATCTTCAAAAATGGATGATAGAACATACGTGTTTTGAAGACGAAACCGAAGTTGGCAGTTACTTCGACGGTGATGTTGGCGGTTATTTCGGCATTGTAGTTTTGTCTGTATTGGCGGCATTAGTTCCTTTTGTAGGTCCTGCCTGGTCTTCCATTATTACAACACGTTGGTTTGTAAACCACACTGTTCTCAATTCCCACCGCGTTCATTTTACCGGTGGTGTTGGCGATTTGTTTGTTAAGTACTTAATATGGGGACTTTTAAGCATAATTACTCTTGGTATTTATGCATTATTCGTACCTGTTAAATATATTAGATGGGAAACCGAGAATTACGCTCTTGAAAATTAATACTTTTAATTTGTGTTTCTTGATAGGAGATAATTATGGAAAACGAAAACAAAAAAATTATTGTTGGTGAAGATAGTTCCTATTTTGACGGTGGTTTTTTCGCCTACTTCGGACACGTTTTTTTAGTGGCTTTTGTAAGTGGCATAACATTTGGTATTGCACAACCTTGGATGCAATGTTGGCATCAAAAATGGCTTTGTGAACATACTGTCATTAACGGCAAACGAATGACCTTTAACGGTAAGGGCGGTGACCTTTTTGTTAAATACATCATTTGGTTGCTTTTGAGCTACGTAACCTGTGGTATTTACGCGTTTTGGATGAATGTTGCGCTTAAAAAATGGATTACTGAACACACCAATTTTGAAGGCGAACCCGATAATAACAGTTTCTTTGACGGTAAAGTTGGGGATTATTTTGTTACGGTACTTTTGGCGTGGTTGGCATTGTACGTGCCTTTCGTGGGTGTTGCGTGGTCACAAATCATTTTAACACGTTGGTTTGTGGGTCACACGGTTATCGACTCTCGTCGGCTTACTTTCCGTGGCGCCGTTGGTGATTTGTTCCTTAAATATTTGCTTTGGGGACTTTTAAGTACAATAACTTGCGGTATATTCGGCTTGTTTGTGCCGTGGAAGTACGTTAAATGGGAAACCGAACACACCCTTGATGAAAATTGCACACCCGAAGCGTTAAATGCTGAGGCAAATTATAAAACACAAATTCATACCGACGCGGTAATTTTAAGCTCGGGCGATGCCGCACAGCTTCAAAACATTAAGCTTGAAATGGTTAACGAAGCAACGGTTGGTATTGACACAAATGATTTGCAAAAAATAAATAACGCGCTTCGCTTTGCGGACATTCTTAAAGAATGTGGTCAAGAATTAACCGAAGAAGAAAACCAACTTATTTACAATTGCGAAATTTTGGCAAGACGATTAAAATCTGCTAAGCCCGAGGTTAAGAAATCTAAGGCGTGGGTAGCAGTTGTTGCGATAATTGTAGCGGTATTACTCTTTATAAGTGTGGTTGGCGGCATAGTTGCAGCTGTATTATTTATGAAGGTCCCCGCATTTAAAAGTCCCATGACTGATGGCTTTGGCGCTGTTGAGAGTGTTGCAAATTGTGACATGTCATATTCTGATTTTTTGGATGCGTTGGAAGACGCAAATGAAGAAATCGGTCACGTTGCTAAAAAAACTATGACTTATGATGATTACGAAAATAATTTTAAAGAGAATTATTTGGTAACCTGTGGCATAAATAGTTATTTTATGACTGTAAGTGTAAAAGATGGTCAGGTTGATTTTATTGAAGTAAATGGCCTAAAAAGCGGCGTTGACAACCTTTCTAAAATGACCCAAATGGTTAGATATTTATATGACGAAATTGGTTTGGGCGAAGAAAGTGACATTATTGTACCGACAGGTGAAACCACCAGCGAAACCTATCGCAACTGGTTGTTTAGTTATGAAAATACAAACGAAGCATTCAATTCAAAACTAGACAACACGTTAAATTAACAATTTAAAATACCCGACGCTATTGCGTCGGGTATTTTTTATTATTAGTTATTTCAAATTATAGTTTGTCGGGCTGACGCCCAAAAGAATAAAGAATAAATAAAAAAGAATAAAATTGGTGTCGGCTTTGCCGACTTTATTTATATATCGTGCCCAAGGCACACATTTTTTCTTCTTTATTATTTAATCGCGTAAGCGTTAAA
>JAZNJR010000029.1:0-27643 GCA_045578165.1 Acutalibacteraceae bacterium
ACTTGACTGCAAAACTGGGGTTTGCGATTCCTTAAGCGTAATGGCTGTACGCACCTGCTTTTCAATGCTTTCAACCTGTGACAGTTCGGCTTTCATATTGCTTACCCACTCGATATCGGTCTGCAGGTCTTTGGCAACAAGCTTTGCAAAACTGCTATTTTTGGCAGCGTTGTATTCTTTACTGCTGATACTTTGCTGTGAAATGGCTTTACCAAAATATGTAGCGACAGCATTTGCTTCGGCATTACCGATTTGAAGCTTCGCCGCATATTCTGTTATTGCGTTTACTACAGCGCTGTTTTTTGAGTCCTATTTTAATTGACAATAATGACTGCAAACGATATAATTATAAACGGTGATAAAAATGAAATTAACCGAAAAACAATTAACAAAGGAATACGTCTTTAATGGCAAAATTATAAACGTTAGACGTGACACTGCCCTGCTTCCAAATGACACAACCGCAATTCGCGAAGTGGTTGAACACAACGGTGGTGTATGCGTTGCGGCGCTTACCGACCAAAACGAAGTTTTATTTGTTAAGCAATTCCGTTACCCTTATATGCAAGAAATTTTTGAAATTCCCGCAGGCAAGCGTGATTCTTTAGATGAAGACCCGCTTGAATGTGGTAAACGTGAGCTCAAGGAAGAAACGGGTGCCACCGCAAAGCAACTGATATTTTTGGGCGAACTTTACCCCACCCCCGGTTATTGCGGCGAAATAATTTGGATGTATGCCGCACTTGGACTTGACTTTGGCGAATGTAACCCCGATGAAGACGAATTTTTAGAAGTTGAAAAAATACCCCTTGACAAAGCGGTTGAAATGATTATAAACGGTGAAATTAAGGATGCCAAAACCCAAACCGCAATTTTAAAGCTTAAACATTTAATTGATAACGGTAAAATATAAAAAACACCTCTGTACCGTGTGATACAGAGGTGTTAATTTTTATTTGCTTGGGGTTTGCATATCAATAACCTTTAGTCCGTTAGATGTTCGTTCAATATATACGTATTTGTCAAAATAGTCTTTATAAACGTTGTTTCCCCAAGTAAGAATGTGTGTAAAGGTTACACGACAACTATAAAGGTTATCAGAATATTTATGTGCTTCACCAAATGTTACGTCTTCAAAACGGTAGCCGGTGTGTGTCCAAACCCAAAGTTCAGTTTTACGAACATACTGATAAAATTCGGTAGACGTGTCAAACATATATGATATGTTCCATAATGATGCGTCTTCCTGCATGAACTTTGCATACCCTTGACTTGCATTAATTGCATGGTTTTTAACGCCTTCAAGTTCGGTAGCATCAATTGACTGTTCAACGGTGTAAATATCGCCATTTTTCAAAACGTCAATTTTACTTCCGTTAGGCGCAAATGCCTTGATTTCAAACTTGTCGGAAATATAGTTTTCAACCTTAAAGGTTTGGTGAGTTATAACTTCCTTATCGCCGATTTTATCACTTAAAATTTTAGGAAGTTCTAAATCTACACGGTCTTTTTTGTCAACCTTAACGCCGTTAAGAACAAGCTTTACGTCAGACGGAGCATTAACCTGATAATTCTTGCAAATGCCTTTATCAAGCTCAGCCAAGCCAACCTCGTAACCCTTAATACCAAAGGCGCCTGCCTTTTTAGATTTTTTAAGGTAGAAGGTTAAAAGGGTTTTATCGCCTGCTTTAACGTTATAAACTTCGTTATAACCCTCAAGCTTTTTGCCCGAAGAAGATACTGTAAGCTTCTTATCGCCAATAATTGACTTAAAAGCGGCATTAACATCTTTTTGGTCTTGATAAACCGATAATCCAATGTCATATTCCTTTGCCGCACCGTATAAATCGCCTTTTTGTAAATACTGTGTAACGATGTTTGCCATATAACCCGAGGGTTGTGCGGCTTCATAAACCTTAAGCACCGAATTTAAAACAAAAAGACCAATTATAAGTAAAACTAAAAATACTGCAATTACGGAAAAATAGATTTTATAAAATAAAGGTTTATTTTTCATTTATTATTCCTCCGTAACGATAAAGCAGGTCGGAATTCGACGAGGAGTTGTAAATGCTTTATATTGATTTACAAGGCCCTGCTTTTGATAATTGTCAATTTTAGACGTATCAACGTCATAAACGTTGTAATAATCGCGGTAATACATCATAGCAGAAGAACCACCGTCAAGCATACCTGCAGAAACTGCACCATATTCAACCAAAATGTCAATAACGTCGTTTCTGGTTGCACCAATACTGCTGGCGCTTCTACCGTCGGTAACAAGCATTAATACCACACCGTCGGCACGTTGACCAATTGCGGTACGTTGTGCGGCGCCAAGGTTACCGTCACCATAGTGTAAATTAACCTTTTCAATTTTGTTTGTTTCTTTATTTTTTACGTTATCAATAAGAAGATTACCTGTTTGGAAGCAAACCGCATCACGAATACCGAGTTCTTCAGCTTTTTTAGTGGTAATGCTTTCAAAACAAACAAATTCGTTCTCATCAGTAAAGCCCATAAAGGTACGACTGCTATTGCCGCCCCAAACACACTTGCCAAATGAATAAGTAAGACCAATCGGCTGTGCGCCAGTACCCTTACCGCCACCGTCGGCAAATTCGCCCGCATTTATTACTGCGTGCGCCTTATACTTTTCGGCAAACTTAAAGATACGCATACCGCCTGTAGCACCTGCAAAGTTTTCACTTGAAACGCCAACCTTTACACGTTTTGGGTCTTTAACCATTAAAAGATATGCTTTAAAATTGGGCTTTTGTATAAAGATAAGCTTTGTACCGTTGTGGGCATCATTCCACTCGTCTTCATCACTTTCGGCAACGTAATCATCAACGTCGATAGAATCGGTACTGATTTTATAACTATTGTCAACAATTTCTTTAACAGTTTTTTGAGGCAAGAAAAGACCGGGCACCCATTTGGTTGCACTTGCCTGCATTGCAGAAAGCACCAACATATCACGCATTGTTTGGCTGGGACCATGAGCAACAACCATACCTGCAGAAAAAGCAGTAATTATTATAAGTAAAAGTGCTGTGCCAACCGAAATTAAAGAACGGTTAATAACGTTTTTAAACGTAAGTTTTTTAGGAACTTCATCTTTAACTTTAATCTTTTCCTTTTTAGCGGCAGTTCTGAAAACCCATGTTTGCTGTATGCGATAGCTTATAAAGAAGAGCACAACGTCAACAACAAGCTTTAAAACGGTTTTAATTTCGGGATTTGCTGAAAAAAGAACCGACAAAAGCGAAACCAAGCCGGCAGAAATAAGCATTTGCGGAATTGCCAAAGCGTAATAACGGAAAAGTGCTTTTTTAGAGCTTCCGTCAAAATCGAACACCTGTGTGCGATTTATTGTGAAATTTGCAAACGACGAAACCGCTCTTGCAATAACGGTAGAAATTAATACCGAAAGACTGCCGAATATTCCGCCGCAAAGTTTATTCAAAAGGTAGAATATCAACAAATCAATTAAAGCAGAAGCCATTGAAGAAACCCAAAAGCCAAGAATAAAGCTATAAACACGAATAGAATCCCTTACAGTTTTAAAATGAGATTCGTGTTTACCTTCTTCCTCATAAAGAGTTTTAATGGTAACTTCATAAAAATCAATACCTGCTTGTTTACACTTAAGTAGCATATTGGTTTCGTATTCAAACCTTTCGCCCTTTACCTTAAGCAAAAACGGAATGTGCTTAATTGGGAAACCACGAAGACCTGTTTGGGTGTCGGAAATTTTAATTCCACAAAGGGTTTTAAACACAAAAGAGGTAGTTTTGTTGCCGAAACGACTGCGTGCAGGAACCTGTGGCAAAGAAAAATCGCGACAACCAAGAACAATCTTGTCGCCCTCTTTAAGCAATGCTTCAGCACAGTTTTTAACGTCTTCGGGATCGTGTTGACCGTCGCCGTCCACCGTAATAACACCCTCAATTGTTGTGGAGTATTTCACGATAAATTTTAATGCAGTTTTAATTGCCGCACCCTTACCTTTATTGAACGAATGCCTTAAAACAATGAAATTATTTTCACGGTCGGTTTTGGGGAAATTATTTTGGTGTGCCGCATCACTTCCGTCATCAACAATGATAAAGTTTCTAAAGCCCACCTCTTTAAGTCCCTCAACTGTTTTCATAAGCTTTTCGTCGGGATTTAAGGAAGGTATTAAAATGCAAATTTTGTTAAACATAATTAATCCTCACAATTTATACACTCAAAAGCGACAGCCGAAACAGCCGTCGCCCAAGAGATTTATTAATAAAACTACTTCGACTTATATTCGTCAACAATTTTATGAATTCTGTCAACAGGGTCAAGAAGTTTGCTAATTGAATGGTCGTAATTAAGTGTTTCAATTAAAAGTGCAATGTACTTTGACATATTAACACTTGAATACCATTCGCGTGACAAAAGTTCAGGTGTTTGGTAAATAAGGTTTGTAGTGAAAACCTTGTCAATAAGACCGTTTTCATAATACTCGTCAAATTTTTCCAAACCATCAACAAACAATCCGAAAGTAGAAAAAATAAAGATACGTTTTGCACCACGTTCTTTAAGTTTTGCTGAAATGTCAAGCATTGATTCGCCAGACGAAATCATATCGTCAACCAAAATCAAATCTTTACCCGTAACGTCGGCACCCAAAAATTCGTGCGCTTCAATTGGGTTTTTACCGTTAACAATTACAGAATAATTGCGGCGCTTATAGAACATACCAAGCTCTAAGCCCAAAACCGACGAATAGTAAATACAACGTCCCATACCACCTTCGTCAGGAGAAACTATCATTGTATGTTCACGGTCAAGTTGAATATCAGGAACAGATTTAAGCAATGATTTAATCATTTGATAGGTTGGTTGAACATTATCAAAACCGTCAAACGGAATTGCGTTATTAACACGAGGGTCGTGTGCGTCAAACGTAATAATGTTTTTAACACCAATAGCTACCAATTCTTGTAAGGCCATCGCGCAGTCCATAGATTCACGTGCAGTTCTTCTATGCTGTCTGCCTTCGTAAAGCATTGGCATAATTACAGTGATTCGACGTGCTTTACCGCCGAGTGCTGCGATAACTCGCTTCAAATCTTGATAGTGGTCGTCAGGGCTCATCGGTACGGTTTTACCGTACATTTTATATTCAACACTGTAATTGAAGCAGTCGCAAAGAATGTATGCATCAATACCACGTGCGGTATGCTTTAAAACTGCTTTTGCTTCACCGGTGCCGAAACGCGGACAATTTGGTTTAACAACATAAGTTTCTTCCTCTTCGGCGTTGCGCCATTGTTTAAGATAATGGTCGACCTTGCTTGAAATGTCTTCACATCCACGCATACTGATAATTGCTAAATCCCCATAAGGTGTGTGTTTAAAATCGACTTTTGCCATGACTAGACCCTCCGCAATATTAAATTTACCATTATATAATACCATAAATGTGTCGACAAAAAAAGACCTTTTTAACAAAAAAGTGTATAAACTTTTTGGAAATTTACTTATTTTTTCTAAAATAATATACAAATTTAAATGAAATAGAAAAATATAATAAAACTTATTGAAAAATTGGCAATACTTTGGTAAAATAAATTGAATAACTATTTTTAGGGTGATTAACTATGGCAAGAGTGTATCTTTTATGTCACACACCAAATCCTGAACATTCAATAGCGTCGGCCGCAAAGCTGTGTTACAGTTCGTCCAGCATATCGGATTTGCGTGATAATTTAACCGATGAAAAAGCGGCTCAATTTGTTGAAATGCTTAGCGAAATCGGTCACGAAAGTCCAATTGAACACGCAAGCTTTACCTTCGGAATTGAGGGTGTGTCACGCGCACTTTTGGCTCAAATTACCCGTCACAGAATGGCATCCTTTTCGGTTAAAAGTCAGCGCTACGTTCGTGAGGGCAGCTTTGAATACGTTACCCCTCCCGAAATTGAGGCAATACCCGAAGCAAAAGCAATTTATGATGAAATTATGGCAGAAGACCAACGTCGTTATGACGCGCTTGCCGCTGTTTTAAAGGAAAAACACATTAAAACTTTTATAGCACAAGGTAAGGACGAAAAAACCGCCACAAGACTTGCTGAAAAGAAAGCCATTGAAGACGCAAGATTTGTTCTTCCAAATGCTTGCGAAACACAAATGGTTATGACCATGAACGCAAGGTCGTTAATGAACTTTTTCAGGCACCGTTGTTGCAACCGCGCACAGTGGGAAATTAAGGACGTTGCCGACCAAATGTTAGCACTTGTTTTAGAAGTGGCACCCAATTTATTTAAAAACGCGGGTCCTGCTTGTGTTAGTGGCCCCTGCCCCGAAGGCAAAATGACCTGTGGGCATTATAAAGAAATAAAAGAATTTTATGAAGGACTTAAAAACAATGGGTAAACTTATAGTGTTGGAAGGTCTTGACGGTTGCGGTAAATCAACCCAACTTGAATTACTTCCCGAAAACCTTAAAAAAGCAGGAATTGACTGTAAAAAAGTCTCTTTTCCAGATTATGATAACCCCTCGAGCACACTTGTAAAAATGTATTTGGCGGGCGATTTTGGTAAAAAACCGGGCGACGTAAACGCTTATGCCGCTTCAACCTTTTACTGTGTTGACCGTTACGCTTCTTATAAGGCAAATTGGGGCGAATTTTATGAAAATGGCGGCACTGTGGTTTCGGGTAGATATACTACTTCAAACGCAGTACACCAATGTTCAAAATTGCCCGAAAATGAGTGGGAAGATTTTTTAAATTGGCTTTACGATTTTGAATACAACAAGGTTGCAATTCCAAAACCTGATAAGGTCATTTTCCTTGATATGCCGATAGAGGTTTCACAAAAGCTTTTATCAAAACGCTATGAAGGAGACGAAGCTAAAAAAGACATTCACGAAAAAGATACCGATTATCTTGACCGTTGCAGAAAAGCGGCAATTTTCACTGCCAAGTATTCGGGTTGGAACATTATTCCCTGTGCTAAAGAAGGCGAAGCAAGAACTATTGAAGAAATTGCAAACGACGTTTTAAAAGCAGTTTTAGAGGTTTATTGAGGTACGAAATGATTTATGTATTTTTAGCCAATGGCTTTGAAGAATGTGAAGCATTAGCGCCAATAGATATATTGCGCCGCGTAGGTTTTGACGTTTTAACGGTTGGTGTAAGCGGTAAAACTGCCCTTGGTGCACATAATATTCCCGTTGTGTGTGACATAACAACCGACAAGGTTGTTTTAGAAAACATTAAAGCCATTATATTACCCGGTGGCATGCCTGGTACAACCAATTTGGAAAATAACGAAACTGTACAAAAAGCAATTGATTATGCGGCTAGTAATAATTTACTTATTGGCGCAATATGTGCCGCACCCTCAATTTTAGGGCATAAGGGTTTATTGAAAGACAAAAACGCAACCTGCTTTCCCGGTTTTGAAAAAGATTTAATCGGTGCAAATTTCACCGATAATCAAGTTGTGCGCGACGGTAACATTATTACCGCCAAAGGCGCGGGTGTTGCTTTTCAATTTGGGTTTGAATTGGTTTCTTACCTAAAAGATGAAAAAACAGCCAACGATTTGAAAATTCAAATGAAATTTATTTGATTTGAGGTTTTTTAATGAAAAAGAATTTTAAGGTCATAATTTTAGCCATTATTGCAATTGTTTTGGTTTCGGTTATTGGCGTGTCAGTTTTCTTTATTAACGATATGAACGGTTCCGACAAAGGAAAAGACATCAAGGTTGAAATTAAATCGGGCAGCTATGCCGCGCAAATTGCCGAACAGCTCAAAGACAACGGTATTATTAAGTCGCCTTTAGGTTTTAGGATTTTTGCAAAAATAAAAGGTTATGACAGTAAATTTAATTATGGCACTTACGACTTTAACACAGGCGACAGTTATGACGAAATTGCTCAAAAGCTTATTAACGAAGGTGCAAAGGCCGACACAATAAGGGTTACCATTCCCGAGGGCACAGGCATTAACGATTATATTAAAAACGTTGATGGCGAAAACGTTACCGTTTTAGGTATGGGTTCAATTCTTGAAAAAGCGGGTGTGTGCAAAAAGGATGATTTTATTGACGCTTTAAAAGACGTTTCGCTTGACAGTAAGCTTTTAAAAGGCGCAAAAGATAAAAACACTTACTACACGCTTGAAGGTTATCTTTTCCCCGAAACTTATGAATTTTATAAAATAGACGATTCAAAAGCCGCCGCAAAAGCAGTTATTGAAAGAATGATAGCCGAAACCGAAAAACGCATTACCGACGATATGTATAAAAAAGCCGAAAAAATGGGCTATAGTATGCACGAAATTTTAACTATGGCTTCTATTATTCAAATGGAAGCAGGTATTGATTTAGATGCATTACCCAAAATTGCGGGTGTTTTCTATAATCGTTTAAACAGTCAAAACTTTGCAACGCTTGGCTCTTCACCCACCTGTTTTTATGGGGATTCGTTTGCAAATGACGACGAAAGATATGACACCTATAAAGTAAAAGGTTTGCCACCAGGACCACTTTGTTCCCCCGGTATAAAGGCAATTAATGCCGCATTAAACCCTGAAGGCAATGAATATTTTTACTTTGTAACAGATAAAAACGGCAAGTTTTACTTCCACAAAACCTATGCCGAACAAAACGCAACAATTAACAGATTAAAACAAAACGGACTTTGGATTTATGAATATTTCAACAAATAATGTACCCGAACTTTTATGTCCCGCAGGCGATTTGACCCGTCTAAAAGCAGCGGTTGATTACGGTGCTGACGCAGTATATCTTGCGGGAGAAGAATTTGGTATGCGTACCGCTGCTACAAACTTTGGCGAAAAGGACCTTATTGAAGGTCTTGAATATGCCCACAGTCACGGTGTAAAGGTACACGTTACCTGCAATACAATTCCACATAATGATGAATTGCCCCGCCTACCCGATTTTTTAAAGTTTTTAAATAAAATTGGTGTAGACGCAATTATTGCAGCCGACCTTGGCACCATTATGATGGTTAAAAAATATGCGCCAAACGTTCAACTTCACGTATCGGTGCAGTCAGGTATTTGCAATTACGAAACTGCAAACGCATTTTATAATTTGGGCGCAAAACGTATTGTTTTAGCACGTGAATTATCGCTTGAAGAAATTAAAGAGATACGCGAAAAAACTCCAAAAGACCTTGAAATTGAAATGTTTGCACATGGGGCTATGTGTGTTTCATATTCTTCGCGTTGCCTTTTGTCAAGCTATATGACGGGCAGAGATGCAAACCGTGGCGACTGTGCTCAACCTTGCCGCTGGAGTTATTCTTTAATGGAAGAAAAACGTCCGGGTCAGTTTTTCAACATTACCGAAACCGATAAAGGCACCTACATTTTAAACGCAAACGATATGTGTATGGCACAGTATCTTGATAAAATTCGTGATGCCGGTGTTGACAGCATTAAAATTGAAGGCAGGGCTAAATCGCATTACTACGTTGCAGTTACAACAAACGCATATCGCGGGGCGCTTGACAGTTTAAAAAACTGTGTTGACGAATGGGTTTGTCCCGAATGGGTAATGGAAGAACTAAACAAAATCAGCCACAGAAACTATTCAACAGGGTTTTATTTTGGCGCACCCACAAATTCGCAAACCTATGCAAATGCGGGTTACGTACGTGATTATTCGGTTGCGGCAATTGTTGATGGTTATGAAGACGGAAAAATTATTGCAACCCTTAAAAACAAGTTTTTAAAAGGTCAAGAATTTGACTGTCTTGAGCCACAAAACAAGCCATTTATTGTAAAAGCAGATACTGTTTTAAATGAAAAAAATGATGAAATTGAATCGGCCCCACATCCTATGATGACAATTAAAATCCCCTTTAAAAAACCCGTTAAAAAGGGTTCACTTTTAAGAATGAAAGCCGATTAATAGTTACACCTCTTGTCAATAATAAACAAGAGGTGTTTTTTATGTTAAACCGCATTTGGTGGCGATTATTTGCCCGCCGAGGTGCTTTTTGTTATTTTACAATTATTATGTTGTTTTTTACCGGATTTTTGCGTGTTGCGGTAATTACCAAAACCGCAAATACAACTGTTTTGCAGTCGCACGGACGATTTAAAATGGAGATTTCAAAACTGCGCGGCACAATTTATGACTGCAATATGGTGCATTTAACAAACGCAAAAACAAAAATCATCGCCGCAGTATCGCCTACAAATCGCGCAAAAAATATCATTAGTACAGTACTTAAAGGCGAAAAGCTTGATGATTTGTTAAAGCGTCTTGAAAAAGGTAAACCCGTTATGTGCGAAGTGCCAAAAATTATTGACTGTGATGACATTGTTTGTACCACTGTTTTTTATGATGATACACCGGTATTAGCGCCCCACACCATTGGATATTTTAACAACGAAAACAAAGGGGTTACGGGTTTACAAGCTGCATTTGACGATATTTTATATAGTAAAGAATCGGCATATATTTCATACGCGTGTGACGGACTTGGTAACGTTTTGGAAGGTATTAAACCCGAAGTTTATAACGATTCTTCGGTAATTGCAGACGGTGTAGTAACAACAATTGATATTAATATTCAAAACATTATAGAAGAAACCGCAAGCCCATTGAATAAGGGAGCATTAATTGTTGCCGATGCCGAAACACTAAAAATTCGAGGTATTGTGTCTCGCCCCAATTTTGATAATCTAAACTTGGAACAATATTTAAACGATGCCTCTTCCCCGCTTTTCAACCGTGCTTTAAACTGTTATGCGGTCGGCTCGGCTTTTAAACCCTGCGTTGCCGCAGCCGCAATAGAGAGAGGTTTGAAATATCAAAAATATAATTGTGTAGGCAGTATGCAAATTATTGACCGAAACTTTAATTGCCACGAAAAGCTTGGTCACGGGGAATTATCTTTAGAATATGCCCTTGCTAATTCCTGCAATACCTACTTCTTTAATTTGGCGCTTAAAACAGGTGCTGACGCGGTTTACAAAATGGCAGACGTTCTTAACTTCGGACGAAAAATAAAGCTTTGTAACGGCATTTATACCGCAAATGGAACAATTCCCGCTATTGAAAAGCTTTCAAACGATGCACACCTTGCAAATTTCAGTATCGGGCAGGGCGATTTTACCGCCTCGCCCATATCAATGCTTACACTTTACTGTGCAATTGCAAACGGTGGTAAATATTATATGCCGTCCATTATTGAGGGCACCTATCAAAATGGCAGTTTTAAAAAATATGATATTGGTTTTCCAACCAAAGCAATGAGCGAAGACACCGCAAATATCTTAAAAAAATATTTAAAAACCGTTATTAGTGAAGGTACTGGTACCTTAGCATTGCCGCAAACCGTTTCCGCCGCGGGTAAAACCGCCACCGCACAAACAGGAAAATTCGAAAACGGACGTGAAATCTTGGCAAGTTGGTTTTGTGGTTTCTTCCCTGCTGACAACCCCAAGTATATAATTATTGTTTTTTGTGAAAATTCAGCACTTCAAACCCTGTCCTGCGGTGAAATTTTTGCAAAAACCGTAGATAAAATAATGGAAATAGAAGACTAGACAAAATTTGCAACTCAAAAAAGGAACGGTGTTAACCGTTCCTTTTAATTTTACCATATTTCATATTGTGGTGTGCCGTCAAATGCTTCGATATTTTCGTAGGTCACGTTTGTCATTTTACCAATTAAGCTCAACGCACCGTAGCACGAGCGAGAATGTACGTTTTTGAATATAATATTATATGTTTCGTCAGCGGTTGCCACACGATGATCACCATATCTAAACGAATCCCCTACTCTTGCACCGTATAAGCCGCGGTCCATATAGGGTGAATCTTTCGACATATCGTAAACACCGTCTACCAAAATATCGTGAAGCTTTACACCGCCAAGATTTAATAATCTAACGTTTGAGCAAAAAGCAGCTGTTCGTATATTTTTAATAGTTATATTACAAATATCGGTAGACATACCTTCAACGGCAAATTCTTTTTCCATTCTACCCATAATCCCTGTTGCAGCCACCGAATCATCTTCACAAAAGCCTGTAAGATTTTCAACCAAAATATCGTGACAACCCGCACGCATATCAACACCATCGCCATTTTTAACAAGTGTATCATTATATTTTGCACGTTCTAGTCCGTGAACTTCGTTGCCGTTTTCATCAATACGAATATCATTAGCCTTAAAATCAATGTCGTGCACGTGACCATTGGCACAAAAAACCAAATTTATTGCCCAATAACGCTGATTATGGCAGTTTATACCGGCAATTTCAAAGTTTTCAACATTAGCAAAGAATATAAGCTGATTTTTCCAAATCGGTGGCAAGCCGTCTTTACGTTGCGTTTTTTCTGAAATACAATTGTATTTACCGCCATCTAAAATCGGGCAATTTTTACCCAAAATTTTAATATTAAAATCTTTTCCGGCAATTGTACGCCCTTCAGGTGTATTGTGATTTGAATTTACAAACATATTAGAATAAACACCGTCAGACATTCTTAAATGACAGCCATCCAAAATAAGAGTGAAATTACTTGGAATTCTAATTTCACTTTCAATTTCCCAGTTGCCTGTAACAGTTGCAATATTACTACCGTTTTCACAAGCAGTTTTAATGATTCCACTTATATATTCCGTTCCGTTTTTATTGAAAATTTTATCCATAAAATACCACCACCCACCTGCATATTAGCACAGTTTATTTTGAATTTCAACACAAAAATCAATTATATTTTTTGCAACCATTTTCAGTTGACAAATTTTAACTATAAGTATATAATAATAAAGTATGTTTAATTCTAAAAAGGGATGTTTTGAAAATGAAATGGACTTCACTTAACGACCTGCGAGAAAGCTATCTTTCATTCTTTGAATCTAAAGGCCATTTGCGCCTTGGCAGCTTTTCGCTCGTACCCAATAACGACAAATCCTTACTTTTAATAAATTCGGGTATGGTGTTTATGAAAAAGTTTTTCACAGGCGAAGTTACCCCACCCCGTAACCGCGTTACCACTTGTCAAAAGTGCATTCGCACACCCGACCTTGAACGTGTTGGTATTACTGCTCGTCACGGTACTTTTTTTGAAATGCTTGGTAACTTCTCTTTCGGCGATTACTTCAAAAACGAAGCTATTCCGTGGGCTTGGGAATATTTAACCGAAACACTTGAAATTCCTGCAGAACTTTTATGGCCTTCGGTTTATGAGGAAGACGACGAAGCATACGCTTTGTGGCGTGACGTTATCGGTGTTCCTGAAGAACGCATTGTAAGAATGGGTAAGGAAGACAACTTCTGGGAACACGGTACAGGTCCTTGCGGTCCCTGCAGTGAAATTTATTTTGACCGCGGCGAAAAATATGGCTGTGGCAGTCCCGACTGTAAACCCGGTTGCGACTGTGACAGATATATGGAAATTTGGAACAACGTTTTCTCACAGTTTAACAATATGGGCGACGGCACTTACACCGAGCTTGAACACAAAAATATTGATACCGGTATGGGTCTTGAACGCCTTGCTTGTGTAATGCAGGACGTTGACAATATGTTTGAGGTTGACACCATTAGAAACATTCTTGACAAGGTTTGTGCTATTTCGGGCAAAGAATATGGCAAAGACCATTCGACCGACGTTTCAATTCGCGCTATTACCGACCATGCACGTGCTGCAACCTTTATGATAAGCGACGGTATTATTCCCTCAAACGAAGGCAGAGGTTACGTTCTTAGAAGAATTATTCGTCGCGCAGTACGTCACGGTAAGCTTATTGGTATTAACCGCGCATTCTTTATGGAACTTTGTGATTGCGTAATTGAAGAAAACAAGTCAGGTTACCCCGAACTTATTGAAAAGAAACAGCTTATCACAAAGGTTATCACAAATGAAGAAGCATCTTTCAATAAAACAATTGACCAAGGTCTTTCAATGCTTGAAAACCTTACTAAAAACGGCGGTATGCTTTCGGGCGAAGATGCATTTAAGCTTTATGACACTTACGGTTTCCCTATTGACTTAACAGTTGATATTCTTGCCGAAAAAGGTATGACGGTTGACCAAGAAAAGTTTAAAGAGCTTATGAACGAACAACGTCAAAAAGCAAGAGATGCACGTAAAGCATCTGACGGCGAAAGTTGGAAATCAAACGATATTAGCTTTGAAAATATTAATGCAACCGAATTTTTAGGTTATACCGATACGAATTGCAACGCAACTGTGCTTGACATTGTGGTAGAAGGCGAACACACCTTAACCGCAAATACAGGTAACAAAGCGATTATTGTTTTAGATAAAACAGTTTGCTATGCCGAAAGTGGCGGTCAGGTTGGCGACAGCGGTGTTATTACTGCTAACGGTTTAACCTTTAAAGTGTTTGACGTTAAGAAAACCTCGGGCGGTGTATTTACCCACTTTGGTATAGTTGAAGATGGTACCGTTTCGGTTGATGACCAAGTTTTAGTTGAAATTGATACCCTTAAACGCGCGGCTATTCGCCGCAACCACACTGCTGCACACCTTTTACAAGCAGGCCTTCGCAGTGTACTTGGTACCCACGTTGAACAAGCCGGTCAGCTTGTAAACGAAAAGGCAGTTCGTTTTGACTTTACACACTTCTCTGCTTTAACTAGTGAAGAAATAAAAGCAGTTGAAGATTTTGTTAACAACGCTATTTTAAGCGGTATTGAAGTTATGAACAAAGAAATGCCTATTGCTGAAGCAAAAAAGCTTGGCGCAATGGCATTGTTTGGCGAAAAATACGGTGAAGTTGTTCGTGTTGTTGCGGCAGGTAATACATCTGTTGAACTTTGCGGTGGTACCCACGTTGATAACACTGCAAAAATTGGTCTTTTCCACATTGTTAGTGAAACAAGTGTTGCAGCGGGCGTACGTCGTATTGAGGCAGTTACAGGCAACGGTGTTTTAAGCGTTTTATATAACAACATTGCACTTGCCGATGATACTGCAACCATTTTAAAGGCACAAAATGCAAATGAAATTGCAAAACGTGCTACTGCTGTTATGGCTGAGCTTAAAGAAACTCAACGTTTGCTTGAAAAAGCACAAGCAAAACTTGCAGGCGGCAAGCTTGATGATATTTTAAACAAAGCAGTAACTGTTGGCGACGTTAAGGTTGCATTTGCTAAAATTGATGGCACTGCTGATGATTTGCGCAAAATGACCGATACCGTTAAAGCCGAAAACGATGATACCGTTATTGTTTTAGCGGCAGTTAATGGCGAAAAATTAACCTTCTGTGCCGCTTGTGGCAAAACAGCAGTGTCAAAGGGCGCTCATGCAGGTAACCTTGTGCGTGAAATTGCAAAGATTTGCGGTGGTAACGGTGGCGGTAAGCCCGACAGCGCAATGGCGGGCGGCAAAGATGCTTCTAAAGTACAGGAAGCGCTTGAAAGCGTTGTTGCCATTTTAAAGGAGATGCTTAAATAATGAACGATTGTTTATTTTGCAAAATTATAAAGGGCGATATTCCAAGCACAAAGGTTTATGAAGACGATTATGTTTATGCCTTTTTAGATATCGAACCACAAGCACCATTTCACGTTATAATCGTGCCGAAAATTCATATTAAATCGGCTGATGAAATTAATACCGAAAACAGTATTTATATTGCCAAAATCTTTGAAGCAATAGCTAAAATTGCAAAAAGTGAAGAATTGGAAAATGGCTACCGCGTGGTAAACAATTGTGGTGTAGACGGTGGTCAAACCGTTGGCCACATTCATTTCCACCTTTTAGCTCGTCGTAATTTACAGTGGCCCCCCGGCTGATAACAATTAAAGGAGATATTAAAATGTCTGAATTTTATACTATGAAAATTGCGGGTCTTGAAAGACAGCTTGAAAAATTTCCCGTAAGCAACAAACTTGACATTGCTGCATTTATCATTTTTGGCGACGTTGAACTTACCATTAAAGCAACTGAAGAATTACTTAAAAAGCTTCCTGAATTTGACGTAATTATTACACCCGAAGCTAAAAGCATTCCCATTGCTTATGAAATGGCAAGACAGTCTGGTAAGCCATACATAATTGCACGTAAAGGCGTTAAGGTTTATATGCGTAATCCTCTTTCGGTTTCGGTTAATTCAATTACAACCCAAAACGAACAACATCTTTACCTTGGCGAAACCGAAGTTAATATGATTAAGGGCAAAAAAGTTCTTATTGTTGACGACGTAATCAGTACAGGCGAATCTCTAACCGCTGTTAGAACACTCATTAAAGCCGCCGGTGCTGAAGAAGCCGCTTCCTGCGCCTTCTTGGCTGAGGGCGATGCCGCTGACCGTGATGATATTATTTTCCTTGAAAAACTTCCTCTTTTCTTTAAATGATTTTTAAAAAACAAAACAAAACCCTGTGGAATTTTCCACAGGGTTTTATTTTATTTAAGATTTAGTTTAATACTTTCTTTTTGTTTAAAAGTAAAGCAAGTGCTAAACCACCGCTGATAACCATTAACATAAACCAAATTACAGAATTTGATGCATCGTCGGTTTGCGGAATTTCAGGTGTAAAGGTGTTTTCGAAAACAGCTTCGGCTACTTCGCCGGTTTCGTCAGAATACTTAACGTCAACCTTGAAAAGACCCTCTTTGTCTTCGTCAACAACAGTTACGGTTACAGTATATACTTTGCTGTCATAGGTAATGCCTTTTTCGTTACCGATAACTTCTTTAATTGTATATACGTAGGTTCCGGCTTCAGTAATGCCTATCTTTGTAAAGATAATCTTACCGTCAGCAGCATTTTTAACAGTTTCAATTTCATTACCGTTTTGGTCGTAAAGTGTGAACGAGAATTCGCCATCGGCAAGTTCACGACCATTAAGCTTCTTAATTGCTTCGATAATTATATCGGTCGGATCAACAGTATAAGCATTGTTAAATACTACGCTGTTTTCCATACCACCGTTTAAGGTATAATCATCAACCTTAACGTCAGCAATTAAGCTACCGTTACCGTCATCGGTTACAATTACGGTTATTAAATACTTGTGCTTGTCGGTGGTAATACCCTTACCGTCAAGTTCGTCTTCAAGAATAACGTACTTATAGGTACCAACACCATCAAAGGTAATGGACGTGAAGGTAATAAGACCTGTAGCGCTATCAACCTTTACAAGTGCCTTATCGTCAACAATAACGTTAGCAAGTGAGAAATCGTCGTTTGCTTTATAAAGGTCGAACTTAAATTCGCCATCAATAAGGTCACGACCCGAAAGTTTCTTTGTTGCTTTAAAGTCAACTGTTACGTCGGTGGGGTTATAGGTATTAACAAACTTAATAGTAGAAACAAGATTTACAGCAGAAGTTTCCGTATTATCAACATAAATCTTATGGTCATAGAAGCCATCGCCATCAGCGTCGGCGGTTACAACAATTTTAACGTTATATACTTTGTTAGAGTAAGTAACACCGCCCAAGTTACCCTTTTGTTCTTTAATAATAAAGTTGTGGGTGCCAATGGAATTAAGTTTTATATTGTTAAAGGTGAACACACCGTTTGCATTATTTTTAACAGTATCAAACGGGGTTGACTCGCCTTCTTTATAAATTTCGAAAGCAAATTCATTAGCGGCAAGGTCTCTGCCCTGAAGTTCTTTAGTACCTGTAATTATAATTTGTGCGGCGTCGGGTGTATAAGCATTTACAAAGTTTGCGCCTTGAACAGTACCGTTTGCATCAGAATAAGCAACAGTATAATCAAAGTAGCCCTTACCATCGTTATCGGCAACAGTAATAGTCACGTTATAAATCTTGGTATCATAAGTGATATATCTGTCATTGCCAACCACTTCTTTTATGGTGTAGGTATAGGTGCCGGCTTTTGTAAATCTAAGCTTTGTAAAGGTTACTTTACCGTTTGCGGCATTCTTTACAGTTTCAATTTCACTACCGTTGGCATTATAAAGTGTGAAAGAAAATTCGTTTGCAGCCAAGTTGCGACCGCTTAAGGTCTTGAATGCTTCAACCGCAACGTCAACCGGAGCAACTGCGTATTTATTGTTAAATACAATTGCATCTTCAAGCTTGCCGCTTACGGTATTACCATCTACCTTAACTTCAGCCACTAACTTGCCGCTTCCGTTATCGGTAACAACTACGGTTATTTGATACTTATGTGTATCAACCGTAATACCGTTTGAACTGATTTCATCTTCCAAAATTACAAACTTATAAGTGCCGGGCGCACCAAAGGTTTGCTCGGTAAAGGTTACAATACCTGTAGAATTATCTACTTTAGAAATAACCTTGTTATCATCAATTACAGCACCAAGTGAGAAATTGTCATTTGCTTGATAAAGGTCAAACTTAAATTCGCCATTGACAATGTCGCGACCTGTAAGCTTTTTGGTTGCCTTAAAGATAACTTTTACTTCTTCGGGCGCATAAACGTTTACAAACTTGATTTTTGACTTGATTTGAGCCGCTGCAGTTTCGTTGTTGTCAATATAAACCTTATAATCAAGAACACCGTCGTTATCAGCGTCGTCACTTACAACAACCCGAACTTCATAAGAACGTGTATCGTAAGTAATACCGCCAAGGTTACCCTTACGTTCTTTAATTGTGTAATTAAAGGTGCCTGTTCTTTCAAAGGTTAATTTTTCAAAAAGGAAATTACCGTTAGCATCGTTTTTAGCGGTATCAATTGCAGTTGCGTTACCTTGTTCATAAAGTTCAAAGGTAAATTCGTTTTCGTTAAGGTCTCTACCTTCAAGTGTTTTTGTACCCGAAAGTTCAACTTCAACACCGTCGGGGTTATAAACGTTAATAAAACCATAATTGGTTGTATCGCTTACAGAGCCACCCAAATCTACAACCGCACTGATTGTACCATCGAGATTATCAACAACCTTAATTGTAAGGTCATAAACCTTGGGGTCATAATCCATACCTAAAAGTTTATTTTCGGGTACGATTTCCTTTACCTTAAAGTTATAGGTTCTACCCGCAACAGATGCCGGGAACGATAAATTAAACTGTGTTTTACCGTTTGCATCAGTGGGTTCGGTTGTTACAATAAGTGTTTTACCGTCTTCGGTGTATATACCAAAGATGTAACCCTCTTTGCCTTTATTAGTACCTGCAGTATCGTTAACGGTTTTATCAATTGTAATTATAATGTCGTCAAAACCGATTGGTGCGTAAACGTTATTAAAGTCAACGTCAACGTTATAAACGTTATTTGCCTTTTTAACTGTAGCAGGTGCGGTTGCCTCAACGTTTAAAACTTCAAGTTTACCGTCCATTGTAGCGTCGGTTACAACAACGTTGAAGTAACGATAATATTCATCATAAGTTACACCACCAAGCTTGTTAGCAGGTATAACTTCGCGAACACGGAACTGATAAGTTCCAACTTTGCTAAATTCAAAAGCGGTAAGGTCGGCATCATTTGCAAAATCAAACTTGTAATCTTTAACTAAGCTGTTAAAGTTTACCTTGCGTGAAGAACCAACCTGTGTCCATTCAGTACCTTCCTGTATTTCAAGCACGAATTCAAATTCGTCCCCTGCTTTCCAGTCACGTCCTGTAAAGTTCTTGGTACCGCCTACAACCAAAGCCGGTTTAACTGCTTCGGGATTATATTCATTTATAAAATGAGCGGTAGCAACAACAGTATTTTGCGCAGTAACGGTTACAAGATTTTGCTTGGGTGCAAAACCGGTGGGCATATTAATTTCATTAACAATATAATCGCCCTCTGCAAGACCTGTTAAGGTATGTGATTCCCCTGCCTTAATTTTAAAGGTTACACGAGCATTATAATCGCCTACGGGGTAAACTTCAAATTCATATTCAAGTGAATCGTTATAAGTGATATTGCTGTCATGGTTAACTTCCTTAGAAACAACAATTGTACCGTCGTTAACTACAAGTGTGTTTTCAAATTCAACTTTTGTAAGGGTGTCGGAAACAATCCTTGTATTCATATTATTGGTAACACCTGTCAAAGCCGAACCGTCAACTGTAATTTTGCTTACCTTATACTCTCCGTTGATTTTTTCCTTAACACTAATTTCTGTGTTAGCATCAATACCAAGTACAAAAGCTGATTCGCCCGCTTTGATTTTAACAACAAGTTTGTCGCCATCCATTATAGGAACGATTTTTTCAAGCTTTCCATTAACGTCTTGGTGGTAAACAGTAACAGTTGAAAGATCAAAACCGTTACTTTCAATTTCAAAGGTAAAGATTTCGGTTGTGCCAAACAAGGTATCATCTACAGTTTTTGTAAGCTTCATACCCTGCGGAATGTCCATTGTCAAGCGACCGTTATTACCCAAGAATTCGCCCACGTGAATGTGATTATGCGTGGTTTGTGTTTGGATGGTGGGGTAACGTACATAATCAAGTGTCGCGGTCTTATTTTCACGCTTTTCAAGATTATAAGGTTCAAGTACACGATGAATTGTGCCTGCGGGAACATCCCAACTGTTATCGTTATTTTTACAAACATCGGTTAAAACGCCGAGCGTATCATTTGAAATAACTTCGAATTTCCATTCGATTTCGGCAGGAATTTTACCATCAACTTCGAAACCGTTGCCAACAAACACTGCATATCTACGGTAATAAGTATTACCGTCGTCCTTGGTAGGCATCGCGCCTTTATAAATTTCATAAGTTGGGTTTGCATCCGTGCCGGTGTTAATGAAAATTGCAGTCTCTTCCGAATAATAGTAACGTTCATTTTGAACTGACGGTGCAAAGAATACTAAAGTATCTTCACTATTATTGGGGTTTTCGTGTGTGAGGTTATCATCATTCCACCAGTTAGTGTAGAAGTAATATTTACCGTCATCCGAAATACCGTCATTGTTTTCATCAATAATATGAGCAGATTTATCGGTTATTTTTTCGTTAAGATTAACTGGGGTAATTTCTTCGTCAAGACCCACTTCAAATACAAGGCGAATGGGGTCTGCCGGGTCATATTCAATTTTAATATTTTCGGCATCGTCCAAAGAATCGCCATCTAATGAAATTTTATAGGTTATAACAGGAATTAAAGATGCAGGTATACGCCAAATAACCGAAGTATTGCCATCAGAAATACGGGTATGAACCTGTGTAGAAATATACATAAGGTCGGTGTCGGTATATTCGCCGTTAATAGCACCAAGGAAACCGTAAGATTTATTGATAAAGGTTGCTTTTTTGCCGCCTATTATTGCATCTTCTTCGGTATGACCTTCATGCCAGTGACCCATAAAGTTACCGTTTTCATCGGCATACCAACCAATGTAGTTTGACCATTTACCGTCCCAAGAGCGTAGCTGATGGGTAGTATATGCACTACTGATTAGGTCGCGTGCAACATTAACGTCATCAATGCCAATACGTTCCATTACAGACCATACAACGTTGTTGCCCATATCGCTGTATGTTCCGTCCTTGTTAAAGAATATGCTATCATCTTCGGTAAAGTTTGCTGCAAGATGTTCGCCGGTATAGAAGGTGTTACCTAGCATAATACCCTTGATTTCTTTAACATTCATATAATGACCTATATCGTCAACAAATTCAACGAAGCCCTCGTGGTCGTGTAAACCGTTTTGAACAAGTGTTGGATAATAAAGCGACTGAATAATAATTTGTTTTACAATATCGTCAAACGCAGCGGTAAGCTGATCTTCATTACTTGCAGGGAAATATTTTGTTACATAGTTCTTTTGATTAACTGATGTAATTTCAGGAATTTTCAAAACTGACGTTTGAGCGGGTCTTCTGCCCTCTTCAATATCAACAAGCAAACTTGAATTATTATGTATTGTAACATAATTTTCCCAAAGACTATTTGTGTTTGAAAAATTCTTGGGGTCAAGCACAGCACTTGAAAGAGACTGATTATTTTTACCAAGACCCAAGGTATAGAATAAAGGTGTTGTGGTAACGTATTTATCATCAACAACCTTCATAGAATAAGCAGAAGTGAGCTGGTTTACAAAGTCAATAGCATTTTGCAATGCATCGTCACTAACCGTACCGCCGTCGCCAAGGTTTGAAGTGCCAAGACCAACGGTGTTGAAGTTGTTATTTTTTCCTGCAAAGTTGTTTGTTGCAGCAGTAGGTGTACCGTCAGACATAAGCACGAAAATCGGTGTACGTGCAGCCCCTGCCTGATGTTCGCCATCGGGAATTACAACGTCAGTAACGTTTAAGAATTCTTCAGTTGCCATATAAACACCATTTTGAATATATGTGCCGCCTTGAACCTTTTTATATGTTTCAGACATTGTTGTACCGGCTTTATTTTTCACACCGCCGTTTACCTTAACGGTTTTAGTACCGTCAGCCGACGATTCAACAATAAACTTACCTCTATTGTTGCCGGTTGTGGGCGCGGTATAACGGTCTAAAGGCAAAAGAACCGTTGCGGTACTACCCGAAGAATTGCCAATTACCGAATTGCCCGAATAAAGCACAACGCCAACACGGTTGTGGTTGTTAAGTTCTAAAAGACTTTTAAGCGCTTTGTTTGCAGAAGCAACCAACTCATCAACGTAACCGCTGTTATTCATTGAAGCAGATACGTCAAGAATTAACATTGTGTCGGTAGGAGCATAAGAATAACCCACAATTGCTTTATTAGATGCAAGTGCTGACAATGCAACCAAGAAGTTATTTTCGTCATCAAGCATTGTAAGATTATAATCGTTGCCGTTAGCGTCTACAAGTTGACCAATACCATCCGGACTTGTAAATACCGATTTATCGGTCCATACCCTACCCGCTTGTTCGGTGTTATCTTTAGGAAATAAATCCTGCCAAGAATTAAAAGTAGAGGGGTCGACCACACGATTATCGTTTGCATCGTCTGCGTAAAGAGGCAAAAGCAATAACGGAAGAGAAACCGCAATAACCATTACAGACAAAATTATTGCTAAAATCTTTTTAGGTAATTTTTTAATATTTTTCATTTCAGTTCATCCTTTCAGAAAACTACCGCTCGTTAACCAATATTTTCGTGAAAATATTGCGGTAATGAATTTACTGTGTCTTGTGCTATTTCTTCAAAATCAAAGTTTTCCAAAAATTCAAACGTTTCATCAATTTTTTCTTTACTTACATCAAACACACGGAAAAGTGAAGTTATAAGTCGTGAAACCTTATGGTCCATTGTAAAATACATATTACAAGGCGATGAAAGATAACCACGAACTATGCCGCCTGCGGCAATTTCAAGTTCATAAAAATCTGAAAGTTCAAGGTTTGGCATATCTTTACCAAACACCTCTTTCAGTCGCACCGCATTGGCTTGTTTGATTATGTCCCAAGCTTTTGGAATTGAATAAACCATTGTATAAAGCTCACGCATTTGTTCAGAACTTTCAGCCAAATGCAATTGTAAAACCTTTTCGGCAGCATATATTAAAAGCTTGTCATCGGTTAAGCCCTTTGTAATTTCAAGAGCTACCGACTTTTGTTTTGCCAAAACGTGACTTATAAGCTCGGTTAAAATGTTTTCTTTGGTTTTCATTTCATAATAAATCGCGTTTTCAGATATACCCGATTCATTTGAAATTTCTTTAACCGAAGTATCATTAAAGCCCTGTTTCATAAAAAGCTTGGCAGCCGAAATGACTATTTGCTTTCTTACCGTCATTACCGCGGTTGTAGAATTTATATTTGCCAATCTAATCACCTTCTCATTATTAAGGAATTCTTGTTAATTTAAAGTACACTTGAAAGTTTAGTTTATTGTAACATTAAAGTAATAAATTGTCAATGCTTTAACAATAACTTTACAAAACTGTAACATATAAAAAAGATGCACCGAAAAGGTACATCTTTTTAACTTTAAAAATTTTCTTTTAACTTTTGGTTAAGTTCGCCTATAGGAAGTCCCACAATATTAAAATAATCGCCACGAATTTCTTTAACAAGTAAAGCACCCTTTGCCTGAATTCCGTAACTGCCTGCCTTGTCATATGGCTCGTTCGTATCAAGGTAAGCGTTAATTTCTTCATCAGATAATTTATAAAATTCAACTTCACTTATAACCGAAAAGCTAACGCACTTGTCCCCTTTTACAATTGCACAACCCGTTACTACAAGATGTGTATTTCCTGAAAGCAGTTTAAGCATTTCATAGGCGTTTTGGCGGTCTTTGGGTTTACCTAAAACCTTATCACCCAAAATCACCGATGTGTCTGCTCCGATTACAAGGTCGTTTTTATAATCTTTAGCAATGTCAAGCGCTTTAATCTTTGCAAGAAATTCCGGACCGTCCAATACACCAATTTCGCTTGGTACAATTTCTTCAACCGATGACGGAATAATTTTAAATTCATCAACAATTATCGAAAGCAGTTCGCGTCTGCGCGGCGACTGCGATGCTAAAATATAATTCATTAAAAACCCCTCTTTACATACCCGCAATAAATGACGGCAAATTATCGTCATTTAATTTTTTAATTCTTGCGTTATAATCTTTAATAGAATATTCTGCGTGAACAACATAACACATTAAAAAATATGGCAAAGTAAATACAAGCGGAATAAACAATAATGAAATAAGAATCCAAATAATCAAACTAAATATTAGAAAAATAAAATCGATGAGCGAAGTTTTAGAAACTACCGACGACATGTGAACCGCCTCTTCAGCATCAATTTCATCGTCAAAAATAACAAGCATGGGTGCTAGATAAAATTTAAAAAGTGAGGCAACCGTTAAAACCGTACCAATAGTTGAAAGGAAATTAACAATTTGTGCCAAGTGCTGTGACCAAATAGGAATTGGCATTTTTAAAAAATCGTAAATTTGCGGGCTGGCAATAACGTATACAATCATTGCGGGCAAATTAAAAATTAAAGCAAAAACCAATAAACGCAGTGCCAACATAAAGCACAGTCTTATCGCCTTATAGTAAAATATGGGTTTTGAAAAATAATAAAACGCAACTGCAGGCGTTTCAACCAAACCGCTATGTATGCGCCAAAACATACGCAAAACACCCAACGTTAAAGGACCGCAAAACAATATACAAAAAAGTAACATAATTGCGTTTGCCGCTACGTTACCCACAACAAGACTTAAACACCAAGAAACGTTTTCAATTATTAAAAACGAAAACAAAATGGTTAAAGCCGAAACCATTGCAATAACGTAATAGCCCTTTAGCGCGGCCTTTGCTTCAGATTTAATTGAAGTAAGACTTACAGTCATAAAATTCTCCTTAAACGTACTGCATTTAGTATAACATTAAAAAATGTAAAAACAATTAAATAATTGTTAATTTTGCAAAACCTGCCATAAGTTTTTTTGTACCAACATTTTCAAAGGCAATTTCCAAAAGGGTGTCGTTACCCATTGGCGTGGTGGAAAGTATCATTCCAACACCAAACGTATTATGTTTAACAGACATTCCAACCTTATAGTCGGTTTTATGCTTTTGTTCAGTCGCGGTTGCAAACGACGGTTTTCTTTCAGGAATTGGTGTATATACAGCAACAACCGGCGAAGAGGTAAAGCTTCTTGAATTAACACCAGAAGAATTGCAAAGCTCTAACGGAATTTCTTTTAAAAAACGTGATGGTAAATTACGTGTAGTGCGTCCGTAAAGCATACGGATTGAAGTATTACTTACACTTAAGCGCTTTTTGGCTCGGGTGATTGCAACATAAGCCAAACGACGTTCTTCTTCAATTTCATTGTAGCCGCCCATTATAGATTGATCACCGGGGAAAATCCCCTCTTCCATACCAACAAGAAAAACGTTTTCAAATTCAAGTCCCTTTGCTGAATGAACCGTCATTAATACAACCTTATCGTTATCGCTTTCTAAACCGTCAATGTCACTTATAAGGGCAATTTGCTCTAAAAATTCAGCCAATGTGGGTGCATCGTTTTCAAGTTCGTACTGTAAAATGTTTGAAGAAAGTTCCATAACGTTTTGTAAACGGTCTTTACCTTCTTCGCCCTCAAGCTCAAGCATTGTTTTATAGCCCGTTACGGTTATAACCTTTTCAAAAAGCTCACTTAATGATGCTTCTTCGGCATATTCGCAAAGACCATCAATCATATCGCAAAAGCCCTTGATTTTTAAAGCCGAACGGTTAAGCGCCGCATATTCATCAGCTTTTTGCATAACCTCAAAAATTGATACGCCAAGTTCCCTTGCAATTTCAGCGGCGTGATTAACCGTTGTATCTCCAATTGAACGTTTGGGCTCGTTAATAATTCTACGTAAACGAATGTCGTCGCGCGTATTATTTATAAGATGTAAATATGCCAAAACGTCTTTTACTTCTTTCCTGTCGTAAAAGGCGGTGCCGCCAATAACCTTAAACGATATGCCTGAACGTACAAACGCGTTTTCCATAGCGTTTGACTGGGCATTTATGCGGTAAAGAACCGCATTATCTGAAAATTTGCCACCCTTGCGAACATTTTCAAGAATTGTATCGGCCACAAAACGTGCTTCTTCCCTTTCGTCATAAGCGGTGTGTAAAGTAATTTTTTCGCCATCGCCGTTATCGGTCCAAAGGGTTTTACCCTTTCTGCCGCGGTTGTTTTTAATGACTTCGTTTGCAGCATTTAAAATGTTTGAAGTGGAACGGTAATTTTGCTCAAGACGAATGGTTTTAGCATTTCTGTATTCGTCTTCAAAATTTAAAATATTTTCAATTGTTGCCCCACGAAAACGGTAAATACTTTGGTCGTCGTCGCCAACAACACAAATATTATTTTTCCCGCCCGCAAGTAATGACACCAACACGTATTGTGCGTGGTTTGTATCTTGATATTCATCAACGCAAACGTAACGGAATTTGTTCTGATAATATTCTAAAATATCGTCGTTTTGCTTAAGCAAACGGACGGTGTTTACAATCATATCGTCAAAGTCCATTGCGTTGGCATCTAAAAGACGTTTTTGATAATGCTTATAAAGCTGCGCCACAATTTTGGTGCGAAGTTCACTGCCTGCTTGTGCTTCGTATTCTTCAGGTGTTAAAAGCTCGTCTTTAGCCGAAGAAATTAACGAAAGAGCATATTTAACCGGTACGAATTTATCGTCAATTTCGTACTGCTTCATTATATCTTTTAAAAGTCGTTTTTGGTCGTCGGTATCGTAAACGGTAAAGTGCGAGGTAAAACCAAGACGGTCGGCATTTCTTCTTAAAATTTTGCCGCAAATTGAATGGAAGGTACCCGCCCAAATATCATTTGCATCGTCGCCAAGCTTAGCGCCAATACGGTCCTTAAGCTCGCCCGCCGCCTTGTTAGTAAAGGTAATGGCTAAAATTTGCCACGGTTTTGCCGGAAAATCAGCAAAAACTCCGTCAGGCAAATAATCAACAACACTATCTAAATAATCTTGACCCGCTTTTATGTCAGCATCGGTAAAATTGGGTATATAAGTGCTATTGTAACCGTTGCCGAATTTTACAAGATTTAATATGCGGTTAACAAGCACGGTGGTCTTGCCGCTTCCCGCACCCGCAAGTACCAAAACGGGACCGTTAACAGTTGTTACCGCTTCAAACTGACGGTCGTTCATACGACCGAAATATTTTTTAATTACCTTTTTGCGAAGGTCAATCAAGTCCATAATTTTAAGCCCAACTCAATAGACAACCCCTAGGTTCTG
>JAZNJR010000030.1:0-85267 GCA_045578165.1 Acutalibacteraceae bacterium
ACTTGACTGCAAAACTGGGGTTTGCGATTCCTTAAGCGTAATGGCTGTACGCACCTGCTTTTCAATGCTTTCAACCTGTGACAGTTCGGCTTTCATATTGCTTACCCACTCGATATCGGTCTGCAGGTCTTTGGCAACAAGTTTTGCAAAACTGCTATTTTTGGCGGCGTTGTATTCTTTACTGCTGATACTTTGCTGTGAAATGGCTTTACCAAAATATGTAGCGACAGCATTTGCTTTGGCATTACCGATTTGAAGCTTCGCCGCATATTCTGTTATTGCGTTTACTACAGCGCTGTTTTTTGAGTCCGCTGCATCATTAAGTATCTGCACAGCTAATTTACCAAGCGAAGCATTTGACATATTGCCAGTGTTTTGAATATTCGACGCAATTTTATAACCATTTTTTCATAAAATAATTCTTGTTACACAAAATATCTATAATTGCATTTTTCACTAATATATGTTATATTTGGCTTATGAACCCATCAATAAATTGAAAGGTGTATATTATGAAACTTAACTACAAACGCGTTTTGCTTGTTGGTATGGCTTTCTTTCTAATATCTGCTTTCTGGCAAGCTTATGACGCAATCACCCCTCTAATTTTAACCAACCACTTTGGTTTGCCACAGTCGGTTTCGGGCGCGGTAATGTCAATTGACAACGTTTTGGCGGTATTTTTGCTTCCCATTTTCGGCGCACTTTCCGACAAGACAAACACCCGCTTTGGCAGACGCACGCCCTTTATTTTCTGCGGTACAATTGCTGCGGTGGTTTCGTTTTTGGGTCTTACTTTTGTTGACAATTATCAACTTGCGCGCATTACTGCTGCAGGTATACCGGGTATGCAACAAGGCGCTTTAAGCGACGAGGCATTTAAAGCCGCAGTACGTGAAGCCACCGTAAAGCTTACTCTTGAAAACCCATGGCCGCTTATTGGCTTTATTGCAACATTATTAGTTGTGCTTATTTCAATGGCAACCTTCCGTTCCCCTGCAGTTGCTTTAATGCCCGACGTTACGGTAAAACCACTTCGTTCAAAAGCAAATGCAATTATAAACCTTACCGGTACTGCTGGTGGTATTATTGTTCTTGTGCTTGGCATGGTTTTTGCAACAAGCAAAAACCTTTATATGCAGTACACAGGTTACGTTGCCGCTGTTTGCGGTGTTATGCTTTTGGGTTTTGTGTTGTTCCTTTTAACCGTTAAAGAAAAGAAATGGTCGACAGAAATGGAACAAGATACTGTTAAATACGGTCTTGCCACCGCCGAAGAGGTTGCCGAGAAACAAACTAAAAGCGGTCTTACAAAAGCGGAATTTACTTCCCTTTTACTTATTCTTGCATCGGTTGCTTTGTGGTATATTGGTTACAACTCAATAACAAGTAAATATTCGGTTTATGCAACTAATATTCTTGGATTTGACTACAACTTTACCCTTATTGTAGCTCAAGCTGCCGCAATTGTTTCATATATACCCGTTGGTATGATAGCTTCAAAAATCGGTCGCAGAAAAACAATTCTTTCAGGTATTTTAATTCTTGCAACCGCCTTTACCATTGGTATTTTCATCACACCAAAAACCCCCGAAATTATAATGTACCCCGTATTTTCACTTGCGGGTATTGGCTGGGCAACCATTAACGTAAACTCATTCCCCATGGTTGTTGAACTTGCCAAAAAGGGCGACACCGGTAAATACACCGGCTATTATTACACCGCTTCAATGGCTGCGCAAATTGTGGCTCCTATTGTATCGGGTGTGCTTTACGACACTTTTGGTATGCGCTTTGTATTCTTTACCTTCGGTGCTGTTTTTGTGATTTTCTCGTTTGTGACAATGTTCTTTGTAAAACACGGCGATTCAAAACCAATTCAGTCCAAAAGCAAATTAGAACAGCTTGACGTTGATTAAAAAATCAAACGGTAGAACCTAAAAAGTTCTACCGTTTTTTGTTATTGAAATTATAGTTTAACGGGCTGACACCCAAAATAATAAAGAATAAATAAGAAAGAATAAAATTGGTGTCGGCTTTGCCGACTTTATTTATATATCGTGCCAAAGTCACACATTTTTTCTTCTTTTTTCTTTATTATTTAATCGCGTAAGCGCTAAACCCCAATTTATTTTACACCTTGAAAATGCAGAAACAAAAGTTTATAATTATTACAATATATTTTAAGGTGTGGTTTTTTGCAAATTATTGGTATTGATATTGGCACAACAAGTATTTGCGGCATAGCAATTGATACCCAAAGCGGTGAACTTTTAAAAAGCATTACAATAAACAGCAATGCATTTATTATAAGTAATAAACCGTTTGAAAAAATTCAGTCAACACAAAAAATTATTGCACTTGCAACCGATATTATAGAAAAATTAATGACTGACGACACCTTAGCCATTGGTGTTACAGGACAAATGCACGGTATCGTTTATACCGACAAAAACGGTGTTGCCGTAAGTCCCCTTTACACCTGGCAAGACGAGCGTGGAAATGAAACATACAAAAACACAACCTATGCCGCTTTTCTTGAAAGTTTTTCGGGTTATGGCTGTGTAACTGATTTTTACAACCGCCAAAATGGACTTATTCCTAAAAACGCGGTTTCATTTTGCAGCATAAGTGATTATTTAGTAATGACACTTTGTGGTTTAAAACTTCCGGTTATTCATTCAACAAATGCGGCTTCATTTGGGCTTTATGATATTCAAAATAACTGTTTTACAAACGGTTTTACTCCTGAAATTTTAACCGACTACCGTATTGTAGGAAGATATAATAATATTCCTGTAAGTGTTGCGGTGGGCGACAATCAGGCAAGTGTTTTTTCCACACTTAAAAACCCAAACGAACTGCTTATAAACGTCGGCACAGGCAGTCAGATTTCAATTATTTCAGACCGTGTAATAACGGGTGAAGATTTGGAAGTAAGGCCTTATTTTGATAATAAATTTTTAATCGTCGGCTCTTCACTTTGCGGCGGCAGAGCATATTCAATACTTAAAGATTTTTATAAATCAATTTTAGCGAAAAACAGCGATATTACTGACGAAGAAGTTTATGAAATAATGGGTAATATGCTTGAAAGCAATTCCACTGCTCTTATGGTTGATACCCGATTTGCAGGGACACGTAAAAAACCCGAAATAAACGGCAGTATAACCAATATTACTACCGAAAATTTCTCCCCTGAAGCATTGACAAAAGGGGTGCTTTTAGGTATGTGTGACGAACTTTACAATATGTTTTCACAAATGAACAGTAAAATTTCGGGTATTGTCGGTTCAGGTAACGGTATAAGAAAAAATAAACATTTAATAAACTTATGTGAAGAAAAATTTAAAAAGAAAATTAAAATACCCTCTCATTTGGAAGAAGCGGCTGTCGGTGCAGCACTTTTTGCGGGTATTTCATTAGGAGTTTTTAAGGATTCCAAAGAAGCACAAAAATATATAAAATATAGGTGATTAAATGAACATTTTACATTCGGGCGAGCTTTATTTGCCCAATGGCGATAAAATTATGGAAGAACAATTTAAATGTCTTGAAAAGCTTTACGACTTTAACCAAACACGTCCCCTTGAACAAGAAAAACGCCAAAAACTACTTAAAGAAATGTTTGCCGATATAGGAGAAGGTTGTTATATAGAGCCGCCCTTTCATTCAAATTGGGGCGGTAAACATTGTCATTTCGGCAAATTTGTTTATGCAAACTTTAATTTAACAATGGTTGACGATACACACATCTACGTCGGCGATAACACAATGTTTGGGCCTAACGTTACGATTGCAACAGCAGGACACCCAATTTTACCGGAACTTCGTGAACAAGGTTATCAGTACAACTTCCCCGTTCACATTGGTAAAAATTGTTGGATTGGTGCCGGCGCCTTAATAATGCCCGGTGTCACAATTGGAGATAACACCGTTATAGGTGCGGGAAGCGTTGTTACAAAAGATATTCCGTCAAACGTTGTGGCGGTTGGAAACCCATGTAAAGTTATGCGTGAAATCAGCGACCACGATAGAGAGTTTTACTTTAAAAACAAAAAAATCAGCAACGATTTAAAGGGGAATTTAAAATGAAAATAAAACTTATCGGCAAAATAACCGACGGACAAGACGGTGCGGTTTTTAAAGATTTTTTGTTTCGTTTTAAAACAAACGGTATGTGTTACGTTTATGACCTAAACGACCTTACAACAGACAAAAAATCCCCCATTGTTTCAATTTTTACACTTGACAAAGCCGACCTTATTGCACCACACAGTAACTCGGTGGTTTTCAGCAATGAATATTATGAAGAAAATGACGAATTTCCATTACTTTACACCAACATTTACAACAACTATGCCAAGTGCGAAGACAAACTTACGGGAGTTTGCTGCGTTTATAGAATTTATCGAGAAAACAAAGAATTTAAAAGCACACTTTTAAAAACAATTGAAATTGGCTTTACCGATGATAATATTTGGTCCTCCGAAAGCGGCGATATCCGTCCCTACGGCAACTTTGTAATTGATAAACAAACCAACACTTATTATGCCTTTACCATGCGCGACGGCGACCATAAAACCCGTTATTTTTCATTTAAATTACCAACCGATAAAATAGGCGAATTTGATGAAAACCTCGGTATTAACCGCATAATCCTTAAAAAAGATGATATTATTGATTATTTTGACTGCGAATACCATCGTTTTGTTCAGGGTGCTTGTTGTGAAAACGGTTTAGTTTATTCGCTTGAAGGTTTTGGCGGTGACAAAATTAATCCTCCCGCTTTACGCATAGTTTCACTAAAAGATAAAAAACAGATAAAGTTTATCGGTTTTGAAGATTACGGCGAATTGGAAGAACCCGAATTAATTTACTTTGAAAACGGTATTTGTTATTATTGTGATAACCCCGGCAACCTTTCAACAATTGAATTTTAAAACAATAAAAACCCGAAGCGTTTGCTTCGGGTTTAAAATTTATTGGTTAATTATTTTTTCTTTTTAACTATAATAATTACTGCGGCTGTAATGCCTGCAACAACTACTAATCCACCGGCTACAATTAACGCAATAATCCAAGGTGCCATAACAAAACCGGAATTGCCTGTTTGAACACCGATGTTGTTCGGGTCAAAAGGTTTACCTTCGTTTTGGGGTTTGTTATCAATACCGCCTTGAATACCGTCATCATTATAATTGTTGTCGTTATCACCTGTGGTGGTATCGTCATCATTATAGTCATTGTCATTATAATTTTCATCGTCATCTTTATTTGATGTATTGGATGAATTATTAGATGAAGTGTTTGATGATGTATTGCTAGAAGAATTATCATTATTATCGTTTGAACCTGAACCGTTCAAGTTTTCGCCCGAAGGTGTAACCATGTCAGTAGGAACTGCTTTACCAAATAAAAGCCAGGCGAATTCAGGGTAGTCGACAAATACGTTACGATTACCTGTAATTGACTGAACTGCGTCGTTACGACCCATTTCCCAAGTATCAACAGGGTCTAATTCCATCCATTCAAGCAAGGTGTTAAGGTCCTTCATAACACCGCTGGTGCCCCACATTTTGCCTGTGTTGCCCCAACGAACATAACAGTAAAGTACGATACGTGCGCAGTCGCCCTTAACTTCATCGCTGGGTTCAAAATAACCGCTGCCTGTACCGTATGCCTTGTTGCCACGTGAACCATTTTCGCTTGATTTTGTGGGACGAAGCATATGCATATCGGCACTATCGCCTTCGCTTCTGCCCGAGCTGAGACATTTACTGTCAGGCCAGCAGTGTTCGCGGTTAAAGGTTGCGCCACCGTCCCAAGTGCTGTTTACAAGTGTGCCCGAATAAAATGAAACCAACTTTGAAGTGTTGTTTGAAACACAGTCGGTATATTTATACATATCACGAGTTTTTTGATAACTGTGAGTGAAATTTACCTTCATTAAAGTTTGCAATGCATTGTAAAGTGCAGTACCGGGTGCATTTGTTTGTGAACTGCCGCCCTTTAACGCAGAAAGCTTTGCATATGTATTATTGCCTTTGTAATAACTTTGAGCATATTTACTAAGGAAGTAACAGTCTTCCCCTCTTGCGCCCCAGTTAATAATACCTTTGGTTACCGAATAAGATGAACTTGAGCTACCAAGTGAATAGGTTTTATAAACCACGTCATTAGCACTTGAATAACCTGTCGCGGGTGTTGAAGCACTTACGCTTGTAAAGCACATTACAAACAAAAGCATTAAAACAACAACCAAAGAAATTGAACGTTTTGCAAATTGTTTCATTACATAATACCCCATTTTCATTTTTTGCATTAACATTATAACATATATTTTTAAAAAAGGAAGTGCTTTTTTAAAAAATGTAAAAATTTTTAGACTTTTGTTGAAAAGGGCAAATTTAAGTGTTAAAATAGCATTATGAAACGGAAGGTGTAACAAATGAAGAAAAGTTCTTCTGCAAAGCTTATAAAACGCTTTTTACCATATTATAAAAATTACATACCCACATTAGTTTTCGACCTATTTTGCGCGTCGCTTACCACAGTGTGCGAAATAGTGTTACCGCTAATTGTTCGGTACATAACCAACACCGCTTTAACCGATGTTGCAAAACTGACTATAAGTAGTATTTTAACAGTTGGCGGTATTTATTTGGTACTTAAGCTTATTGACGCGGCAGCAAACTATTATATGGCGTCGGTCGGTCACATAATGGGCACAAAAATTGAAACCGATATGCGCAGCGATATGTTTGACCACTTGCAAAAGCTTTCCTTTAAATATTACGACAATACAAAGGTCGGCAGTTTAATGTCTAGAATGACAAGCGACCTTTTCGACATTACCGAATTTGCCCACCACTGCCCCGAAGAATTGCTTATTGCGGGCATTAAAATTATTTGTTGCTTTATAATTTTAAGCGGTATGAACATTTGGCTTACCCTTATAATTTTTGCGGCAATTCCGCCAATGGTTTGGGTATTAAGTATTTTTAACAAAAAAATGCGTTCGGGTTTTCGCGAATCGAGAAAACAGGTTGCCGAACTCAATTCCCAAATTGAAGACTCGCTTTTGGGTATTCGTGTGGTTAAATCCTTCACAGGCGAAGACATTGAAAAAGAAAAGTTTTCAAAAGGTAATAAGGGTTATCTCGGCATTAAGTCAAAGGTTTATCATTACATGGCGGCTTTTCACTGCACAACCAGTGTTTTAGACGGTATTTTATATATTCTTGCGGTTGTTGCTGGTGCTATATTCATTATATATGACGGTTTAAACCCTGCCGATTTAATTGTTTTCTTAATGTATATTACCACCCTTTTAAGCTCTATACGCAAAATTGTTCAATTTGCGGAGCAGTTCCAACGCGGTATGACTGGCATTGAACGCTTTGGCGAAATAATGGAAACCGACCCCGACATTAAAGACCGCAAAAACGCAGTCGAACTTAAAAATGTTAAAGGCAATATTGAATTTAAAAACGTTACCTTTAAATACACCGAAGAAACCGATGACGTGCTTTCCCACCTTGATTTGAAAATTCCCGCAGGCAAAAACATTGCTTTGGTTGGCGAATCGGGTGGCGGTAAGACCACTATTTGCTCTCTTATTCCCCGTTTTTATGAAATTTTAGATGGTTCTTTAACCGTTGACGATATTGACATTCGTGATATTAAAATGAAGTCACTTCGTTCACAAATCGGCGTTGTGCAGCAGGACGTTTATCTGTTTTCGGGCAGTGTGCGCGAAAATATTGAATATGGTCGCCCCGGAGCTAGTGACGAAGAAATTATTGCCGCCGCTAAAATGGCAGGTGCCGATGAATTTATAAACACCCTGCCCGACGGTTACGACACCTACGTGGGCGAACGCGGCGTTAAGCTTTCAGGTGGTCAAAAACAGAGAATTAGCATTGCACGTGTATTCCTTAAAAACCCGCCCATTCTTTTGTTGGACGAAGCCACAAGCGCCCTTGATAACGAAAGCGAACGTCTTGTTCAAAAATCGCTTGAACGCTTATCACAAGGCCGTACAACCTTAACGATTGCCCACCGTTTAACAACAATTAAAAATGCTGACAATATTATTGTTTTTGGCAAAAGCGGTATTATGGAAATGGGCACCCACGACGAATTACTTGCAAAAGGCGGTACCTATGCCGACCTTTACAACACTTCGTTTAAATAACTTTAACAAAACCAATTCCCCAAACATATTATGTTTAAAATATGTTTGGGGTGTTTTTTATGAAAGAAAACTTTTTACAACCAATTATTAACGAAAATGACCTTTTTACTTATGAAGAATTACTTCATTCCAATGAATTTAAAACCCAAAAGAGAGAAAATTTATCATCATTTTTAAAAAGCTCGCAAAATAAAAATATTAAGATTTATATTGCGGTCGGCAATCAATTAACAGCCAGACAGGGTAAGCTTTTGAACGTATTTGATGATTATATAATGCTTTCCCAAAGCCGCGAAAAAACAGCGATTAAATTAACTGAAATTAAATTTATATCAACAATATAAAAAAGCACCCAATGGGTGCTTTTTTGTTAACATTGTTTCATAAGGCGAACATAAAATTCCGCTGCTTTAAGAGCAGTTTCAACACGAATTCTTTCGTTATTTCCATGAATTGTTGCACGTTCTTCGCTTGTTAAATCCATAGCAGAAAAACGGTAAACCTTATCTGAAATACGTCCGTAATGGCGTGAGTCAGAGCATTGCATCATAAGATATGGGGCCGCAATACTACCCTTCCAGGTAGATACCACGCTAGATGCAACCTTATCATAAGCTTCGCAATTTGTTTGCGAAATACGGCTTGGGTTCATGCCGTGAAGAACGGTAATTTCCACCCTGTCATCTTTAACGGTTTTCTTTAAATATTCAAGTGCCGAATCCATTGTGTCCGCAGGGTTTAAACGCATATTCGAAACAATTGTTGCCTTTGGTGGAATAACGTTTGAAGCACTGCTTCCATTTGCTTGTGTAAAGGCGGTTGTGGTACGCATTAAAGCATTAAGCTCGCCGCCCTGCATTTTGCAAAGCATATTTAAAACAGGCGAAAAACACCACAAATTTGCAAAAATCATTCTAAACACAAAGTTTGAATGTCTGCCCAAGGTGTCAAACATTTCTTTAACAGGTTTTGTAAGGTGCATTTTAAAAGCTCTATTTTCAACCTTCAAAACCGCTTTTGATAAATTAACAATAGGCGAATTGGGTTTCGGTGCGGATGCGTGACCGCCTGCCGATTTTGAAGAATACTGCACGTCCATTAGACCTTTTTCGGCAATACCGATAAGACCGCAGGGTTTTTTTACGCCCGGGAAAACATTTTCAACCACGGCACCGCCTTCATCTACCACAAGCGCTAAATTAATATTGTTATTTTCAAAATAATCAACAATATTTACAGCACCCTTGCCGTTAATTTCTTCGCCGCCCGAAAATGCAAAATAAATGTCGTTTTCGGGAATAAAACCATCGGCAATAAGTTTATCTGCGGCAGACAAAATACCGTTAACCGTAACCTTTGTATCAAGAGTACCTCTACCCCAAATAACACCATCTTCCAAAATAGCATCAAACGGCGGTTTGTCCCAAAGTTCTTCATTAACGGGAACAACGTCATAATGCGCCATCATAACCGACGGAGCATCATGCTTTTTGCCCTGCCATAAAATTAATACTCCCCTATCATCTAACAAGGTTTGAGTACAGGTTTTATAAACATTGGGGTAAAGCTTTGGAAGTTCATTAATAAGTGCCTGAAACTGTGCGTCGTCCTCTAAACTGCCATCTCTGTAAGACACGGTTTTAAAGCGCACAAGTGTTCTCAAATTTTCAATAACCTTGTCATTTTCAAGTGCAATTTCCTCTTCAAAAGTCTTAGCATTTGCCTTTGGTTTAAAGCTTAAAGTGCGGATTATAAGCACCGCCAAAAACAAGGCAACAAGACCTAATAATATATAAAACCAAATCATTTAAAGCATTCCCTTTTTATACATAATTCGTGATGAGATAAGTGTGATAATTACACCGACAGGCGCCATTATACCAACCTCGCCGGAAGTAAGTGGTGTAAAGATGAAAAGCGCCAACATAAGCACCATTGGTATAATTGACATTTTCCAATTTTTTGATACAAAAACAACTGCCAAACCGCCGAAAAGTGCGGGTAAAAGTTGGTCAAATGCGGGTTTTAAAACTTCACTTTCAAGTAAAGTGCCAAGATTAGAAACCATCATTAAAATAACGCCTATTGCCACAATTAAGGTAGTAACAATACTTGAAACTGCAATTGAAATTGTTGAAATAATTTCGCCCTCTTCACTATTGGCTTTAACCTTTGCTTTTTCCATTGCGTCAAGCGCACAAGGAAGCTTTAGGTTTGAAATGTTGCCCGTTACAAATGAAAGGTACGAACCACCCGCACCAAGCATGGGAATATAGGTGAAAATTTCAATAACACCAACCGCCCAATACATCGGAAGTACTGACAAAACTGCGCGACCAAACGCACTCCATTCGGGTGTCGCCTTAAAAACAATTGAAATAACAAGCGGGAAAGCCAAAATAAGCGCTAAAAGAGTAAATCCCCAAATTTTACCGTCACGATGAACGCTATCAAGATAAGTCATTTCTTTTTTCATTTTCTTTCCCCTCCTTAACCTAACCAATTTGTAATCGGAATAGCCATTGCCATACCGCCGACAAGACTTATCGGCAAGGCATAGTCAGTAATCCATCTTGCCTTAAGCACCTTTGTCAAGGCACCGCAAATAACCATTAAAATTGCTGACGAAAGCATTACAAGTGCCGGAATAAGTGCTGATATTTCGCCTTTGAATACGCTTGAAAAATCCCAAAAAACATAACCTAAAAATGCCGAAATCATACCCAAAAACATTGCGTTTGAGAAAATTTCACTCCACTTTTTGTCCATCTTTTCAAGCTTTTTCATACCGCCCTGAATTTTCTTTGAAAGAAGTGGGGTTAGCACAAGACCGATAATAATGCCCAGCGTCATAACCCAGGCAACCGTTACAAAAGCAGATGCGGAAGAAATGCCCTCGCCCATTTTAAGACCAAGCTCGTTTAACGTGTTACCTGCGGCAATTGTTTCATAAGAAAGCGAGCCAATAATTGAAAGACGAAGCCACGGAAGCGGAAGCCCCAAAGACTTTGAAAGTGCCACAACGCCTACAAGAATTGAAATTGCGGGTGCTATTGTAAAAAGCGCTGCAGAGGTCATTATCTTTTTAAGACGTTTTTTGTCCATACCAATTTGAATGGCACGGCGATACGCACGTACCAAAAAATAAACCGACTGCGCAAGCACAACCAATATCAGAGCCGCTACCATTACGTAAAGCAACGGATGATTAATATTAAATTCCATTTTTAACAACCCTTCCAAAAATGTTATGTTAATATATTAACATATGGCTAACACTTTCGCAATGAAATTATGCCATTTTTATGAAAAATTGCAAATTTTATCGGTGTTTTAGTTGCAAAATGTTACTATTTTAACGAAATATCGAAAAAAGAGAAAAAACACTTTATTTTTAATATGAAATTTGATATAATAGCTTGGATGCCTAAATATTTAGGTATTTGAAGTAGTTTTTACAAAAATTGTATATTTTTTTAGGAGGTTGATTCAATAATGAGTCACAAGTATGTTTACCTTTTCTCTGAAGGCGACGCTTCTATGCGCGAACTTCTCGGCGGTAAGGGTGCTAACCTTGCAGAAATGACCAAAATCGGTCTTCCTGTTCCCCAGGGTTTCACCGTTTCTACCGAAGCCTGCACTCAGTATTATGAGGACGGCAGAAAAATCAACGATGATATTCAGGCACAGATTATGGAATACATCGAAAAAATGGAAGCTGTAGTTGGCAAAAAGTTCGGCGATAAGGAAAATCCCCTTCTCGTTTCCGTTCGTTCAGGTGCGCGTGCTTCCATGCCTGGTATGATGGACACTATCCTCAACCTTGGTCTTAACGAAGAAGTTGTTGAAACCATGGCTGCAAAATCAGGCAATGCTCGTTGGGCATATGACTGCTATCGTCGTTTCATTCAGATGTATTCTGACGTAGTTATGGAAGTTGGTAAGAAGTATTTTGAAGAACTTATCGACAAAATGAAAGAAGAAAAAGGCGTTACACAGGACGTTGATCTCACTGCTGACGACCTTAAAGAACTTGCTAATCAGTTCAAAGCTGAATATAAGAACAAAATCGGTAAAGACTTCCCGACTGATCCTAAGGAACAGTTAATGGGCGCTGTTGAAGCTGTTTTCCGTTCATGGGACAACCCCCGTGCAAACGTTTACCGTCGTGACAACGATATTCCTTATTCTTGGGGTACCGCTGTTAACGTACAAATGATGGCTTTCGGTAACATGGGCGACAACTGTGGTACCGGTGTTGCATTTACTCGTGACCCTGCTACCGGCGAACCCGGTCTTATGGGTGAATTCCTTACCAATGCTCAGGGTGAAGACGTTGTTGCCGGCGTTCGTACTCCTATGCCCATTGCTGAAATGGCTGAAAAGTTCCCCGCAGCATTTGAAGAATTCAACAAGGTTTGCGCTATTCTTGAAGACCACTATCGCGATATGCAAGATATGGAATTCACTGTTGAAGATGGCAAACTCTACATGCTTCAAACTCGTAACGGTAAGAGAACCGCTAAAGCTGCTCTTAAAATCGCTTGCGACTTAGTTGACGAAGGTATGATCGACAAGAAACAAGCTGTTGCTATGATCGATCCCCGTAACCTTGACACTCTTCTCCATCCCCAGTTTGATACCAAAGCTCTTAAGGCAGCTACTCCTGCAGGTAAGGGTCTTGGTGCATCTCCCGGTGCTGCTTGCGGTAAAGTTGTTTTCACCGCTGAAGACGCTGAAGAATGGAACAACCGTGGCGAAAAGGTTATTCTCGTTCGTCTTGAAACCTCTCCTGAAGACATCACAGGTATGAAAGCTTCTCAAGGTATTCTTACCGTTCGTGGTGGTATGACTTCACACGCTGCCGTTGTTGCACGTGGTATGGGTACTTGCTGCGTATCTGGTTGCGGCGACACCATCATGGATGAAGAAAACAAGAAGTTCACTCTTGCAGGCAAAACCTACAACGAAGGTGACTACATTTCTATCGACGGTTCTACCGGTAACATCTATGACGGTATCATCCCCACTGTTGACGCTGAAATCGCAGGCGAATTCGGCCGCATCATGACTTGGGCTGACGAATTCCGTACCCTTAAGGTTCGCACCAATGCCGACACACCTGCTGACGCTAAGAAAGCTCGTGAACTCGGCGCTGAAGGTATCGGTCTTTGCCGTACCGAGCATATGTTCTTCGAAGCTGAACGTATTGCTGCATTCCGTGAAATGATTTGTGCTGACACCGCTGAAGAACGCGAAGTAGCACTTGCTAAAATCCTCCCCTATCAACAAGGTGACTTTGAAAAGCTTTATGAAGCACTTGAAGGTTGCCCCGTTTGCATCCGTTTCCTTGACCCGCCTCTCCATGAATTCGTTCCCACTGAAGAAGCTGACATCAAGGCACTTGCTGATGCACAGGGCAAGACTGTTGCTGACATTAAGGCAATCATCGCTTCTCTCCACGAATTCAACCCCATGATGGGTCACCGTGGTTGCCGTCTTGCAGTTACCTACCCTGAAATTGCTAAAATGCAAACCGCCGCTGTTATTCGTGCAGCTATCAACGTTAAGAAGGCTCATCCTGACTGGAACATCGTTCCCGAAATCATGATTCCTCTTACCGGTGAAGTTAAAGAATTGAAGTACGTTAAGAACGTAGTTGTTGCTACCGCTGATGCTGAAATCGCAGCTGCAGGTGTTGAACTCAAGTACGAAGTTGGTACCATGATGGAAATCCCCCGTGCTTGCCTCACTGCTGACGAAATCGCTAAGGAAGCTGAATTCTTCTGCTTCGGTACTAACGACCTTACCCAGATGACCTTCGGCTTCAGCCGTGACGACGCTGGTAAGTTCCTTACCGCTTACTATGACACCAAGATCTATGAAAACGATCCCTTCGCTAAGCTCGACCAGACCGGCGTTGGCAAACTTATGGATATGGCTGTAACTCTTGGTAAGAAGACCCGTCCCGAAATTCACTGCGGTATCTGCGGTGAACACGGTGGCGACCCTGTTTCTGTAGAATTCTGCCATAAGCTCGGCCTTGACTACGTATCTTGCTCACCCTTCCGTGTACCGATCGCACGTCTTGCTGCTGCTCAGGCTGCAATTAAGGATATGAAATAATCGTAGTCCACAATAAACGAAATTATCCGCCTGCTGTCACTTCGGCAGGCGGGTTTTCTATTGTAATTAACAGAAAAACGTGTTATAATACTTAAAAACAAAAATTTGAAGGAAAGACTGCATATGACACATAAAGTTATATTCAATAGCGACAATTACCCAAATGGCGAAATAGTAAACCTTGCCAGCGGCTATGTTTCGCTCACCAAAATCGAATTTATAAATGAAAACATCACCGTAAATATTGAAGCAAAAACGGGGGATGTGGAATTTTATGACTCTGAAGCAAAAAAGTGTTTTTCTGCCAAGATAGAAATACCTTCATCGGGCGACGAAAAATTTTCCGAAGTCAAATGCGTCGTAGAGGGAGAGAAAATTAAATTGGGCTTTCCTCAATATACTTACAAAGACAATTATCCACATTGCGATGGTGAGCACGACCGTTGGACAAAAACCATTTCAGGTTTTAATTTTTTGTGCTACAACTTTAAAAATAACCGTATTGTTGAATGATAATTTTTTTAACAAAACATTCCCTCTTTTACATACTGCACCGCAAGCAACAATTAAAAAGCAAATAATTGCTAAACCACTAATCAAAACCCCCACCAATTACTTGGTGGGGGTTTTGTATATGTATTGATATATTTTAGCAAAAATGTTATAATTTAAACAACAAAGTAAAAATTGTGAGGCGATTTTTATGAACAAAATATTTGAAAAATATGAAACCTTGTTTTGTCTTTTATTAATATTTTTATACGTTTTTGCAAATTCCTTTTGTGTTCAAAATTTTGGAGATATAAGTTATATCAGCTTTATTGTTAATACAATTTTATCTATATGTTTAGTTGTAATAATATTAGCGTTAAAAAGAAGGTCATATTACGGGCTGACAAAAGTTAAAAACCTTAAAAAGTTTTTATATTTTATTCCGCTTATTCTTATTTTAACGGTAAATTTATGGAATGGCATTAACATTAATAATACCGTAACTGAAATAACCATTCATATTTTAACTATGATTAACATTGGATTTATAGAAGAAATCATTTTCAGAGGTTTCTTGTTTAAAATGATGGCAAAAAATAATGTTAACAGTGCCATAATTGTAAGCTCACTTACTTTTGGAATAGGTCACATAATCAATTTGCTAAACGGTGCAGACCTAATACCGACTTTGTTGCAAATATGTTATGCAATTTCAATAGGTTACTTATTTGTTATTATATTCCACAAAAGCAAATCGCTTATTCCCTGTATAATAACACATTCGGTAATGAACTCACTTTCTATATTTAATATTGAAAGTTCCCCATATTTATACGTATCATCTGTATTTTTGATAATAGTTCCCCTTGTTTATGCCTTTTATATAAACAAAAAGATAAAAGATGACTTGCCATAAAAAATGCTGACCCAAAGGTCAGCATTTTTTATTTTAATATCCTTTGATAAACTATGCTTGATTTGCGGCAAGTATTGTATAAATATCTTCAAAATTAATATTAAGCGCCGATATAGTAAGAATTTGTGCTTTGACGTCAAGCTTCATTACTTGGCCGATTGCGGTTAAATATACTTGTTCGGTTTTATTATAATACACAACCGTAACGGTGTCGTTTGGGTTAAGATCTTTCAAAGTTGTGTTAATTTCGTTTACCATATCGTCAGACAGTTCTTTTCGCGGCACTTTAGTTTTTTCCTTTTCTTTAAGCGCCTTACGAAGTCCCACCACCGCATCAAATGGTGCGAATTGCTTTGCCCGTTGGCTTTTTGGCATTTTTGCACGTATTTTGCCCACCTGCTTTATGTCCCCCTATTTGTTGATTTCTTTCCCGTGTGGTAGCCGATTCTTGAAAATTCATTCCCTTAAGTATTGCGTTTTTACCGTATCGTGATTTAATTTTCAGCATTGTTTCTTGAATAGCCTTATTTTTAACGGTATCTTCTTGGTCAAAAACGCTCAACTGTTCTGCCCCGTTGTCCTCTACCACACGGTTACAGGTAAGGTTTATTCTACGTACTGGGTATTCACGGTTTACAATACGGTCGTATAGCGATGTAACCGCCGGTATAATAAGCGAATCTGCATTAGTTTGTTTAGATATGCTTGCTGTACCGTGCGCCCCCGAAACGTTAAGCGAATTAGAATACCCCACGTAAAGCGAAACCGAATCGGTAATAAGATTTTTACTTACCATATCAAGACAAAGCAAATCTAACATTTCCTTAACTATAAGTCGTGCTTCTAAAAAGGTATAGTCCCGCATAAGCACCTGCCCGCTTGAAAGACAGTTGGTTTTTGCGTGATAGTTTTTAATGTCCTCAATAGTGGTTGATTCCCTTCCCCAAGCATGATCAATAAGCAGTTCAGCATCAATACCAAAACACTTATATAAAAGGTCTTCTGGAGCAAAGGCAATGTCTTCCATGGTGTAAATTCCATATTTTGAAAGACGCTCGGCAGTGCCGCGTCCAATACGCCAAAAATCTGTAAGGGGCTTGTGCTTCCACATGGTTTTTTTAAAGGTTTCTTCATCTAAAAAGCCAATAAAATCGGGCGAGTGTTTTGCGGTAATATCTAATGCGATTTTACAAAGATATAAATTGGTGCCAATACCGCAGGTTGCCCTTACCCCTACCCTTTTATACACTTCATCCATTAACTTTATCGCCAGTTCTTTCGCAGTCATATTATAAAGCCACAAATAATGCGTTACGTCTAAAAATGCTTCGTCAATAGAATAAACGTGTATATCTTCGGGTGCAATATATTCAAGATAAACTGCATAAATTTCTGCCGCGTAATCAATATACTTTTGCATTTGCGGCGGTGCCATTATATAGTCAAGCCCTTTCGGAATTTCAAAAACGCGACAACGATTTTTAACACCCTTTGCCTTTAAAGATGGACTAACCGCCAAGCAAATGGTTTTATCGGTACGCTCGGGGTCGGCAACGACAAGGTCAGTCGTCATGGGGTCAAGCCCACGTTCAACACATTCAACACTTGCATAAAACGACTTTAAATCAATGCAAAGATAATACCTGTCTGCCAACTTTTTCACTCCCAAAAAGAACATTTGTTCGTTAATATTATAACGCCCCGCTCCGAAAAATGCAATTGTTATTTTAAGGAAAAATGAATAAATTATTGAGGTATGTTTTGTTATGTTTTTAACTTTAATAATTATTTTCATTGTGCTATAATTAAAATATAGGAGGATGTAACCATGAAAAAGAATGTTTTTAAATTTTTAAGCATTTTGCTTTGTTTTATGCTTATTTCGGTTGCTTTTTCGGGATGTGAAAAGGCCAACAATGAAGCTGAGCCCCAAAAAGAACAGGTTGCGGTGCTAAACACCATTAGAACAAGCTGGCTTGGTGACGTTGAAAACTATATCGTTGGCGAAGATATGTCCATTAACGAATTTGGACAAATTATAGAATTAATAAAACTATATGACGACGTCGGCATTGAATACAACGCCGACCACACCTTATCAAAGGTTAAGGTTACCGATAAGGACGACGGTACCATTGGCTATGAATTGTGGAATTATGAAAACGGTATGGCAATAAGCGGCGAAGCCGACCCAAACGACGGTTTTCATTCTTCTAAAAAATATGATATAAGCACAAAAGAAGACGCTGACGGACGTATTACAGAATTAACCGAAAGCATTGAATATAAAACTGCTAAAGAAGGCAAAATTAGTCACAGTATTATTAGATATGAATTTGAATACGATACAAGCGAAAAAATCACTTCGGTTAAATATTATATTGACGAAAAATTAGACCACGTTACAAAACTTTCTTATGACAACGACGGTAATTTGATAAAATATTCAAACGTTGACCCTAAAAATAGCAATTTGTATCTTGAGCTTGAATTCACATACAAAAAGGTAGACGCTGACAGCGTTACAATTTTAGAGCAAAATTCATTTGAAGTATTTTTCACTTGGACCCGCCTTATTAACCACATTGTATAATTAATAAACCCCAGCTTAAAATGGTTGGGTTTGTTGTAAAATGAAAGCATATGTGCTATTATATAGCTGTAACCTTGTTTTTCAAGAAAGGTGTGACTTTTATGAAAAAAATAATTGCATCGGTTTTAGTTATTTTTGTTTTCATCACTTCCCTTTCGGGTTGTAAAACAAAGCCGAAACAGGTTATTGACCCTAAAAAATATAGTTTTGTAAACGTTAAATGGACCCGCTCTACCGGTTCTTGTATCGAAACTATTTATTTCAAAGATAATGGCGAATATGGTTATTACTGCGCTTGCGGTAACCCCGTAAACGATGACGACCTTTGCGAAGGGTTTACTTTCAACGAAAAAACCAAAACCATTCATCTTAATTTTAGCGAAACCACCGACGAAACCATTACAAAAATTGTGGTAAAAAGCTTTGATGATGAATCGCTAGTACTTGATTTTGACGGCGATATTCGTGAGTTTAAAATAGCAAAGGAATCAGGAGAATCAGTTCCCAACCTACCCGGAGATGAAATTAGCTACTACGACGAAGATTATATTTACCTTGAATTCCCCGGTGATATCTTCCTTTACGATCTTGCCGAATCAGTGGAATATGAAGAAGATGAATTTCTGCCTCTGACCCATAATAAATGGAAATTTATTTATTATAACGGCGACATTTTTGTGTTAAAATCTCAATTAGCTGAAGCGACTGCATATTATCACGACGATAAAAATTATAAATGGTCGGTTGCTATTGAAACCGACGAGGATGCAGTAATTTGTCCTGTTACGCTTAGCAGTAAAGAAATTTCATATATATACAATATGGAAAACGCAAAACGCGAAACCACCCTTGCGTTTGACGATATTGAAATTTTTGCTACCCTTATAAAAACAAGTAACGACGGGTTTATTTCCGCTTCAACAAGTCTTGCAGGTTTTAAAAACAATTGGTATTGGCGCAGTGAAGTTATTGACGACAATACTGAAGGTTGGCCCGAATATGTAGTTTTACTACCCGAAAACCTTCAAAAACAAATTAATGCGTTTAATTCCACCGCAAAAAAATAAAAAATAAATAAACCCCTCTCGTATATTTGAGAGGGGTTTATTTTACATTAATTTTAATCGCCAAAAACGTTATAAACTTTTAAAACAGCAGAAAGCGCAGTTAAAACATAGGAATTAACCCGCCAGTTGTTTGACCATTTTATCGACGCCATTTCCCTAACTTTATCGGCGTCAACCTTGCCACTAATTTGGTTGCAAAGCTGTTCATATTTTTTATTGAAACTTTCTTTATATTCTTTGTTTTCAAACCACACATCAAAGGGATTCATTTCCTTTGCGCTGTTTTTGGTAAAAATTTTCTTTACTTCAAACAACGCCTTTGTAAACACAATTTTAAGTGGTGATGCATTCATCGGACAACAAGTGTGTGTAACAACATAATTATTGGGGATGTATTTTTGCATCCACTTAATATAAAACTTACGTCTATACATATATTCGGGTTTAATTTGTGTTGCAAACATAAACACGTCTTCGTCCATAAATGGCGAAATGGCTTCGCATTTGTCCAAAAACATATAAGCAAAATTTTGGCAACCCCTTAAATGATTTAATAAATCTTGGGGGTTATATTCCAACTTAACATTGCGGGTTTTTAACGACCTAACAACTTTGCCCCAATTGCCTTTTGGACCATCTTTGGTTGTAATAAGGTCACCCATTAATTCCCCACCGCAAATGCCAATATTAATAATACCGCACTGCGACGTATTTATAAGGTTTGCAACCGTGTTAGCACCTGTAGACCCAAGTGCTGACTGCTGACATTCGTTACAAGCCATTGTGTCATTCATACGGTTTACAAATAGTGCCGAATCCATTGGGTAAAACATATAGTCTAAACCATAATCGGTAGCAATTTGTTGTGAAATTTCAAAATCAAGAGAACCTGACTGCGCATAACTAAAACAAAAAAGATCTTTCTTAAAGCCGCACTGAATACCTTTAAATAAGCACGCTCGTGAATCCATTCCACCGGAAATAGTTGCAACCTGTCTGTAACCGTATTCGACATTTTTTGAAAACTGCAACCTAACCGCTTCGGTAAACAGTTCGTCAAACTTTTCAAGCATTTCAGCTTCAGTGGCAGGAAGTGTTTCTTTCTTAATTTCGTGACAAATCAGCGACGTATTATTATTTTTTAAATCAACAACAATGCTTTCAAATGCGTTTAAATAAAAAACGTCTTTAAGATAAGTGCTGTTTCCTAAAACAACACCGCCGTTCATCATATCGTTAACTGCCAAAAGATTAATTTTGTAAGAAAAGTCGGTTTTACTAAGCAAGTCCAACAAATCGTGATAAGATCCCGCAAAACAAACACCGCTATCATTAAAATTATAATAAATTGAACGTTTGGAAAGTAAATCGTTTGTGATTAAAATGGTGCCTTGTTTTTTATCCCAAATGGAAAGTGCATATGCACCTTTGGCATAAAAAACCATTTCAGCGCCATACTCTATATAAAGTTTTATAAGCAAATCGCAATTGTTGTCGCAACTAAACTTTTTAAATAATTCTTGGCTGTTTAAAAGAATGCCATCGAAATAAACAGCAAATTTTTCGTCCTCAAAATTTACCTTTTCTTTAGTAAATTTATTATTTCTTGTGGCGAAAAAAAGCTTCGGTGCAGCGGTATAACAAATAATTCCACCGATTGACTTCATATGCACATTCTTCTTTCCAAATTAGTTTATATATTTAATGATAACATAATAAATGTCTAAAATCAAGAAATATTACTTGTTGCGGTTTTTGTTGCATTCTGTCATTATGATGTGATATAATGTTTGCGGTATAATTCAATTTGTAAAAAATATTAAATTCGAGGAAATATATGTCCAACATAAGAAAAGATTATTTTTTAAAATTGGTCTTTAGGTGCTTGGTTTTTGTACTTTGCGCGGCACTGTGCTTTGTTTGGCCGGAAATATTTAAGGTATTAAACGGAATGAACTTCTTTAAAATGCTTTCTCCGTTACATATTCTTTGGCTGCTTTGGATGGCCGATATGTTTTTACAAATTGTGCCGATTAAAAGCAAAATTGCACTTGGTTCGCAAAAACTGTTTGCCAACCGTTTTCGTCCGATAAGAGAAAAAATCAACAAAAAAGCCCTTAAATCACACATTGTTAAAACCACCACTTCGGCATATATGGTTTTCATTTTGTGGTGCGCATTAATTACCGCTATCGGTTTACTGTATCGTTTTGATATTATAAACAAAATGTGGCTTTTTATGATTTCGGTTTCCTTTTACGTGTGTGATTTAATTTGCGTACTAATTTGGTGCCCTTTCCGTCTTATGATGAAAACTCGTTGTTGCACCACCTGTCGCATTTTCAACTGGGACCACCTTATGATGTTTTCTCCCCTTATTTTTATGGGCGGTTTCTTTGCAATTTCGCTGTTTGTAGTGGCGTTTATTGCCTGGCTTGTCTGGGAACTTTGCGTTACAATTTACCCCGAACGTTTTTGGGACGAATCAAACCAAGCGCTTAAATGTTCAGAATGTACCGACAAGCTTTGCACCCAATATTGCCAAAAACTTCGCAGATAATTATAAGCCCCCGCTTTTGTGGGGCTTTTTTTATTGTTTAAACGCACATTTTAAATTTTATTGCAATATTTTGCGGTTTAATATATACTCAAATTAAGAGGGTGATTTTTTGAATAAAAAACCAGTTTTTAAAAAGATTTTAAAAATTTTACTTTGTGTGCTTTTGTCGGTTGTTTTAGTTATTAGCACGTATCTTGGCTACGTAATTTTTTCATATTCAAGAATTGATGACAAGCAAAACATTTTCCCTGCAGAGACGGGCAAAAACAATAAGCTTACCATAAACACAACATACACCGCAGTTATACAAAACCTTGGTTTTGGCGCATATACACAAGATTTTACTTTCTTTATGGACGGTGGAACACAGTCATGGGCCAAAAGTAAAGAAAGCGTAAAAGAATGTATAAACATAGCCGCCCAAAAGGTAAGTGAATTCAGTCCCGATTTTATACTTTTTCAAGAGGTTGATTTTGACTCGACCAGAAGTTATCACACAAACCAACGTAAAATACTTGAAAACAAATTTAAAACTTACAGCAGCGCTTTTGCGATAAATTATCATTCAGCTTTTCTTGCCTACCCATTTACACAACCGCACGGTGCTTCTAACAGCGGAATACTTACGTTAAGCAAATATAACATTACATCTTGTTTGCGACGCAGTTTGCCAATTTCACAAAGTTTTAGCAAATTTTTAGATTTAGACCGTTGTTACAGTGTGTCGCGAATCCCTGTAGATAACGGTAAAGAACTTGTGCTATATAACGTACATCTTTCGGCTTATGGCGGAAGTGATGAAATTAGAACCGCACAAATGACCATGCTTTTTAACGATATGGAAAGCGAATATAAAAAGGGCAATTATACCGTTTGCGGTGGCGACTTTAACCACGATTTCACAGGCGATTCTACTCAAAAGCTAAACGGTGGTCAAAAGGTTGATTTTGGTTGGGCGCAACCATTCCCACAAGACCTGTTACCCAAATGTATAACCCGCTGCACAAATTATGAAAATTTAATACCCACCTGCCGAAATTGTGATGTACCTTATAAAGACGGAAATTTCACAATTATTGTTGACGGATTTCTGGTGAGCGAAAACGTTGAAGCAATAAAGATTGAAAATATTAAAACCGATTTTGTTTATTCCGACCATAACCCCGTTGTTTTAAAATTTAATCTTAAATAAAAATCCCCCCGAATATTCGGGGGTTTATTTTTATTTGTTATATTGAATTTTAAGAATGTCACAAATTTGTTTTACAGCTTCGTTATAGGTTTCAAACTCTACCACAAAGTCACAAATTTCGGCATTATGGTTTTCCGACTGAATACTCATAAGTCGGTTAACCTTGTCTTCAATAGACGAATTTTTACGCAAAATATTTGACATAAGGGCTTTTTTATCACGCTTAATATAAATAGTAAGCACGTTTTTGTAATGAGTTTTAAGCGTCATTGCGCCACCAATGTCCATTGTGGTAAGTACGTGCTTACCGTTTTGCAAAATAGCTTCAATATCGGCCTTACGTGAACCGTAACCATGGCCTGCATACATTGTCGACTGGAACATTTCCCCACTTTCGCACATTTGACGGAAGGTTTCAATCGTTACGTAATTATACCATTCGTTAGTTTCAACTGCGGTGGGGTCGTTGGTGGTAAAGCTCATTAATTTTTCAAACTTGTCAGTCCTTTTAAGAACCTTGCGCGCAATTTTCGATTTACCGCTACCCGACGGGCCAACCAAAACAACAATCGTCGGTTCTTCAAGATTTATTACCTTGTCTTTCACGCTGTAACTGTCGGCAATAACTTCAACCAAATTTAAAAATTCATCATAATTATTAACCGCCATTATTCCTGCCGCTTCCTGATTCCAAGGACGGCGCATTAAAATTGGGTAGGTTGCGCTTGAATTAATAATGTTGTGCATTGCATCATCAAAAAGAATGTCCACATGAATTTTATCTTTTTTAGCACCCATGTAAATATGGTCGGGTGAAATTTCGGGAAATTCTTCCATAATGCGCTGTGCACGAATGCCCATAAATTCGGGCGGAACCGCAGTACAAATAAACACTTCGGTCATTTGGGTTAGGCGCTTAACAAATTCCTTTGCACCGGGGTAAACCGGCTGTGTGCGATAAAATTCAGGGTCGCTGAAATATTCGTAAACCGTATCAACCCGGGTGCCAAGCTTTCCCCAAGTAACCTTTTCATAAATTGTCATCGGTGGGTCAAATTTGTGTTTTTCGTTTGCCAAACGAATTGCATAAGACGTACATTCCATTAAAACGTCATCTATATCTAAGGCAGTGGAAAGTCTATGTTTTCTGTTCATTACTTTGCCTCGCTTTCTTCAAAAAAATTTCTAAATTTAAATTTGTCCTTAAAAACCCATATTTTATCAAACAATTTTGTAAACCAACCAATAAGTGTGCCATAAACCAAAGCACACACGACAGTACCTATGCCAACACCACGGAATTCGCCAAAAAACAACAGCGACATAATTAATGCCAAAACACAACAAATACAGTCAAAAATCGTTTTAAAGGTGAAAAGTTTTATGCCAAACCGTTGTGAAACTTTTTTTACAAAACATTCATACGCGGCGGGCGGTAAATAACTTTTAAACCAAAGCGCCAGTGCCGACGCACAAAACAACACACCGCCAAAATAATAGGCACTTCTTGTAAAATATGCCGAGGAGTTGATTTTTGGTAAAAGTAATATTGATAAATCTAACACCAAGCCATAAATTGCAGTTGTTAAAAAAGTCAGCAAATACACAAACTTCACTTTTTTAAGTATAAGCATCATAAGCGCTAATATTACTGCTTGAAGTAAATATTCCGACATACCGAAAGTAAATAAAGAAAAAGGTTGCGCCAGTTTTAAATGCAATATGTACGCAGGGGCAACAACCATTGAAATGCCGAAACCGCCCTTCGTCATTAAAGCAGTGCCAAATGCCAGCATAACTAGCCCGATTATATATGCCGCTTCGGTATAAAAGGTTAACTTTTTCACGTTGTCCCTCCCTTATTAGAAAAAATAACAGCCCACTGTGTTTGATACAGAAACACAGAAAGCTGTTATTACTTGTATTATACAGTAAAACCTGGTAAAAATCAATACTTTTTTACATTTTAAACGGGTTGACATTCTACTTTTAGTTTATTATACTTAATATATAATTTTCATGAAAGAAGCAACAAAATGAAACGCCTTAATGCCGAACAAACAGACCGCCTCAAACGTGTGTTAAAACCCGCAATTACCATTTTAATTGTTGGCATAGTTTATTTTATTTTTGTAAAGGTTACACACCTTGGTATTCCCTGCATTTTCAACCTTGTAACAAAGCTTCATTGTCCCGGTTGCGGCATTAGCAGAATGTTTTTTGCTCTCGCCAAATTAGATTTTAAAGCGGCATTTGGTTATAACGCATATATTATGACAGTTGGCCCCGTTGCCGCCATTTTCGTTATACGACATTATTGGCTTTATGTTTTAAAAGGCAAAAGAAAAGAAACCAAGCTTGAAACCGTTTTGCTTGTTATCGCGCTAATTTTAGCAATTGCTTTCGGTATTTTAAGAAATATTCCCTACTTTTCATTTTTAGCACCCTAATGGGTGCTTTTATTTTTTGTAAGGAAAGTTATAAACCCAAAGTGCCATAAGCAAAAACGTTACCCCTAAGAGCATTATCAAAAGCCCAGTCATCTTGCCGGTTAAGGTCCAACCAAAAAACACAAGCGCTATACCCAACAAAAAGCCAATAAATATTAAAGCAATTCTTAATTTTGAATTGGTTTTAAACATAACCTACCCCTTTACACCGCCCACTGTCATTCCTTCGGTTAATTTTTTCTGAACACAAATATAAAGCAGTAAGGTCGGCAACATCACAAGCACAAGACCTGCATACATTATGCCATACTGTGCTTTTGCTTGTTGACCTTGCATTAAATTCATAAGTCCAACAGGTAATGTACGCGTGCCGCCCGCCTTTGATAAAAGTGTCATTGAAATTATATATTCGTTCCAAAATGATAAGAAGTTAAATAAAATAACCGTTATAATTGAAGGTTTAGCCAAAGGAAACATAATTTTTACCATGGTTTGAAAATAACCCGCACCGTCAATATATGCCGCCTCTTCAAAATCGTGTGGCAAGGTGGAAAAGTAAGACGATAATAGATAAATTGTAAACGGTAACGCAGTTGATGCGTAAACCAATGCCAAAACAAGCAAATTATTAAGCAAAAAGCCGCTACCGAAAAAGTATTTTAAAACCTTATCTGTGTCACGCAGCATTAAAAAAATTGGTACAACAATATAATTAACGTTTATAAAAAGCCCTGCCATAAAAAATGTATTTAAAACTCCACAGCTCCAAAAATTAAAACGCGATAAACAATAAGCCGCAGGCAGTGCAATTATAAGAAGTAATGCCAATGCCACAGCGGTTACTATTACCGACGACAACATATATTCACCCATATTGGCTTGTGAAAAGGCATCAATAAAATTTTTAAAATAAAATGTTTGCGGCAAGGTCCAGGGGTTACCGTAAAATTCATGATTTTGCTTTATTGATGCCAAAAACACCCAAATCACAGGTACTAAAACCGTAATGCTAAGGCAAATTAAAATAAAATAAATTGCGCCTTTATACAAAATGTTTTTTTCTTTAATTTTTTGCATAAATACGCCCCCTAAAACTGTAAATCTTTACGTTTGGTAACACGGTTTACAGCAAAAGAAAGTAAAAATGAAAAAATAAAAATTAAAACACCTGCTGCCATACTGTAACCGTAAAGTCCATTATCTTTTTGATTATACATAAAAGAAAGCACAACTTCACTTGCACCATTAGGTCCGCCCGAAGTCATTGCCCGTACAAACAAAAACGCCATATTAATAGTTGAAATTATAAAAAAGGTAAGTGTTGTACGCAAATTTGTCCATATAAGCGGTAAGGTTATTTGAAAAAACTCGCAAATTCTACTTGCACCGTCAAGCGAAGCACTTTCGTATAAACTTTTGGGCACACTTGACATTGACGCCATATACATAACCATATAATAACCCACCGCCTGCCATACAAGTGCAATTATAAGTGAATAAATAACCGTACTTTCACCTTTCCAAAGTATAGTAATTTTTTCTCCAAAAAAAGATAAAAAACTATTTAAAAGTCCGTTATCGGTATCGTAAATTGCTGAAAACACACCCGAAATAACCACAACCGACAAAATGTTCGGTATGTAGAAAACCACACGAAAAAAATTGGAACCGATAATGTTTTCACGGGTTAAAATAAACGCAAAGAGAAGTGCTGAAAACATTGTAAATACAGTTACCGCAACAATTAAAAAAACTGTATTTTGTGCCGAACGAATAAACCGCGCATCATTTATTAAAATTTTAAAATTTTCAAACGCAACGTAATCTTCCTTGTTGGAATACGCGCCGCGTTCAAAAAATGACATTCTAAACACCGAAAAAGTTGGAAAAATCATAAACACAAAAAACAAAATCGTTGCAGGGGCGGTACATAAAAACACAAACAGGTTTCTTCGTTTTAAAGCATTCATACGTTACACTCCTTTTAAAATAGGCGGGTAAACCCGCCCAATAAATTATTCCTTAATTAAATTTTCCCTCATGATTACGTTTGCTTTTTTAATATTTTCAATCCATTTTTCTTTAGTAAGCTTACCTGACACAAGCGAATTTATAGGGTCAAAAAAGGTTTCCGAAACACTTGAAAGCCCCGCTACCGACTTAAATGCCGCAAAATTACCCATTGCCGCTTTTGCGCCATTGTCGTAAATTGAATAAAATAGTTTGTTGTCTTCACTAAGTTTATCTGCAATATTTAAAACCGGTTGAATTGCATTTCTTTGAGCAAAAATTTCACAAGCAGTATCTGAATACATATAAGCAATAAATTTCTTTGCATCTTTAATGTTTTCAGCACCCTTAGGCACCCAAATTTGTTCAATCCAGGTGTACGAATAACGGTCGCCTCCGCTTTTAGCAGCAGGAAGCGCAGTCATTCCCCACTTAAAGCCGTCCGCCGCTTTTGCGTCCGGCATTTCGCCCACAATCCACGTACCGTTAGGCATAAACAACGCTTCGTTTTGCATTACCAAAAGTTGATTTTTAGTAAAGTCCTGGTCATTTGCTTGAGCGGGTGTTTTTGGGTTTGTATAAGTTGCAAGTTTTGCCACAATATCAAGGCAAAGTTTACCTTTTTCACTATCCCAAATATCTTTTTCATAATGCGTGGCTTTTTCAAAAAAATCCGCCCCGCCAACCGAATACATTAACGCATAAAAAAACGTGTCGAAATAACCTGTTGTAGGGTATGTGAAAAGATAAATATTTTCTTTTTTGGCTTTGTCGCCAAGCGCCCACATTTCGTCCCAAGTAGTTGGAACTTCCCAACCCTTTTCTTCAAAAAGACCTTTGTTATAAAAAAGGCCACAAGGCGAATAAAACATTGGCATTAAATAGGTTTTACCGTCGCCGTATGGATTTGTGGCAACGCTGTCGGTAAAACCGCCCGAAATTTTGTCCTTAACTTTTTTGTTTTCGCCCGGCACCGTCATAGAAAGTACGTCGGTAAGATCGGTAAGATTTTGGTCTTGAATAAATTGTTCGGTAAGTCCCGCTTCGCGTCCGGTTGCAAGTAACACAACGTCGGGGTAATCGCCCCCTTGCATTGAAGCCGAAATAACGTCTTCTAAATTTTTTTCAAGGGTTAATTCCACCTCAATACCGGTTTGCTTTGTAAAAGCGTCACACACTTCTTGCCACATGCCCGATTTAGTTGCCTCATACCCCGAAGACAGCGCCGCAACACGTAATATGGTGTCATCTGTCTTTTTACCGCCGCAACCCGCAAAAACACTTGCTAAGGTTAAAACGCACAACAGTAATGCTAAAAGCTTTTTCATTTAAAAACCTCCTTTAAAGTTCTACTATAAATATTTGGAACAAAACGAAAAAATATACATTAATTTGGAAAAATTACCGTCAAATTCCTTAAATGTTAAAAATATTGCAATTTCTTTTTAAAAATGTTATACTTGTTTTAATGAAACTATACGGAGGTTATTTATGCCGAAAATCATTACCATCAGTCGTGAATTTTCAAGTGGCGGACGTGAACTTGGTAAGCGTTTGGCTGACGAATTGGGTATTCCTTGTTATGACAGGCAGATAATTGATATGGTTGCCGAAAAGCAAGGTCTTGACAAAAATTACGTTGCCAATATGTCTGAAAGGGACGTAAAAGTTTTTTACAATTCAACCATTGGCCGCGGCTTTACAAGTTATAATTTCGGTATTAACCAATCTTTGCAAATTGCCAATGCGGAACATAATCTTATAAGAGAACTCGCCGAACAAGGCGACTGTGTTATCATTGGTCGCGCGGCTGACATTATTTTAAAGGAATATAACCCGCTTAACTTGTTTGTTTATGCCGATATGGAATCTAAAATTGCGCGTTGCAAACAAAGAAACCAGGAAAAAGAAAACCTTAACGACCGCAAAATCAAATATATGTGCCGCGATATTGACCGTTGCCGCGCCAACTATCGCGAAATGTTTACCGATACAAAATGGGGCCATAGGGAAAGCTATCATTTGTGCATAAATACAAGCGGTAAGGAAATTAAAAAGCTTGTACCCGCCCTTGTATCTTACGTTAATAACTGGTTTGAATAATTTTTTAAAATAACCTAAGGAAGTGATAATATGGCCTTGCAGGAATCGGGCGAAATGTACCTTGAAACAATATATGTTTTATCGCAAAAAGGCGGAGTTGTACGTTCAATTGATATTTGTGAACATTTGGGTTATTCAAAACCAAGCGTAAGTCGAGCTGTAAGACTGCTTAAAAGCGGTGATTATATTACCGTGTCACGCGAGGGTTATATTACCCTTACCAATTTAGGTGTTGAGGTTTCTAAAAAACTGTTCGAACGCCACACCATTTTATCAAAACTTTTAATACGCCTTGGCGTTGGTGAAGAAACCGCCACCGAAGACGCTTGCCGAATTGAGCATGTCATAAGCGAAGAATCATTTAACGCTTTAAAAAAATATATTGAAAATATATAAACTTAAAAGCCACCCAAATGGGTGGCTTTGTTTTTTATTTAATTTCCGGCAAACCTGCAAGTGAGGTTAAAAGTGAATAAATAAACGACACTGCCGCGGCAGAGAAAACCATTGTCCAATTAACTTCGCTTAATAATGCGCCTACCGTTATACCGGCGGCCGCAGTCTGCGCAAAAGTTTTTACTGCGCGAACAGATGCCGCCTTTAACCACTTAATTGCTTTCTTTTGATTTTTAAACCATTCAAAAAATTTTTTCATTTTATTTCACTCCTAATATTTTTTTCCAACTCTCAGGGCCCACGCATCCATCCACTTTAAGTCCCACAAGTTTCTGCCAATTTTTAACAGCATTTTGAGTGTTTTTGCCAAACTTACCGTCTACCGTTACACCGACAGCACGCTGAACGATTTTCGTAAGGTTCTTATATTTATATGTAATACGTTTTTTACATACTGCTTTTTTTGCAACCGCCAAACACTCGCTTCCCCATTTCCCGTCGGCGCCAAATTTTGAAAACTTAAAACCGTCCGCAATAGCGGCAAGCTGCCATTCTTTTATTTTGTTTGGTGTTTTATCAAATGCTGTGGTACCTTCAAGGTATGGTGCGGGGTCAAGGTACTTACCTCCAACGTTAACGTCAAAGTGCAAATGTGCGCCGGTAACGTTTCCTGTTGCACCCATATAACCGAGAACTTGTCCTTTTAAAACATTGTCCCCCACTTTTACTGTGCGACTGTTTTTCTTCATATGTAAATAACGAGTATAATTTCCGTTACCGTGGTCTATTTGCACGTATTCCCCCGCTGAAACGGAATACTTTGAAATTGTAACCACACCATCGTCAAATGCGGTTATGTAATCAAGTGTTGAATTTTCGCCCACCAAATCAATACCGTTATGCATTTGCTTTTTACCCCAAATGGTACGCATACCAAACGGGCTTGTTACTTTGTGCTTACCTTTCTTTAGCACCGAATTTTTATATTCTGCCATGTTTTAATTCCTCCCTAAAATTCCAAACACATTGTTTTTTATTGTCATATACGTTTTGACCCGATTTTTTTGCCGCCTCGACAGCGTTTTCAAAAATAAAAAATGCACCCGTTTGCGATTTAAAATCATTCCAGCTTTTCCTTACGCGAAAAATTTTTATATCACACAAAGAAATTTTCATCGTTTATTAATGCCTCCCTTAAAATTTCCAACGCTTGATTTTTAGTCTTGTTTACCGCTTGACGCGAAATATTAAGCCGCGTGGCGATTTCTGCAATACTGTAACCGTAAACAAAGTGATGAATAATAACCATTTGTTGTGCATCGTTTAACCTGCTAATCCCTTGACTAAACCAAAAGCGGTCGTCAAAGCATTCGCTGCAGCCATAACATTCTTCAATAAAGCTGTTTTCCTGCTTACAAATATTCGCCCTTACCACCGATAATGAGATAAACCTATTTTTAATTGATGTTGCAATATAACGGTGAATATCTTCCCCGTCGTTACTTGGAAATTTGGCAATATTTATTTCGTACAAAAGTTCAATAAAAAATAAGGTTAAATCACTCGCGGCATCTTCATATTTAAGCTTTGTGCCGTAAAAAGTTATAAGCTTTTTAAACTCGTCAAAAACAAGCGGAAAAGCTGTCATATCTTGATTTTTAATTCTTTCGATAAGAGGTTTTAATAAACTATTTTGCATTTTTTACAATCCTTTCAAAAAACATAAACAGTTAAAAGAAAAATTTGTAAACCAAAAAAATAATTTTTTGGAATTTTTTTCCTTTTTTGTGTAAATGCCATTTTATTGAAAAGACTGCAAAATTTGTCAAAAACGGGAGTAAAAGGTCGAATTCGGGGAGTAAAATGACCAAAAATCATATTTTCCAAACGTTATTGACATTTTTTACCTTTTAATGTATAATAAAAAAGAACAAAAAAGCAGTATTTCTAACGAAATACTGCAATAATTTACAAGGACGTTAAAAATGAAAGTTGCTATATATGATGATTTATCAAGCGGTAAAGATTTAAAACGTTTGGTTTACCTTTTTTCAAATTATAAAAAAATGGATTTAGTGGTTGATATTTTCACATGCACGGATGAACTTTTTAAACAAAAGCAAAATTATAAAATTTTCTTTATTTCTTTTAAAACCCAAAATGGTATTTCCCTTGCAGAACGTTTGTACCATTACGGCATTAATGCTCCGATAATTATTACCGCAAATAGTTCTGACAAAGCCATAAATGCTTTTAAAATTAACGCATATTATTTTTTGCAAACCCCAATACAAACCGACCTGCTTTTTGAGGTTTTAGAAAACTATTTCAACACCTTTGTATACCCATTAATTATAAGTGACGGTTTTGAAACAATATGTATTAATTGCAACGATATTATTTATCTTGAAGCCAACAATAAGCGTTGTTTTATTCATCTTCAAAACCAAACCGTACAGTGTAATAAAACTATGGCGCGTGTACTTGAAGTTTTACCTGAAAATCGCTTTTTAAAAATCAGTCGCGCATTTGCGGTAAATTCCAATTACATTTCACGTTTTAACAGCGAAAGTGTAACACTTACAAACGGTGATACACTTCGTCCAAGCCGCCATTTTTATAAAACTTTTAAGTGTGACTATTTAAGAATACAAACCCCAAAAATTATATAAAAAAGCGCCTCCCAAAAGCGAAGGGGTTAAATTTTTAGCTTTTAAATGAATTGTTCGTGAATTACGATTAATATAAACATTATGCACAAGCGCCATACCCGCAAATAAGCATAAAAGCGAAGTACCACCCGCGCTGAAAAATGGAAGGGTTACACCAATAACAGGTGTTATTGAAGTACACATACCAATGTTAATAACAAACTGTGCAAATAGCATTGCGAAAATACCAACGCAAATATATTTACCCTCTTTTTTAACCGAAAGTTTAGCAACCTGCAAACATCTTATACAAATTGCAGAAAGAATTAAAATTACCACAAGGCAACCTAAAAAGCCAAGTTCTTCCCCAATAGTTACAAAGATAAAGTCGTTATGACCTTCAGGGACGCCACTTTTACCAATTTGCGTAAGGTCGCCGTTTAAGTAACCTTGACCCCAAAAGCCACCATTTGCAAGGGCTTGTCTGCCGCGATATTGTTGCCAACCAACACCTTTAATGTCGGCATCAATATCAAACATATTTTTAAGACGTTCGCGGTGTGTTTCGTTCATAATAAAAAAGTAAATTATAGGCGAAGACACCAAAAGCGCCACTAAAGCACCCACAAAGTACTTCCACGAAGCCCCTGCCGACCACAGCATTAATATAAACATTACCGCAAATACAAGCGCAGTACCATCGTCACCCTGAAAATGAATAAGCACAACTGGAATGGCTCCGTGAATACAAAGCGGTATTAAACTTTTAACTTCGTTAATTTTTTTGCCAACCTTTGCAAGATGGGTAGAAAAAGTTATAACAAAACAAATTTTCAAAAATTCAGACGGTTGAAAGGTTGTAAAGCCCAAATCAAGCCACGCCTTATCGTCAGTACCTTCCGGTGCAAAACCAATAAAAAATGTAAGTATAACGGGAATAAGGCCCAAAGCCGCAAAGAAAGGCCAACGTTTTGTAAAAATATCATATTCAAAAAGCGAAATAAAGAAGATTACGCCAAAACCTGCTATCAAACAAAAGGTATGAACAATAAAAGGACGTAAACTTTCCATATAATGCGTTGCCGAAAAAACTGCAAAACAACCGTAGCTTGCCGCTAAAAACAAAAGTGAAAGCAGTACCTTGTCCGATTCACGCACAAAATCCGCGAATTTTGCAAATAAATGTCGCAAATAACTTAATCCTCCATAATATATTCTTAATTTATTATATTTTATTTTTACTAAATATTCAAGTAACACTTTCATAAATATAAAAAATATGGTATAATATTTTGAAACAATAATTTAAAGGACGTATTTATGCGAAAATTCTTATCAAAAAGCCCAGAAGAAACCGAAAAAATCGGCGAAACGTTGGGCATTGAAATTAACAAAGGGTGCGTTATTGCTTTTCAAGGCGGACTTGGTATGGGAAAAACCTGTTTCACACGTGGCCTTGCAAAAGGTCTTGGGTCTAACGACACAGTTACCTCCCCCACCTTTGCCCTTATAAATGAATATTTAAGCGGTCGTCTGCCACTTTATCATTTTGATATGTATCGTGTGTCGGGCTGGGAAGATTTGTATTCCACAGGTTTTTTTGATTATATTGACCAAGGCGGTGTTATTGCTGCTGAATGGAGCGAAAACATCGAAGCGGCTTTACCCGAAAACACCATTTACGTCATAATTAATAAAATTGACGATGTTACCCGCGAAATAATAATTCAACAAAAAGGTGAATAAATTGAAAATTTTAGCACTTGAATGTTCGGCAACACCCGCAAGTGTAGCCATTTTAGATGGCGAAAAGCTTTTGGGACAAACCTTTGTGAACGTGAAGCTTACCCATTCACAAACCTTAATGCCGATGATTGAAAACCTGCTTAAAGCATCTAAAACCGATATAAACGAAATTGAAGGTTTTGCAATATCAAACGGGCCCGGTTCATTTACAGGGGTTAGAATTGGCATAAGCGCGGTAAAAGGCCTTGCCGCCGCAAAAAAATTGCCCTGCGCGGCAGTTTCAACCCTTTATTCAATGGCGCAAAACTATTCCGACACAAACTGCATTGTTTGCGCTGTTATGGATGCCAGATGCAACCAGCTTTACAATGCAATTTTTGATATTGAAAGCGGTAAAATCACACGAATTTGTGAAGACCGCGCACTGCTTTGCGATGAACTTTTAGAAGAAATTAAAATTATATCGCAAAAAAATAATAAGTGTGTTATAATAGTCGGTGACGGGGCAGATATTTTTTATAAAGCCGCAATGGGAATTGAAAACATAAAAAAAGCCCATCCGTCACGCGAATTTCAAAATGCGGTTGGCGTAGGTTATGCCGCTTTACCGATTTTTGAAAAGGGCGAAACCCTTTCCCCTAACGAGCTATTACCGTTTTATTTGCGTCTTCCCCAAGCGGAACGCGAACTTAAAATGAAAAAAGGAGAATAATTTGTATGAAAATTGCTTTAGGTTGTGACCACGGCGGTTTTGAACATAAAAATGCCATTTGTGAGCATTTAAAACAAAACGGTTTTGAAGTTCAAGACTTTGGCATTTACGAAGAAGTTTCGGTTGATTACCCCGATATTGCCGCAAAGGTTTGTGAATCTATTCAAATGAATGAATGTCGACTTGGCATTTTGGTTTGCGGTACCGGTATTGGTATGTCAATTGCCGCAAATAAACATAAAGGCATTCGCGCCGCCGCTGTAAGTGAGCATTTTTCAGCCAAATACACCCGCCTACATAACAATTCAAACGTGTTATGCCTTGGTGGCAGGGTTATCGGCGTTGGCACCGCGCTTGAAATTGTTGACCTTTTTGTTAACACCGAATTTGAAGGTGGCAGACATCAAAACAGAATTAATAAAATCAGCGATATAGAAAATAGATAAGCGAGGAATTTTAAAATGAAAAACAACGTTTTTGTAATGGACCATCCCCTCATTCAGCACAAGCTTTCCATTTTGCGTGACAAACGCACCGGCACAAAGCAATTCCGCGAACTTATTAACGAAATTGCAATGCTTATGTGTTATGAATCAACACGTGACCTTCCCCTTAAAGAAGTAAAAACCGAAACACCGCTAATGACTGCTACCACCAAAAAATTGGCAGGCAGAAAAATGGCGTTTGTTCCCATTCTTCGCGCAGGTCTTGGTATGGTTGACGGTCTTTTAACCCTTATTCCCGCTGCAAAGGTTGGTCATATCGGTATGTATCGCGACCCTGAAACCCACACCCCAGTTGATTATTACTGCAAATTACCTGCCGATTTAGACGAACGCGACGTTTTCGTGCTTGACCCAATGTTAGCAACAGGCGGCAGTGCAATTGATGCAGTTTCACGCATTAAGGAATTTAACCCCAAACGTATTAAGTTCCTTTGCATAATTGCAGCACCCGAAGGTCTTGAAGCATTTACCACTGCCCATCCCGACGTTCCGGTTTATTGCGCAGGTTTAGACGACTGTCTTAACGACCATTGCTACATTCTCCCCGGCCTTGGCGACGCGGGCGACCGTATTTTCGGCACAAAATAATATACTGACAAACAAAAAATGCTTTGGCGTAAACCAAAGCATTTTTATTTTTACTTATTTTGAAAACAAACCGACAGTCATTTTACCATTTGTGCAAACCACAACGGTTTGTTCACGGGGGTATTCATCAATATTTGAATACTTTTTCATACAGTTTGGATTAAAGCAATATGTATCAATGCTCATACCACCGTTTGAAATTTCTTCTGAATGTGAAACAGTTTCCAAACGGTAATAGTCAGAAATGATATCATACCTTTCATCATCGGCAAAACGTGATATAAACTTATCGTTATTAATTATTCTTCTGGCAGATTTTGCCTTTTCCAAAAAGCTGTGCTTTTCCAATATTTCTTTATTATCGTTTACAAAATCAAAATACATATCAAGTAATTTATCACTTGAATATTTTTTTGCAAGATAATTATAAACCGGGCTCATTTTTCTCCAAACTTTAATAAAGGTACCAAAATATTGAAGTTTTTCTCGCAATTCGGTTTTATATTCCATTACCTGATCAAAAAGCTCGGGATTATTGTCAATAATGTCCTTACATTCGTCAATTGCCACTTCGCCTGTAAAGTTTGAATAATGTTGTGTGGGGGTTAAGCTTTCCTTATACTTTTGTGTAAGCGGGGTTTGCGGCAAAAATGCACACAAATGGGTTTGAACGTCAACATTTTTAAATTGCATTAATTTAGAAATCAAGGACAAGGTGTGACAAACGTCCTCTTCGGTTTCTTCGGGGAAACCATAAATAAACGAAGTTTGAATTTCAATGTTTTTAGAATCTAAATACCCTATAATACTAACCGCATTTTCAATATTAAGGTTTTTGTTTATAAGCTTTTGCATACGCGGAGAACCGCTTTCAACACCAAAATAAATGTTATACATTCCGGCATCTATCATTGCATCGATCATTTCAAAATCAAGGCAATCTAAACGGGCACTGCACACCCATTCAATTTTAAAATCCAAGGTTTTTAAAAGCTTACAAATTTCAAGAATGTTACTTTTCTTAAAGGTAAACATATCGTGCATAAAGTGGAATCTTGTTATGCCGAAACGCTGATGTATGTCCTTAATTTCATTGAAAATTCTTTCAGGACTTTTAAGGCGGTATCTTCTGCCCCAGAAAGAGTTTGTACTGCAGAAAACACAGCCAAAGGGGCAACCTCGTCCCACTTCAATGGCAAAAACCATATCGCTTGACCAGTCATCATACTTTGCAAGTGAAAAATCAACCATTGGAAGTGTATCCAAATTTTCAACCAAAACGGGACGTGGGTTGCTCTTAACCAAACCACCGTCACGATAAACAAGGCCGGGTATTGTTAAATCGGGAGTGCCAGACAATAATGAAGAGAAAAACGGATGAATAGTATTTTCACCTTCGCCACAGCACACAAAATCTACGTAAGGAATTCTTTCAATTGTTTTTTGAGAAGTAGTATCTGATTGTGGACCACCTAAAACAATATAAATACCTTTAAAATGTTCTTTAATAACCTGTGCCAAACGTAAGCTAATGTGATATGTATCACAACGGGTATAAAAAGACACTATTTTAGGGCGTTTTTCTTCAATGATTTTAATTGTATTTTCTAAGAAAAGGTCAAAATTTTTAATGTTGGCAATTTTAACAAAAGGTATAATTTCGCAAGAAATTCCATGTGAGCTTAAAATTGTAGCTAATTCCAACGTGCCCATTGATTCATAGGTAATACTGTCAACCAAGTTTGGTGTGATAAAAAGAACTTCGCACATAATATACTCCTTAACGTAATTTAAATAATTATAACATAATATAATAATTAAATCAATAGATAACAGTCACGCGTCAATATGATTTTACACCTTTTCGGGTGTGAAACCCAAATCCTCAATTTCGGTCATCGCGGTTTTTAAACAATGCTCACAACCATCAATTGTAACAATTTTTTCTTCAAGAGAAATTTCATGTGCAATGCCTACTTCACTTAAAGCGTTGTCAATTCTTGCAACGCAGTGATTACAATGCATATCGGGTACTTTAATTTCGAATTTCATAATTTTTCCTCATTTCATAAGTTTTTGTAAGGTGTCGCACAGTTCATCTACCGTGCTGTTATTACCGTTTTTAATGTCTTGTACCACACAGGTGTGTATATGGTTTGACAAAAGTTCTTTGTTAAACGCATTAAGCGCCGCGTTAATGGCACTAACCTGCATTAAAATATCGGTACAATAAGCATCACTTTCCAGCATATTTTTAACACCGCGCACCTGACCTTCAATTCGGCTTAAACGGTTTATAAGCGCTTTATATTCCTTATCGTCGCGATGCTTTGTTCTTTGACAACATTCACTCATAATTTCTTTCCCCTAAGTCTTAAAGCGTTACCCACCACAAAAACAGAACTAAACGACATTGCAAGTCCTGCAAACATTGGGTTTAAAAGCGGACCGCCAAACGCATATAAAAGCCCCGCCGCAATGGGTATGCAAATTGAATTATAACAAAATGCCCAAAACAAATTTTGTTTAATGTTTTTAATGGTATAACGACTTAAATTAATTGCGCGGGAGACGTCACACACGTCAGAACGCATAAGCACAATATCAGCCGATTCAATGGCAATATCACTGCCACCGCCAATAGCACAGCCCACATCGGCAACGGTAAGCGCAACCGCATCGTTAATGCCGTCACCCACCATCATAACGGTATCATACTTTTGTTTAATTTCCTTAATAATTCGTGCCTTATCGTCGGGTAAAACTTCGGCATAAACCATATCTACCCCAACCTTTTTGCCAATAAACCGGGCTGCCATACTATTATCGCCCGAAAGAATGACCGTCGCTATTCCCTGCTTTTTAAGGCGCGATACGGCTTTTTCGGCTGTGTCCTTAAGAATATCGGAAATCGCAAACAAACCTTCACAGCTGCCATTTACAGCCACAAAAGCAACCGATTTGCCGTCCCTTGCCGAATTTTCTGCATTTCGCTTAAAAACAGATGTATCAACACCCATTTCTTCAATATATTCTGCTTTTCCGACAAGTACTTCCTTACCGTTTATAACCGCATTTACACCCTTGCCCGAAATGTTTTTAAAATCGGTTGGGGTTTCATATTTAATACCCAAAGAATCGGCATATTCACGAATACTTACAGCCAACGGATGATTTGATGCCATTTCACACGCCGCCGCAAGACCAATAATCGCTTGGTTGCCATAAAAATCGGTTACGGTTGGTTTACCAACGGTTAAGGTGCCTGTTTTATCAAAAACCACTGCTTTAACCTTGTGTATAACTTCAAGCACTTCCCCGTTACGAATTAAAATTCCGTTACTAGCGCCAAGCCCTGTACCCACCATTATTGCAGTTGGTGTTGCAAGACCCAACGCACAAGGACAAGCAATTACTAAAACCGCAGTAAAAACCTTAAGCACAAAGGCAATGTCTTTTCCAACAATAAGCCATATAACCGCCGCTACTAAAGCAATTGCAATAACTATCGGTACAAAAACACCTGCAACCTTATCGGCCATTTTAGAAATTGGCGCTTTTTTCGACTGTGCCTCTTCCACAAATTTAATAATTTTTGAAAGAGTTGTGTCGTCGCCAATATGCGTAACCTTTACGTAAAGCATACCGTCAAGATTAATGCTACCACTATAGACCTTGTCCCCTACCTTTTTATCAATAGGTAAGCTTTCGCCCGTAAGCATTGCTTCATTAACACTGCTTTCACCCTCTGTTACAACTGCATCAAGCGGTATTTTCGCCCCTGCTTTAATTAAAAGCACGTCCCCCACCTTAATTTCGCTAGTGGGTATTTCATATTCCTTTGAATCTTTAAAAAGAACCGCAGTATCGGGCGCTAAATCCATAAGCTTTTCAAGTGCTAACGCAGTTTTCGCCTTGCTTCGCTTTTCGAAGAACTTGCCAAGCATTACAAGGGCTAACACCACCGCAGACGATTCATAATAAAGATTATGCACTGCGTGGGGGTTAAAAGCCAACCCAAAGGTCATTACAACGCTGTAAATAAGCGATGCACCCGAACCAATTGCAACAAGCGAATCCATATTGGGATGCCCTTTAAACAAAAGTGGTATTCCCTTTATAAAAAAGTTTCTGCCAACATATAAAACCGGCAAACAACAAAGTAACTGCAAAAGCGCAAAGTTATACGGGTTTTTATTCATATCAAAAAGTGACGGCATTGGCAAATTTTCAAACAACATTTGCCCCATTGAAACGTACAAAAGCACCGCGGCAAATATTAATGCCACAATAATAGGGGCAACACTTTCTTTTTGCACCTTAACCTCTTTTTTTACTACGTCACTTGAAATGCCAAAACCCGCTTTTTGCACAACCCTGAAAAAATCTGCAGAAGAAACGACATTTTCATCAAAAGTAACCGTCATTTTACCTGTTATTAAATTAACATCACAAGCGGTTACACCCGAAAGACGCGAAACCACACGTTGTACTGACGACGAGCATGCCGCGCAGGACATACCCGTAACGTTATATTGTTGAGTTTTCATATAATCACCTTTTTTATTATATACCCCCTAGGAGTATTTTTCAAGTAAAAAATATAGTCTTGGAAACCAAGACTATATAAATTTCATAATAAATTCAATTACAAAAACCACCGCGCAGGACGACACCGCCACGCCAAAAAGACTAACGCCCTTAAAGGCAAGTAAAACGCCTGCTACAAGTGCCGCTATACCCGACCAAATATTATCGGTTGCGTAAATAATTGCGGGAAAGGTCATTACCGAAAGTGTAACGTAGGGTACGTAAAAAAGAAAAGAGCGCAAGGTTTTATTTTTAATTTTTTTGCGAATTAAGGTTAAAGGCAAAACGCGAATCAAATAAATAGTTAATGCCATTATAATAATATAAATATATGTATTATGCATCATCTTCTTCCTCCTTTATTGGAAAAAGAATTGCAAGTACAAGAGAAATTACAACGGTTAAAATTATAACCTGCATACCGCTTGAAAGGTTATTTGCTATAAACGGAATTTTACCAATAACAAAGCTTAGTAAAAATGAAGCAATAACCCCGCCCATAATAACCTTATTTTCTTTTGCGGGTGGAATTATAATTGCCAAAAACATACCAAAAATGCCCACCGATAAAGCTGACATAACGCTTGTTGGCAAAACATTACCCACAAGTACCCCAAGTGCCGCGCCGGTTGCCCAACCCGGAATGGAAACCGTCATAGCGCCATAGTTATAAAACGGATTAATATAACCCGAAACCGCAGAAGAAATACCAAAAATTTCATCTGTAACACCAAAGGCAACACCCATTCGGTGCAGGGTTGAGGTTTTAGGTGATATTTTTTGACTTAATGAGCAGGACATTAAAATATAACGGGCATTTACTATTAACATGGTTAAAAACATTTCAAAATAAGTACCGGCTTCGCCGATAACGTTAATACCAGCATAACCGCCGGCAGATGCCAAGGTTGTACCGGTTGCCAAAAACACTTGAAATGCGGTTAGCCCAACTTTGCGCGCCGCTATACCCAACGTGAAAGCAACGGCAAAATACCCAAGCGCTATTGGTATGCCGTCTTTCAGCCCTTTTTTATACCAAAATTTATTGTTCAAAATCATCACCTTGCATTATTTTACATTTTTTACCCATTTAAGTCAACCAAATTTAAAATAAACCGAAAATTTTTAACCCAATTGAAGCAAAAACATATTATATTAGTGAAGTTAGCATTAAAACTGACTTAAAATTTTTTAGGAGGCTGTTTTTACATGGCAGATTTTAGTAATCACGAAAACTGCAACGATGCTGTTTGCATTGATGCGGGCCGAGTTTACGATTCTTGCTGCGACCGTGACTGTTTAGAGGATTTGCGTTGCTTTTTCCTACCCGAAACACAAACCCTTATAAACAACGCATTAAGCGTACGACTTCGCGGCGCCGAAGTGCTTAACGTATTTATCGACGTCGAGCCGGTCAACTTTAACAAGGGTTATTACTCTTGCGACCTAACGTTTTTCTTCCTTTTATCATTTGACCTATTCACTTCTCCAAGCACCTGTCCCCAAGTAATAACCGGTATTGCAACCTTTAATAAAAAGGTTATTTTATACGGTAGCTGCGGTTCGGTTAAAACCTTTTCAAACGTTGTTGGCGAAGAATGTCGCAACCATTCAGCAAACACCTTTGCGGGCAGTAACACACCAAAATGCGTGGTAAGCGCTGTTGACCCCGTGCCGCTTTCGGCAAGAATTGGCACCGTTAAAGATTGCTATGAAGCATCTTGCTGTATACCCGACTGCGTTTGTGAAGCAATCGGCGGTCACGTTGTAACCGACATTCCACGCGGCACACCCACCGTATATGCAACAATTGGTTTATTTACGGTTGTTCAGCTTATTCGCAACGTTCAAATGCTTATACCCGTTTACGACTTTTGCATACCGCAAAAATCCTGCGACCATTCCACCGCAGAACCTTGTGACACCTTTAGCAAAATCCAATTCCCGCTTGACGACTTTTTCCCACCCCGACCCGATAGCGTTGATAAAACAACCGACTGCGGTTGCATTGGACTTACCGACGAATAACATAACAAAAAAGGAGAGTCAAAATTTTAAAATTTCGACTCTCCTTAATGCATTATATGGCTGAAATATCAAGTTTTTCAAACTGTTGTAAAAATTCGCGAATTTCTAAAATGTCTTTTTCAATACCGCCAATTTCACGACTTTCAAAATTCATTGCCATTACCGGATCGTGAACGCTAAGTCTTAACAAAAACCAACCGTTTTCGGTTGAAACTCGTAAACCCTCGTAATTATCGTCTGCCACCCTATACTGTGGCTTGTCTTTAACAAATTCTAAAAGCTTGGTTATAACCATTTCACCATAGGTTTTAAAATCTTCACACAAGATATTAAAACGCACTTCCCTTTCTTCTGCAGGGATTTGTAAAGGTGCTAAAATTTCTTCAATATCGTTTCCCTTTGCAAGTTCAACAACTATTTTAGTTACAAGATACGCCCCGTCGTCAAGGAAGTAATTGTCCTTAAACGCGGCATGTCCCGAGGTTTCAATTGCCAGTGGGGAATCTTGTCCGTTTTTACACAATTCTTTCGACTTGTTTATAACGTTTTTATACCCACGGCGGTAACGATAATGCTTACAGCCAAGTGTTTTTTCGATATATTCCTTAAGTCCGTCACTTGTAACCGAATCAGTAACAATAGTTTTGCCATTTTGCCCATCAGCCGCAATATACGAAGCCAACGCAATAAGACGGTTACGGTTAATGGGGTTACCGTCTTTATCAACACACCCCGCCCTGTCAACGTCGGTATCAAAAATAAGGCCTAAATCAGCACCGCTTTTAATTACCGCATCTTGAATACTTTGCATTGCAAGTTTATTTTCGGGGTTGGGAATATGATTTGGAAAAATACCGTTAGGTTCCAAAAACTGACTGCCCGTTATATCGGCTCCAAGCTTTTGAAGCACGTCGTAAGCGTAAAAACCGCCTGCACCGTTACCTGCATCAACCACAATTTTATAATTTTTAAGCGGTTTATCGTCTTCACTTTTTTGGACCGCATCACAAATCATTTTGCGAAGACGTGCCGAATAAACCGACATAAAATCAACATAGGTTACTTCGCCTTTTTTAACGCTTGAAATAGTTTTTCCTTCATTGGCAAGGTCAATAATTTCAATAATATCGTCACTGTCTAAACCGCCGGATTTAGTAAAAAACTTAAGCCCGTTGCGGTCAAACGGATGGTGTGAAGCGGTTATTTGCACCGCCGCATCGCAATCGGAATCAATTGTTGTCATAAACATTGCGGGGGTTGACGACATACTGCAATTCATTACCGCAAAGCCCGCATTAATAAGTGCAGACTGCACCTGTTCCATAATTACAGGACCCGTAATTCGAGAATCGCGCCCAACTGCAACCTTAACGTTATCACTTGAAATTTTTGCTTTAAGCCACACCGCAAAAGCAGAGGTTATATCATAAACTGCTTCATTTGTTAATGTAACTTCTTTACCGCCCTTATCGGTAGCAACACCGCGAATATCGGTACCGCTTTTAAGCTTGATATAATTCATAAAACAAAATCCCCTACTAAGCGGAGGCCTTTAACAATGTCCCTACCCACACTGCAAAGAAAAATTGAAAAAGCTGAAGTGCTTTACGTTTTCGCCAACAGTGAAGATTTGACCAACGGTATGATATTTCTTTACAAGAAAAAACCGCTGATTAAAAGCTCGCTTTACAAAAGTTATTCCGATTACCGTTTAATACTGACCGCCGACGAACGTTGGCCCACTTTAAGACAGCTTTCGGAATTTGCAAAATTTAAAACAAAGAATTACATACAAATTGCCCAAACCCGAGAACATTCAAAACCGCTTGTGATGGGCAATGCTGTGAAAATATACGGAAAGGCATTTTTAAAGTGATTTTAAAAATTCCATTCTTTCTTTCATTTTGTCACTAAAAAGATAACTGCCCGCAACCAAAACCGTAGCACCTGCTTTTGCCGCTAACGGTGCGGTGTCGCCATTAATGCCACCGTCAATTTCCAATTCCACCGAAAGACCTTGACGTTTAATTTCATCCTTCAAAACGGTTAACTTTTCAAGTGCCTGCGGCATAAATTTTTGACCGCCAAAGCCGGGTTCAACCGACATTACAAGCACCATATCGCACAAGGGCAACAAATTAAAAATTTCTTCCGGCTTGGTGCAGGGCTTAATGGTAATGTATGCCTTACAACCAAGACTTCTAATTTCTTTAAGTAATTCGGCATTGTCGCTTCCGGCCTCAAAATGAAAACCAAGCCAGTCTGAAACGGCGGCGAATTCCTTAATGTAGCGGTGGGGTCTGTCAATCATTAAATGAACGTCAAGCGGTACACTTGAATGTGCTTTAATTGATTTAATCACAGGCACACCAAACGAAATATTAGGCACAAAAATTCCGTCCATAACGTCAAGATGAAGCATATCGCACCCTGCCGCTTCAAGTTTTTTAATATCGTCGGCAAGGGTTAAAAAATCCGCAGTTAAAACCGAGGGAGAAATTTTTACAGACATATTTTACCACCTTAATTTTATTACCATATAATTTTATAATGCATTTAACCATTTGTCAATATGATTATCTTTACAAAAAAATGTATAATATTTTTTAAATTATAGTTTGTCGCTGCGCGATGAAATAATAAATAAGAAAGAATAAGAACTTGACCCTTTAACAAAATCAAAGATTTTGAAAGGGTTCCCAAAATCCTTGCCGCGCAAGCGTGTAAAAGAATTAAATTGGTGTCGGCTTTGCCGACTTTATTTATATATAGTACCAAAGGCACACATTTTTTCTTCTTTCTTCTTTATTATTTATTATTTAATCGTGTCAGCGATAAACCCCAATTTATTTCTGCGTTTTGACTTTTAAATAAAAAAAAGCACCTTAATAGGTGCTTTTTATTTGCGTTTTAGATATATAAAATTGTCAATTTCAATATAAGTTGTATCAAATGATAAATTATAACCCTTTACTTTGATGTATTTTTGAATGTCGCTGTTAAGATTAAAAAAATTTGTCTTAACGTATTGATAATTGGGTAAATCGCCCTTGCAAACCAAAATTAAATATTGGGTATTGCTTTTCATTAAATAATCAACTGCGTTTTCAAAATTTTGGGGGCCAAAATTTTTGTTAATTGCAATGCCAAATGTGTTCGCAAAACTGTGTGTGGTGGAATTCGCGGTGGGAACAGCAACGTTATCATCATCTATTAAATGATTTTTACTAATTTGTGAGGTTGTAAGATTAAAATAACTGTATAAGGGTGTTCCCTGAGTTGAGCCATCGTCCCAAGTGGTGTCAACATGGTACCATTTGCCGCCAATTTCAACGGTGTTCCAGGAATGGCTTTCATTTTCACTTTCGCCCAAAACAAAGGTTGCATTAATACCGGTTTGGTAGCACAAATACTGAAAAAGTTTTGTGTAACCCTCGCACACTGCATAACCGTCAACCAAAGCACCATAAAGGTCGTAAATTCTTAAGTAATTTTCTTTTTTAAGTTCTAAATTACTTTCTTTTTCGGCGTAGGTAATGGTTTTTAATATAAAGTCGTGAATAATGCGTTCTTTTTCAATTTCGGGAGTATTTGCGGGAATGCTTTTAAGAAAATTGGTTGCCAAATTATCAAAGTGAATTTTTTGTTGTTTAATTTTTTCACGGTCGGCCGTGGCGGAAAAATTGCCTTTGTCATTAAAATCGTCAGTAACTTCACCGTCGGTGTAAAACAAAATTAAATGGGTAATATAGCTTTCGTCTTCAACCGTTGTTATAGAATATTGCAAAAATTTTGCAACCCAAAAGTATTGCGGGTTATCTGCAAGAACTAAATTTAGCATATAATCTATATTATCTTCGGTTAAACTATATTTTTCAACGTCAATGTAATTTTGTTGGGTTTCAATGCCCTTACAAATAGTGTTATAAAGTGCTTTTTCTTCATTACTTAAAAGGGAATATTGATAATAATTTTCTTTAGATAGGGGTGTATGGTGTGTTTTTGGGGCTTCGGGCAGCTCTATCGAAGGGGAGGTTATTACCTTTTTTATTGGCTTTCCGGTTATAAGGCCTTCCAAAACTGAAGCGGCATTTTCGCCAATTGCGTCAGATAATACGTCCGAAATACTACAGGACGCGAAGGAAAACACAATTATAAAGCAAAGCAGTATTGATAACAGCTTTTTATACATTTAATACCTCCCTTGCGATTTCATATAATCATTATAACATATGTAATTTAAAAAACAATAAATTTTTCAGATATTATGCTTGACATCAACGCTTTAACGTGTTAAAATGTTAAAGTGTTAAATCGCTAAAGTGTTTTAGGAGGATGAAAATGGTTATTGCAGACTTTTTGGAAAGAAATGCAAGACTTTATGGGGAAGAGGTTGCTTTGGTAGAAGTAAACCCTTCCGAAGACCGCGATAAAGCGGTGACTTGGCGCGAAGCCAGTCTTATTGAAAGTGCAATTGATGCACCTTATAGACGTGAACTTACCTGGCGCGAATTCGACCGTAAGGCAAACAGATTTGCTAACTTGCTTTTAAGTCGCGGTTTTGAAAAAGGTACAAAGGTTGCCATTCTTTTAATGAATTCACTTGAATGGTTACCGGTATATTTCGGTATTTTAAAAGCGGGTTGTATTGCAGTACCTCTTAATTTTAGATATTCGGGAGACGAAATTAAATATTGTCTTGATTTGGCAGACTGTTCGGTTTTGGTTTTTGGTCCCGAATTTGTCGGTCGAATGGACACTGTTTATAATGATTTGCCAAAAGTAAATACAATGTTCTTTATTGGCAAGGGTAAGCCCGATTATGCCGAAGACGGCACATATCTTATGAACTTCTGTTCAACCCAAGCACCTCCCGTTTCTTTAACCGAGGATGATTTTGGTGCAATTTATTTCTCATCAGGTACAACGGGTTTCCCGAAAGCAATTTTGCACCGTCATCGTGCACTTGTGGGATCTTGCTATACCGAACAAAAACACCACTCACAGCAGAGAGAAGACGTGTTCCTTTGTATTCCTCCACTATATCATACGGGTGCGAAGATGCATTGGTTTGGCTCACTTTTGTCGGGCAGTAAAGCAGTTCTTCTTCGTGGTGTTAAACCCGAATGGATTCTTCGTACTGTTACCGAAGAAAAATGCACAATTGTTTGGCTTTTGGTACCGTGGGCGCAAGATATTTTGGATGCAATTGAATCGGGAAAAATTAAGCTTGACGATTACTTGCTTTCACAATGGCGTTTAATGCACATTGGCGCACAACCCGTGCCCCCGTCACTAATTCGTCGATGGCTTAAATATTTCCCCAACCACCAGTATGATACAAACTATGGATTAAGCGAATCTATCGGTCCGGGTTGCGTTCATTTGGGTGTTGAAAACGTACATAAAGTTGGCGCAATAGGTAAAGCGGGTTATTTGTGGGAAGTTAAAATTGTTGACGAAAACGGAAACGAAGTTTTGGCAGGGGATGTTGGCGAATTAGCGGTTAAAGGTCCCGGTGTAATGGATTGTTACTATAAAAATGAAGAAGCCACCAACGAAATTTTAAAAGATGGTTGGCTTTATACAGGTGATATGGCAAAGGTTGACGAAGATGGATTTATTTATCTTGTTGACCGCAAGAAAGATGTTGTAATTTCTGGCGGTGAAAACCTTTACCCTGTTCAAATTGAAGACGAACTTCGCAAGTTTGATAAAATAAAGGACGTTGCAGTTATAGGTCTTCCTGATGCACGTCTTGGCGAAATTGCAGCAGCAATTATCGAAATTAAGGAAGATATTACTTGTAGTGAAGCGGAAATTTATGAATTTTGTCAGAAGCTTCCGCGTTATCGTAGACCGAAAAAGATTATATTTGATAAGGTTCCGCGCAACCCAACAGGTAAAATTGAAAAACCTGTGCTTCGTGAAAAATATTGCAAGGTAAGTCTTGTTGAAGCACAGATTAATAGTTAAAAAAGTGCTTTGGCAAAATATAAAGAAGGGTTTAAAATGACAGCAGAAATTTTCACAGGCATATTGGTAGTAGTTTTCTTTGCAGTAATGGTCGCAGTTGGTTTTTATTGCAAAAAACACGCAACCGATGTAAACGGTTTTGTTTTGGGCGGCAGAAATGTTGGCCCTTGGCTTACTGCGTTTGCTTACGGTACGTCGTATTTTTCGGCGGTTATTTTCGTTGGTTATGCAGGTCAATTTGGCTGGAACTTTGGTCTTGCTTCTACTTGGATTGGTCTTGGCAACGCGTTTATAGGTTCACTTCTTGCTTGGGAAATTTTGGGTAGACGTACCCGCGTTATGACACAGCATCTTAATTCTAAAACAATGCCCGACTTCTTCCAAAAGCGTTATGATTCCAAAGCATTAAAAATTGCCGCATCCGTAATTGTATTCGTTTTCTTAATTCCTTACACCGCATCACTATATAACGGTCTTTCAAGTCTTTTCAATATCGCATTTGAAATTCCTTACTGGGTATGCATTCTTGTAATGGCAGTTTTAACCGGTATTTACGTTATTTTTGGCGGCTATATGGCTACTGCAATTAACGATTTTATACAAGGCATTATAATGCTTGGTGGTATTGTTGCGGTAATTGTTGCGGTACTTAACCAAAACGGCGGTTTTATGAAGTCTACCGAACTTTTGGCAGAAAAAGGTGGTTGGGAATACACTTCATTTTTGGGTCCTAACCCAATTTTCCTTGTGGTAGTTGTGCTTCTTACCTCTCTCGGCACTTGGGGACTTCCGCAAATGGTCGGTAAATTCTATGCAATTTCTAACGAAGCGGCAATTAAAAAAGGCACAATTATTTCAACTATTTTCGCAATTATTGTTGCAGGTGGTTGTTACTTCCTTGGTGGATTTGGTAAACTTTTTGTTACCGAAGAAGCATTTGCCGCGGCGGGCGGCAAGTTTGATACCATTGTTCCTACAATGCTTTCAAATCTTTCACCTTACATAATTGGTGTTGTTATCGTGCTTGTGCTTTCGGCTTCAATGTCAACCCTTTCATCACTTGTTCTTACTTCGGCCTCAACCCTTACCTTAGACGTTATTATTCCGGAAGAAAAAAAGAACGCAAATGAAAAGAAAAAGCTTTTAGTAATGCGTTTGCTTATCGTTTTCTTTATCGCACTTTCGGCAGTTATTGCAATTTTGAAGGATAGCATTTGGTCAAAGTCAATGTTCATCGCACAAATGATGGGCGTTTCTTGGGGCGCTTTAGCAGGTTCGTTTTTGGCACCGTTTCTTTACGGGCTTTACTGGAAAAAGACTACTCGCGTCGCAGTTTGGACATCTTTCGGCTTTGGCGTCGGTGTTACTTTAATTCAGTTGCTTAAGTCTTTGGGTATTATAGTGCTTCCGGGTCAAATTTTAGGATTTGTATTCCAAACGTCATTACATTCAGGTGTATTCGCAATGCTTGGCGGTCTTGTACTTGTTCCCATTATTAGTTTACTTACACAAAAAACAAAACCTCAAAATGTTGACGAAAAGTTTGCGGGTTATGAGGCATCGGTAACTGTTTCTGCAAAACGTGCATTAGAAGAGTGATTTATCTTCTTTTGATTTATGGCAGGATAGGAAAATTTACAATTCCTATCTTGCTTTTGATATTATAATGATTTATAATAACTTATTATATATTGTGCAGTTGCACATTATTAACCGAGGTGTAATAAATGAAAAAACTTATGCTTGGTAACGAGGCAGTGGCTCGCGGTCTTTATGAGGCGGGTTGTTCCTTTGTTTCCAGTTATCCTGGCACTCCCAGTACTGAAATTACTGAATATGCTGCAAAATACCCTGAAATTTATGCTGAATGGGCACCCAATGAAAAGGTCGCAATGGAAACCGCGTTTGGCGCTTCTTTGGCCGGTAAACGCAGTTTTTGCGGCATGAAACATGTTGGTGTAAACGTTGCGGCCGATCCGCTTTTCACTGTGGCTTACACAGGTGTTAATGGTGGTTTCATTATCGGTGTTGCGGATGACCCAGGTATGCATTCTTCACAAAACGAACAGGATTCTCGTCATTATGCAATTGCGGCAAAGGTCCCCATGCTTGAACCAAGCGATAGTGCGGAATCAATTTCTTTTGTAAAAGAAGCGTTTGAAATTTCGGAAAAATTTGATACCCCTATTTTCATAAAAATGTGCACACGTGTTGCCCATTCACAAAGCATTGTTGAAGAAAGTGAAAGGATTGTACCCGAAGTTAAAGCTTATGAAAAGCAGGGCGAAAAATACATAATGATGCCGGGTAACGCTAAAAAGCGTCATCCCATTGTTGAACAGCGCACTCTTGATTTAATTGCTTATGCCGAAACATCAAGAATTAACAGGATAGAAGAAGGCAGCGACAATACCGTTGGTATTATTACTTCTTCAACAAGTTATCAATATGTTAAGGAGGTTTTTGGCGACAAGTATCCCGTTTTGAAATTGGGTATGATTAACCCGCTTCCCGTTAAAAAAATCAAAGATTTTGCCGCAAAGGTTAAAACCGTTATTGTTGTAGAAGAGCTTGATGGTATCATTGAAACCCATTGCAACGATATTGGTGTTAACGTAATTGGTAAAGACGTTTTTGGCAACATAGGCGAATTTAGTCAAAACATTGTTGCTGAAAAATTGGGTGTTGATGCCCCTGTGGGTAAGGCACTCGGCGAAAATGTGCCAATGCGGCCTCCTGTTATGTGTGCAGGTTGTCCACACCGTGGTCTTTTCTATACTTTAAAGAAAAATAAGCTTACCGTTATGGGCGATATTGGTTGCTATACTTTAGGCGCAGTTGCACCTTTATCAGCAATTGATACTACCATTTGTATGGGCGCTTCGGTTTCATCACTTCACGGTTTTAATAAAGCAAACGAAGGCGAAACCGACGGTAAAACCGTTGCAGTTATCGGTGACTCCACCTTTATGCATTCGGGTGTTACAGGTCTTATTAATATTGCATATAACGGTTCAAATTCAACCGTAATTATTCTTGATAACTCAATCACAGGTATGACAGGTCATCAGCAAAACCCAACCACAGGTTACAACCTAAAGGGTGACCCTTGCAGTAAAATTGACTTGGAAGCACTTTGCAAAAGTGTTGGTATTAACAGCGTTCGCGTGGTTGACCCGTATAATTTGGCTGAATGTGATACCGTTATAAAAGAAGAACTTGCAAAGAATGAGCCAAGCGTTATCATTTCACGCAGACCGTGTGCGCTTTTAAAATACGTTAAGCATGCAGGTCCTATTGAGGTTGATACTGATAAATGTATCGGTTGTAAATCTTGTATGCGTATTGGTTGTCCCGCAGTAAGCGTAATTAACGGTAAGGTTAAAATTGATAATACACTTTGCACAGGTTGTGGGGTTTGCGCCCAAATGTGTAAATTTGACGTATTTAAAACTGTGAAGGAGGCGTAAAAGTAATGCAAACTAAAAATATTATGATTGTCGGTGTTGGCGGACAAGGTACGTTGCTTGCAAGTAAGCTTTTAGGCCGAATTCTTTTGTCAAAGGGTTTTGACGTTAAGGTTAGCGAAGTTCACGGTATGAGCCAACGCGGGGGTAGTGTTGTTACCTACGTAAGATATGGTGATAAGGTTTATTCACCCGTTATTGATAAAGGTGAAGCCGATTACATAGTTTCCTTTGAACTTTTAGAAGCTGCACGTTGGGTTGAATATTTAAAAGAAGGTGGTACGATTATCACCAATACCCAAGAGGTTAATCCTATGCCCGTTATTATTGGTGCTTGTGAATACCCTAAGGAATTAGAAGCAAAAATCAAAGCACTCGGCATAGATTTAGATGCTATTGATGCTTTGTCATTGGCCGAACAAGCAGGTACCTCAAAGGCGGTAAATATTGTTTTAATGGGTAAACTTTCAAAATATTTTGATTTTACTGAAGAAGAATGGTTAGACGCTATTGAAAAGAGCGTTCCCGCAAAGTTTTTGGAACTCAACAAAAAAGCATTCGTATTGGGTAGAGAGGCGTAATAAAAATGGAAAATTATTATCAAAAGGAAATGGAATGTGCTACCCGTGAAGAAATGGTAGCCCTTCAAAATGAACGACTTGTTGCACAAGTAAAACACGTTTGGGAAAACGTGCCTTACTATCGTAAAAAAATGGAAGAAAAGGGTGTGACCCCTGACGATATTAAGGGTATTGAAGATTTACATAAATTACCTTTTTTAACAAAGGACGATTTGCGCGATGCTTATCCTTACGGTCTTTTGGGCGCACCTCTTAAAGATTGTGTTCGTATTCATTCCACATCGGGCACAACCGGTAAGCGCGTGGTTGCCTTCTATACTCAACACGATATTGATTTATGGGAAGACTGCTGCGCACGTGCTATTGTTGCGGCAGGCGGTACTAATGAAGACGTTTGTCAGGTTGCTTACGGTTACGGTCTTTTCACAGGTGGTTCTGGTATGCACGGAGGCAGTCATAAGATTGGTTGCTTAACTCTTCCTATGTCCTCGGGTAATACTGACCGTCAGCTTCAATTTATGACCGATTTGGGCGCTACAATTATTTGTTGCACACCCTCTTATGCTGAATATTTGGCTGAAAGTATTCACGAACGCGGTCTTCGCGACCAAATCAAATTAAAAGCAGGTATTTTCGGTGCTGAAGCGTGGAGTGAAGAAATGCGCCGCGATATCGAAACACAGTTGGGTATTAAAGCATACGATATTTACGGTCTTACTGAAACAAGCGGTCCCGGTGTTGCGTTTGAATGCAGCGAACAAACCGGTATGCATATTAATGAAGACCACTTTATTGCTGAAATTATCGATCCCGACACTTTGGAAGTTTTACCCGAAGGCAGTCAGGGTGAATTGGTATTTACTTCAATCACAAAGGAAGGTTTCCCGCTGCTTCGTTATCGCACAAAGGACATTACCGTTTTAAGTCGCGAAAAATGTTCTTGCGGTCGTACACTTGTTAAAATGCACAAGCCAATGGGCAGAAGCGATGATATGCTTATCGTTAAGGGTGTTAACGTATTCCCGTCACAAATTGAAGCTGTTCTTTTGGAAAATGGCTATCCCGCTAACTATCAAATTGTTGTTGACCGCGTAAATCACAGCGACACAATTGAAGTTTTGGTTGAAATGACACCCGAATTATTTACCGATTCGCTTGGTCGCATTACCGAAATGGAAAAAGACCTTGTTTCAGCACTTAAAGCAATGCTTGGTATTTATGCAAAGGTTCGCCTTGTTGAACCTAAGTCTATTGCCAGAAGTGAAGGCAAGGCAGTTCGCATAATTGATAAGCGTAAGATATAGGAGGGACTAACAATGGCAATTAAACAAATTACAATTTTTATTGAAAACAGAGCAGGTCGCCTTTTGGAAATTACACAGCTTCTCGCTTATAATAAAATTGACTTGCGTGCACTTAATATTGCTGAAACCACCGACTATGGTTTGCTTCGCATAATTGTTGATGACACCGAAAAAGCACTTGCAGTTTTAAAGGAAAACGGTGCAATTGCTACTACAACTGACGTTTTGGCGGTTGCTGTTCCTAACATTCCCGGTGGTCTTAACACGCTTTTACAGGTTCTGGCAAATGCAAATGTTGACGTAAGCTATATGTATTCAATTTTCGGTCATGCTGATGAAAATGCTTATATGATTTTGCAACTTGCCGATGCAGACGAGGTTGCCGAGCTTTTGGCTAAAAACGACATTACGGTTGCTTCTTCAGAAAAACTAGGCATTAACTAAAATTTAAAACGCTATACGCATCTTTTAGATGTGTATAGCGTTTTTATTACATTTGAAATTTTTTCTTCCACGGCTTAATACAAGCAAAGCAAATTATTGTTCCCACTACAGCGATTAAGCACCATATTAGTATATTTATTTGCCAACCGTAGTTTTCAGAAATTATTGCAATACCGAAGGTTGAAATACCGCTGCCTATGTAAGCACAAGCATTTAAAACACCTGTTACGGTTGAAACGTTGCCATATTTTTTGAAGAATGGCGGTACCATTGCGGTAAGCATAGAAGAAACACCGTGCATAGCACCTGTAAGTATAGCTGAACATAAAATTGAAACGATTGCGCTACTGCCGGAACAGAAATAGAGTGTGGTTGAAACAGTTGTTCCAATTACAAACATAATAACCGAGCAGGTAACAGGGCTTTTAATTTTGTGGCGGTATAACTTTGAGGTTATTTGGGTGCAGCCAATGCTGAATAATGGCATGACAATACCTGTTAGTATTGAAACTGCAGTATCTAAATGATAAACCTCGGCAATGTAGGTGGGCATCCAGGTGGTAACACCGTCGCGAAGCATACCCTGCAAAATAATTGCTACCATAATACCTATTACAACGGGGGTTAAAAGTAAATAATTTGCATTTTTAGTATTGCCTTTAGGGGTTGTAACTTTTTTGCTACGGTCAATGTCTACACTGTATTTATTCCATAAGAATATTGTTATAATACCGCATATTGCCGAAAAAAGAAAAACAAATCGCCAATTTAAAAGTGTTATAATAAGCGGTGCTATAAGGTAGATGGCAATAGTACCGTATGAGCTTGCCCAAGATATTCTAACAGCCATTTTTTTATAATAATCTTCTGAAAAAACTTCAACCATAATTTTTACAATGGGCGGCCACATAAATGCTTGAGCAAAACCGTTTACACACCATATAATGAGCATAACATAAGGGTTGTTACTTATCATCATAAGTAAATTCATTACTACTGAAACGGCAAGTCCTAAGCTTACAAGCTTTTTGGGCGAAAAATGGTCGCCGCAAACACCGCTTATTATTTGACCTATTCCGTATGTAATAAATCCGCCGGTAATCGACATAGAAAGCAGTGTGCGCGCAATCCCGGTTTGTACCTCAATTTCCGAAATAATTGCGCCAAAATTAATCCGCGTTATGTAGCTTGCCATATAGGTTACAGTAAAAAGTACTGCAAGACTGCGCGCTTTTTTCTTATCTACCATTCATATCATCCTTTTTAATTTTAGGTCCACTATATTATACGAGTAAATATTAAATATACAATTGACAATATTGGTAAAAATATGTACAATATTGATATAAACATTATTGGAGTACTTAAATGAATAAAAATTATATTAAACAATTGTATGATGATAATTTGGGCTTTAGATTGCATCATACAATAGGTGAGTTTGCAGGCAAATCTACAACCCAATATTTGCATTATGATGTTGAATTATCGTTTATCTATTTCATAAAAGGCGTTGGCGAAATTAAAATAGAAGGTAAAAAATATGATATACAAGATGGTGACCTTATACTTTTAAAACCGTCAGAGTTATATCATTGCGTTGTTAAGGATGGGATGTCTCACGAAAGATTAGTGCTTTATTTCAACAGTAATTTATTGCGAAATTTTGGCACCGCAGGTGAAAAATTTTTTGAACCTTTTTACAACCGTAAGGATGGTTGTGATAATAAAATACCCAAAGAATTAATAGAAAATGAGAAAATTAATACACAGCTTTTAGAATTGCTCAACTTAGTGAAAAAATCAAACGATATTGATAAACTGGTTTCAGTTTGTAAGGCAGTTGAAATTTTATCGAAAATTAGAAATATAATCGTTAAAAATTCCAGTGAAGAAATAAAATTCTCTGACAACAAAATAATTAATAACGTTATTGCTTATATTAACCAAAATTTTGAGCATCAAATAAGTTTGGAAGAAATAGCAAAAGAATTTTTTGTTGATAAATTTTACATATCCCGTTTGTTTAAGGCGCACGTAGGTGTAACGGTGTGGAATTATGTTGTATTCCGGCGACTTTCAGCATTTAATGATTTGATTAGGGTTAATACACCGATAGAAGAAGCTTATTTAAGAGTGGGATTTCAGAATTATTCTAATTTTTTTCGGCTTTATAAAAAACATATGAATATGACACCGTCGGAGTATAAGAAGAAGGTTTTGAATAAGTGATGAATGATTGTATTTTTTGGTGTTTCATGGTATACTTTTTAAAAACAAGAAAGGTGGGGTGAAAATGCGTAAAAATGACGAATTTATTCTTGAAATTATTGACGTCACAAACGACGGTAGTGGTGTTGGTAAAGTCGACGGTATGGCGGTCTTTGTTCCTTTAACTGCAGTTGGCGATATTGTCAAAGTAAAAGCCCTTAAGGTTAAAAAGACCTACGCTTATGGCAAATTAATGGAAATAATCACTCCATCTGAAAGCAGAATTGAAAACGACTGCACCTGTTTTAACCGTTGCGGTGGTTGTGTTTTCCGTCACATTGATTACAATGCTGAATTAAAACTTAAAGCTAACAAGGTTAAAGAAGCGGTTAAACGCATTGGTGGGGTAGATTTAGAGCCAAAGCCAATTTTGTTTGACAGGTGTGACCGTTATCGTAACAAGGCGCAATATCCCATAAACGAAAATGGGGGAGTGGGCTTTTACGCCTTTCATTCCCACCGCATTATTGAATGTGAAGACTGTCTTTTACAACCCGAAATTTTTTCAAAAATTTGCGGGGCGGTCAGCGATTTTGTAAGACAATATTCTATAAGCATTTACAACGAAGAAAAGCATCAAGGGCTTTTGCGACACTTGTATATACGCAAGGGCGACAAAACGGGCGAAATTATGGTTTGTTTTGTGCTTAATGGCGATTTTCTCCCCAAAAGCGAGATAATTGTTTCTAAACTGCAAAAGCTTTGTGGCGCCAATTTAAAGAGTGTTGTGCTTAACGCCAATAAGCAAGACACGAATGTAATTTTGGGCGACAAATGTCAAACCATTTATGGCAATGATTATATAACCGATATTTTGGCAGGTGTTAAGGTACGACTTTCGCCCTTGTCGTTTTATCAGGTAAATACCGTTATGGCTGAAAAGCTTTACAATAAAGCCAAAGAATATGCAAAACCCTTTGACAAAAATATAATCGACCTTTATTGCGGCGCGGGTACAATTGGGCTTTCAATGGCAAACGAAGCTAAGAGCGTTACTGGTGTTGAAATTATTGAAGCAGCAGTAAAGGATGCCGAATTTAACGCAAAAGAAAATGGCATAACCAATGCAAGATTTATTTGTGGTGATGCGAAAACAGCCGCAGAAACTTTAAGAAAAGAAAAAATAAAGCCCGATACGGTAATTGTTGACCCGCCAAGAAAGGGTTGCGACAGCGAACTTATTAAAATTATTGCAAACGATTTTTGTCCCGAAAGTGTTGTTTATATTTCTTGCGACCCCGCAACCTTTGCGCGTGATATTAAAATTTTTAATGAAGAAGGGTATAACTTGGTTGAATATACCCCCGCTGATTTATTTCCGCGTACTAGTCATGTTGAAACTGTCGGTATTTTGGTTAAAGGAGAAAATTATGCAAAATAAAATCAAAAAACCGACTGCCTTAAAGGTAGGCAAGGGTAACGGTTGCCCGCATTATAAAAAATGCGGCGGTTGTCATTTGCAAAATATGACCTATTCTGAACAGCTAAAATATAAGCAGATAAAATGTATTAAGTTGCTTGGTAAGTTTTGCCACGTTAAAGAAATTTTAGGAATGAAAAGTCCCATCCATTATCGCTGCAAAGTGCAGGCGGCTTTTGGTCGTGATAAAACGGGTATAATTTCGGGTGTTTATCAGTCGTCCACCCATAAAATCGTACCAATTGACGAATGTATGATTGAAGACACTAAAGCCGATGAAATTGTTGTTACCATTCGAAAACTTTTAAAGTCTTTTAAATTAAAACCCTTTGACGAAAACAATATGACCGGTTTTTTGCGCCACGTTTTAATCCGCAAGGGTTACTATACGGGGCAGATTATGGTCGTGCTTGTAACCGGCACAGCTGTTTTTCCGTCAAGCCGTTCGTTTATTAATGCGCTGCTTCAGCGCCACCACGAAATTACAACAATCGTTCAGAATGTAAACAATAAATTCACAAGTCTTGTTTTGGGCGATAAAAACATTACTCTTTATGGAGACGGTTATATTGAAGACACAATTTTTGACCGTGTTTTCCGCATTTCGCCAAAGTCGTTTTATCAGGTAAACCCTGTTATGACAACCGTTCTTTACGGCAAAGCGCTTGAATATATGGAGCTTAACGGTAGTCAAACAGTAATTGACGCATATTGTGGTACCGGTACAATTGGTATTTTGGCATCACAAAGCGCCAAAAAGGTTATCGGTGTTGAATTAAATGCCGATGCGGTAAAGGATGCTAAATTTAACGCAAAGCGTAACGATATTAATAATATCGAGTTTTTCACCGCCGATGCGAGTGAATTTATGGTTGAAATGGCGGCGGCAGGGGAAAAGGCAGACGTGGTTATTATGGATCCACCGCGAGCCGGCAGTGACGAACGGTTTATGAAATCGGTTGTTACCCTCGCACCCGAAAGGGTGGTTTACGTTTCCTGTAATCCCGAAACGTTGGCGCGCGATTTAAAATATTTCGCACGTAACGGTTATGGTGTTCGCAAAATTCAACCTGTTGATATGTTCCCCCATACCGAGCACGTAGAGGTCGTATGTTACCTATCAAGGAAATAATGATATGTAACTATAACACTCTATTCACGTAGAAACGGTCTTTTTGTTGAAACGTAGTAATAAAAAATAATTTATTGGAGATATTTACATAATGAAAAAATGGAAAACACGAATAGTTGATTTTTTAATGTTAACTGTCGCCGGTATTATAAATGCCTTCGGTATTACGGTTTTCTTAATGCCTGTTAAATTATATGATAGTGGTATTTCTGGCACATCAATTCTTTTAGACCAAGTTACTCCTTCATATCTAACCCTTTCAATTTTTCTTTTGGTGTTAAACGTTCCATTATTTTTATTTGGTTTTAAAAAGCAGGGCTTAAAATTTACGTTATCTGCTATATATACAGTTTGTGTTTATTCGGTTTGTGCATGGCTTATTACCGATGTATTACCAATAGATGTTAGTATTGCCTCACCCTTAGCAGGTACGGATTTATTACTTTGTGCGTTGTTTGGCGGTGTAATTTCGGGTATAGGCAGCGGTATTGCAATTCGCTACGGTGGTGCAATGGATGGTATAGAGGTTATGGCAGTAATTTTTGCCAAACGTCTTGGTGTAACCGTTGGAACATTTGTAATGGTGTATAACGTGCTTTTATATGTTGTTTGCGGCTTTGTATTAAAAAGTTGGATATTGCCCTTATATTCAATTGTTACATATGCGGCAGCACTTAAGACAATTGACTTTATTGTTGATGGTATTGACAGGGCCAAGTGTGCTATTATAATAACTGAAAATCCAGATGAGGTTTGCCAAAAGCTATGTGAGGTTTTTGGTAGTGGCGTTACCAAGCTGGAGGCAAAGGGCGGTTATTCTAATAAAGAAAAGGCAATGCTATATTTTGTTGTTAACCGTTACCAAATTGTAAGAATGAAGGAACTTGTACACAATATTGATAACTCGGCATATATAACTATCAGCGAGGTTGCCGATGTATTTTCAAGTAACAATAAATAATTTTGTTCATAACCTTACGGGTGTGAATTTTACCCTTTATAACATAACCGATATAATTGGTGGTTTAATATTTAGTGCAGGTATGGCAGTAATGTATTATTCTATAATTAAAATGAAAAGAAAGTAACAAAAAACCTTGTAAGGAAAATTCCTTACAAGGTTTTTGTTTTTAATTATTTAGCATAGTCAACAGCGCGGCTTTCGCGAATAACGTTAACCTTAATTTGACCGGGGTATTCGAGTTCATTCTCAATTCTTTCGGCAATCTGATGTGACATAAGCACCATTTGGTCTTCGGTCACAACTTCTGGTTTAACAATTATGCGGATTTCGCGACCCGCTTGAATAGCAAACGAACCTTCAACACCGTTAAAGGAATTGGCGATTTCCTCCAACTTTTCAAGTCGTTTGATATAGCTTTCAATGTTTTCGCGTCTGGCACCGGGACGTGCAGCAGAAATAGCGTCTGCCGCTTGAACGATACAAGCGATAACTGTTTTGGCTTCAACTTCGCCGTGGTGTGCTTGAATTGCGTTAACAACGGTATCGTTTTCACGGTACTTTTTAGCAACTTCAACACCAAGCTGAATGTGTGAGCCCTCTTGTTCGTGGTCAAGCGCTTTACCAATATCATGAAGTAAACCTGCACGTTTTGCTAAAGTTACGTCTGCGCCCATTTCGGCAGCCAAAAGCCCTGAAAGGTAACAAACCTCGAGCGAGTGGTTAAGAACACTTTGGCCATAACTTGTACGATATTTAAGCTTACCAAGAAGTTTGATGATTTCGGGGTGTAAATTGGGAACACCTGCGTCAATCATAGCGCGTTCACCGGTTTGTTTAATGGTGGTTTCAACTTCGTTGGTTGCCTTTTGAACAGATTCTTCAATTCTCGCTGGATGAATACGACCGTCAAGAATAAGCTTTTCAAGGGTAACACGTGCAATTTCACGTCTTACAGGGTCAAAGCTTGAAAGGGTAATTGCTTCGGGTGTATCATCAATAATAAGGTCAACACCTGTTGCGGTTTCAAGGGCACGAATGTTACGGCCTTCACGACCGATAATGCGACCCTTCATTTCATCACTGGGAAGCGGAACAACCGAAACGGTCATTTCTGACGAATGGTCAGCCGCACAACGCTGAATTGCGTGACCAACAATGTTTTTAGCAATGCGGTCGCAGTCATCCTTAATTTGTTGTTCATAATCAAGTATTTTAACTGCTTTTTCGTGGGTTAATTCGTCATCAAGAAGTTGTAAAAGATGTGCTTTTGCTTGTTCCTTTGTAAAGCCGGAAATTTTTTCAAGTAAATCCATTTGGCTTTGTTTTAAGCGGTCACATTCTTCAATTTTTGCTTCAATTTCTTTGGCTCTCAGTGCCAGTTTTTCTTCTTTTGCTTCGAAGTTTTCAATCTTTTTGTCAAGCGATTCTTCTTTTTGTTGAAGTCTGTGTTCCTGACGTTGAACTTCGCTTCTGCGTTCGCGAAGGTCTTTTTCAGTTTCTTGACGCAAGGTGTGAACTTCTTCTTTTGCCTCTAATAAAGCTTCACGCTTTTTAGATTCGGCAGTTTTTATGGCGTCGTTTAAAATGCGTTTTGCCTCATCCTCAGCCGAGCCGATAGTGGCTTCTGCTGATTTGCGGCGGTAAGCTGAACCGGAAAAGAAACCGATAACAGCCAGGACAAGTGCAACGGCGCCCATAATAATCCATGGCATATACATGCACCTCCTATATAAAACACGGTTTTTTTGTAACAGGAGTCGTGTGTTTCCCTCCTGCGATATATCAACTCATTTTATGGAATATTCGCCAAATTATTCCATAAAAGCAAAGCTGCAATATTATCTTCTTAATTTTACCACTATATATAGAATATGTCAATTAAAAGTTGCAGTATATTTGCCAAAAATAAACAAAAAAAGAACACCCGAGGGTGTTCTTTTTAAAAAATCTAAATTTAAGATTAAGCGAGTTCAACAACAGCGTTAACTTCAGTAAGTTTAGCTTTGATTTCTTCAGCTTCTTCTTTAGAAGCGCCTTCTTTAAGGGTCTTGGGAGCGCCATCAACGATTGCCTTAGCTTCAGCAAGGCCAAGACCGGTGATTTCACGAACAACCTTGATAACCTTAATCTTTTCGGGACCAGCTTCTTTGAGTACAACGTCAAATTCGGTCTTTTCTTCAGCTGCTGCTGCGCCGCCTGCTGCGGGAGCTGCTACTGCTACAGCTGCTGCTGCAGATACGCCAAATTCTTCTTCTACTGCCTTTACAAGTTCAGAAAGTTCTAATACGGTAAGAGTTTTTAACTCTTCAATCATAGCTGTGATTTTTTCAGATGCCATTTTAATTTTCCTCCAATATAATTATTTGTTTTTTAAATTAAATAAAATTAAGCTGCTTCGTTTTCTTTGTCAACGATAGCTTGTACAGCACGTGCGAATGCTGCGATGGGTGCCTGGAAGGCATTGCAAACAGTTGCAAGAAGTACTTCCTTGGTGGGAAGTTTAGCAAGAGCGTCAATTGTAGCCACATCAACAACCTTGTCATCAAGGAAACCAGTTTTAATCTTGAAGTCGGGGTGTGATTCAGCAAACTTTGAAAGAATTCTTGCTGCTGCGGTGTAGTCTTCATTAGCGATGGCGATAGCGGTGGTGCCTTCGAGAGCAGAGCTCATATCAGCGTAACAAGTGTCAGCAATAGCACGACCGAGGATGGTGTTCTTAACAACGAAGTAATCAACACCGTTTTCACGAAGTTCCTTACGAAGTTTAGTATCGTCAGCAACTGTGATGCCTTTGTAATCAACAACAACACCTACGATAGCTTTTTCTAACTTTTCGGAAAGTTCAGCTACCTGCTTTTGTTTTTGTTCTAATACTGCAGCGTTTGGCAATTGGATTCACCTCACAAAAATTTAGATTTTGCAATCTAAAAAAGAAGTCCGTCATTGCATAAAGCAAGACGGACGAAAATAAGCATAAATAAATTATTTAAGCGCTTACCTCGGTAGGCGATAAACTTACGGCATAACGCCACCTACTGTCTTTGGATTGCAACAAAGGAATTATACAACCAAAAACGCTTTTTGTCAAGTTATTTTTTGCTTTTATTTATATTTTTGTTTTATTGTTTAACTTCTGGGCAGTTTTTCAATTTTAGCAATGCGAATAGAGTTTATAAAGTCTTTGTTTTTGGAATAAATTCCACCATAAATAAAGCCATCTTCCCAGTCGCCACTTGATTTAATTGTTACATATTTTTCACCGTTATATTTACTGTTAAAGTTATATGTAACTTTAAGTGTAAAGTTTTCGCCCTCTTCTGAAAATGCTTTATGTGTTACTACAAATGAACCGTTTTGCATTTGTAATGAAAGATATTCATATTGAATCCAATACGGTCCCGCACCCACACCGTCAAGATAAGAAAATTTGAATACACCGTTTTCATATGTTGTACTGCCGGCGATATGAATATTATAATCGCCATATGCTAAGAAATTGTTCCAAACAGTGTCGTTAAAAACAAAACGTGATTTAATACGATTATAAACGTCGGCTTCGGGAAATTCATAATCATATTGCCAACAAGCCGGAGTTTCAACCTTGTTTACAAGATATTTGTCATAAAGCGGCATACCGTAGCGTGCAAGCTCTTCAAAGTGAGGACTTCCGTCGGAATTAAACATAGGGCTTACGTCGTCAGTTGTAAAAAATGGACAACCGTAAAGTCCCTCAATAGAGTTTTTGTCATCTTCTTTGTTTTCTTCCTCTTCGGGCTCTTGTTCTTGTTCGTCTTCAATTTCTTCTTCAACGTCTTCTATAATTGGAGCGTTAACTTCAATATCTATAGGTGTTTTAAGGTTTTCTGCCTCTTCTTCAATGGCGTCTTCGGTGTTTTCTAAAATGTCTTCAACGTCAATGGTGGGGTCCTTAATTTCAACGACCGTAACCTTTATAGAAAGGTTGTTGGCTATGTAACCTTCGTCATGTAGTTTTGAAAATACCTCTTTTACAGCGTCGTAAAAATCCAAACCATTAAGCGCAAGCTCGTCAATAATCATTTTGGCGCCTGAGTCAAGACCCTCTACCGCCAAAACGTTGTTATCGCTGTCAAGATAAAAATTAAATTCTAAATTAATCAAAAGATTAATAACAATTGAATAATTATCAGGTTTGGTAAAGTCGGTTTCTTTTTTGGGCTGTAAATAACGGGTTATTCCGCAAGAGGTAAGCCCCAAAACCATTATTATTGCTAAAATTATTGCTAAAAGTTTTTTCATTTTTTAATTCCCCTTAAAAAATTTTTTTATTCTTAAAAAGTGAAGCACTTTTGAAATTAAACTTTTTGCAAGCCGAATATGTTTTGCAAAAATAAGCGATTTAAACTTCGGTTGCTTATTTTTTAAAAATTCACTTACTTTATTAAGTGTGTTTTCCCACTGCGAAAATACAAGTGTTTCTTTATTGGTGTGGTGCAGGTGGTAGCCAACACCAAGGTTAACGCCGCAAATGTTTTTACATAAAACCGCAAGGTCGCAACCGCCTTTTTCTTTACTGTCAACAAAGCCAAGCACATTTTCAATGTAATGTTTAAATTTTTTGGTGTTGTCAACCTGATTAAAAAGGCAACAGTTTGTTCCTGCCCAGTCAAATTCTATCATAAAACGGTGGCGGTTAAGCGCTTTATAAAGCTTGGGGTATTGGGCTTTTATTAAATTTGCACCCTGCTTTCCACGTTCCTCACCATCTACAACAAGTATGCTGTGCCCACAGTCTTTTAGTGCCCAAAGAATTGCACAGCCCGCGCGGTCATCAGCACCAATTCCACATTCTTTGTTGTCGCTTTTGAAAACGCCGTCTTTAAAAATAATCTTTTTTTCGGTGGAATATGTATCTTGATATAATTTGTCCCACACGGTATCAAGATGCGCCACAAGTACAACACGATCTTTGCGATTACCCGGAATATACACAAATCTTTCCAAAGCAGTTTCGCCCTTACCAATAATAGCGTTTGGCAGTTTAGCAAAGATAGAAAAAACCTCATCTCCGCTTTCAAGCGGCATATTAAGAAATTTTTGTAAAATTTCAAAAGGTGTATTAGTGGTTGTAAAATTGTTCATTTACGGTTTTTCCTTAATTTTAAAATTAGCGAATAGGTTATGGGGCAATACGTGCCCAAAAGGTAGGCGATTTTCCCCTTAAAGCTTAAAACGGGCAATATAACCGTTTTATATTCGCGCAACACTTTACGCATTTTTTTACTGTCTTTACTGTAGGGTTTATTTTTTTCAAAGCAAACACTAAAGCAATAAAAAGCGCTAGCTTTTTGCTTGTTGGCATATTGGGTGCGACCTAATTTTTCTTCGCTTTCCCAAACTAATTTGCGGCGGTTAAAACGGGTAAAAAAACCGTTAAAGCTGTAATCCCACGAACTGTTATTTTCGTGGTGGCGAACATAATACCATTTTTGCTTTAAAAATACTGCCGAAGCGCCTTTAATAATATTTTCATATATAAAGTAAAAGTCTTCGCCTATGTATATTTCGGTATTAAATTTGGTGTTGTCGACAAGGTCGCGGCGCATCATTACACCGCCAATACAACCAAGTGGCGAATCGCCGCCGAGAGCGGCATCAATTACTTTTTCAGGGGAAAGGTAAGTGGTTGTACCCGTCGCACTTTTACCATTTTTGATTCTTTGACGAACCTGGTTCCAAATTGTTTGACTAACGTCTATCACGTTGGTAGCACCGATGGCGGCATTGTTTGATTCCATTGCTGTAATCAAGGTTTCAAACAAAAGGGGATGAATGACGTCGTCGCTGTCTAAAAAGAAAACAAGCTCGCCATTTGCTTTTTCAATAGCGGTGTTTCTTGCTGCCGAAACGCCTGCGTGTTCACCTTTAAATAATTTGATTTTTGTGTCTTTTTCGGCAAGAGATTTACAAATTTTGTAAGTATTATCGGTTGAACCGTCATCAACAATAACAATTTCAAAATTTTGATAAGTTTGCCCCAAAACTGAATTTATACATTCTTCAATAACGTTTGCTCGGTTAAAAACCGGAATTATAACCGAAATTAAACCCGTAATGTTTTTCATTTTTTCATCCTTTATAAAAGTAAGAAATTTAAGCTATCCATACTTTTATAATATAACATAAAAGTATAATAACTTTCAAGTACATATAAAAATAAGACACAGTGCAAAGCCCTGCGCCTTATTTCATTAATAACGGTTTAATTGTCACGTTCGCGTTCGGTTTTGGTTATAGCGCCGGTTTTTGCGTTAACGTCATAGGAATATTCTTCGTTTTTGTAATCAAAGTCAATTTCCCAAACCTTTACGCCGTTTTCGGTGTCAAGTTCAACTTCCAAATCCCTAACGTCTGTCTGCTTAACGCCTGCTTTTTCAAAGGCAATTTCAAGCGCTTTTTCACGAGTGATTTCGCTTGACAAATTATCACTGGTTGGGTTGGAAGGTGTCAAGTTTGAATCTTGTGAATTACTGTTGGTGTTGGGACTGTTTGTACCGCCATTCATTGAGTTGTTGTCCATTGCATTTCTACCGCAGGCGGAAAGTGCAAAGGTCAAAATTAATGTGATAAATAAAACTGATAATTTTTTCATTTTAAATTCCTCCTGTGTTAGTTTAACAAAAAAGGGAAGCGTTTATTCACGCTTCCCTTTTAAAAATTTTGTCAATTATTTAAAATAACGACCGAGCAAACCTTCAAAAGCTTTGCCGTGTCTTGCTTCGTCGCGAGCCATTTCATGAACGGTGTCGTGAATTGCGTCAAGACCAAGTTCTTTAGCAAGTTTTGCAAGTTCAAATTTTCCAAGAGTTGCGCCATTTTCAGCGTCAACACGCATTTCAAGATTTTTCTTGGTAGAATCGGTTACAACTTCGCCTAAAAGTTCAGCAAATTTTGCAGCATGTTCTGCTTCTTCATAAGCTGCTTTTTCCCAATAAAGACCAATTTCGGGGTAACCTTCACGATGTGCAACACGTGCCATTGCAAGATACATACCAACTTCGCAGCATTCACCGTTGAAGTTTTCGCGAAGACCGTCAATAATTCTTTGGTCAACGTCCTTTGCAATACCTACAACGTGTTCAGCAGCCCAGCTTTTTTCAGCTGACTGTTCCTGGAATTTAGAAGCAGGTGCGTGGCAGATGGGGCATTCAGCAGGTGCTGCATCGCCTTCGTGAGTGTAACCGCAGATAAGACATACATATTTTTTCATTTTTGTTTCCTCCAAAAGATAATTAATTTGTTGTTTTACAATTTTGACAGATACCGTATGCTACATAAATGGTAGTGTCAGGCATAAAGCCCATTTTTTTCGAAAGTTCACCTAAAGGGTCAAATTCAAGTTTAGCGTCGTGTATTTTGCCGCATTTTTTACAATGCAAATGTGCGTGCGGGGAAGTGTCATAATCAAAATGTTCAAACCCGTCGCCGACGTTAATGCTTAAAATGTCACCGTTTCGGCTTAATTCCGAAAGATTGCGGTAAACAGTGCCCAAGCTTATATTAGGTATTGTTTCCCGAACTTTTTCGTAAATCCAATTTGCTGTAGGGTGAGTATCTGTTTCGCGCAAAACAGTTAAAATTGCTTCGCGCTGTTTTGAATAATTTTTCATATTTTTCACCCAAATCAGTAATGATTACTATTTTATTATACTGATTTTTTTGCATTTGTCAATAGTATTTAAAAAAATTTTTAGAAAATTTTTGTGGCTTGACAAAGGTGTAAATTTCAATTATTATTTATATGTAAATACATATTTATTAGGAGAATAATATGGGTGGTATAATTTCCGAATCAGTAATTAAACGCTTACCGCGTTATTATAGGTTTTTGGGCGAACTTAAAGCGCAGGGAAGGGAACGTATTTCCTCGCGTGAGCTTTCTGAAAGAATGGGGCTTACAGCTAGCCAAATTAGACAGGACCTTAACTGCTTTGGTGGTTTCGGTCAACAGGGTTATGGTTATAATATTGAAGTTTTGCAGTCGGAAATTGGTCAAATTTTAAAGCTTGACCGTCCGAAAAGCACCATACTTATCGGTATGGGTAATTTGGGACGCGCGGTTGCAATGCATATGAATTTTGAATCAAAGGGTTTTCATCTTATCGGTATTTTTGACGCTAAAGAATCTTTGGTGGGTCAAATTGTTCGTAATCAACCTATTCGCAGCACCGAAACTTTGGACGAATTTTGTCGTGAAAACTTACCTCAAGTTGCAATTTTGTGTATTCCTAAAGAAGCGGCCGAAGGCATTTCCGCTCAGCTTATAAAATTGGGTGTAAAAGCATTTTGGAATTTTAGTCATTACGACATTGCAATGAATCATCCCGGTGTTGTAGTACAAAATATTCACTTTAGCGATTCACTTATGCGCCTTTCCTTTAAAATGGAAGATTAAAAATCAAAACGGTTACCAAGCGGTAACCGTTTTTTTAATTTTTCTTTTTATGAATGTTGCGAATGGTTTTCTTTTTGGGTATTGTCTTATCGTTTCTGTCGGGGGCGATAAGGCAATTTTTGCTTGTGCCTATAAGGTCGTACCTACCTGCTTTTTTAAGTGCCGCCAAAACAAGCTGACGGTTTTCGGGTTTAAAATATTGAAGCAGAGCGCGTTGCTCGGCCTTTTCTTTTGCGGTCTTGGGCACGTAAACCTTTTGCATTGTGTTGGGGTCGATACCGGTGTAAAACATGCATGTTGAAATTGTACCCGGGGTGGGGTAATAGTCCTGCACCTGTTCGGGATGCATATTATTACGTTTTAAAAATACCGCAAGCTCAATTGCATCTTTCATTGTACTGCCGGGGTGTGACGACATTAAATAAGGCACCAAATACTGTTTTTTATCTGCCGATTTTGTAAGCTCGTAAAAACGCTTTTCAAAACGGTTATAAACTTCAATTGGTGGTTTGCCCATATATTTAAGCACATTGTTGGAGCAATGCTCGGGCGCAACCTTTAATTGACCGCTTACGTGATGGTTTATAAGTTCTTTAAAAAAGTCTTCATTTTTGTCGGCTATAAGGTAATCAAAACGAATACCTGAACGAATAAACACCTTTTTTACCTTTGGTAAAGCGCGAAGCTCACGCAAAAGCTTTAAATAATCGGTATGGTCAACCTCAACCGCGGGGCACATACTTGGCGCAAGACATTTTTTGTCGGCACAGGCACCGTGTTTTAACTGTCCTTTACAAGCAGGTTTTCTAAAATTGGCGGTTGGGCCGCCAACGTCGTGAATATATCCCTTAAAATCGGGCATTTTTGTAATCTCTTTGGCTTCGCTAATAACCGATTCATGACTGCGCGAAGTAACAACCCTGCCTTGATGATATGCAAGTGCACAGAAATTACAGTTACCAAAGCAACCGCGGTTGTGAATAATGGAAAATTTAACTTCCTTAATAGCGTCAACGCCGCCCTGCTTTTCGTAAGACGGATGATAATCGCGCATAAACGGTAGGGAATAAACCTCGTCCATTTCGGCTTCATTTAAAGGGGGCATTGGTGGGTTTTGCACAACAATGGTGTTACCGTGTTTTTGAATTAAGGTTTTACCTCTTACAGCATCCATTTCGTCTTGCTGAATTTTGCAGCTTATGGCATATTGCTTTTTACCGTTTTCGCTGTTTTCCTTTACTGCTTCATAACTGGGACATTCGCGACTGCCCGAAATATGTGAAAAATCACTTGTTTTTACTTTATAACAAGTACCTAAAACATCGCAAATTGAAGAAATGTTTTCACCCAAGTTTAAACGGTTGGCAATTTCGACAATATGCTTTTCGCCCATACCGTACATTAATAAATCGGCACCGCTGTCAATTAAAATTGACGGGCGTACAGCATCATCCCAATAATCGTAATGGGCAAATCGACGAAGGGATGCCTCAACACCTCCAATAGCGATTGGTATATTTCCGAAAATCTCACGCAATTTTTTTGTGTAAACAATGGTTGCACGGTCGGGTCGTGCTCCTGCTTTACCACCCGGGGTATAAGCGTCGTCACTGCGGCGCTTTTTTGCGGCGGTGTAATGTGCCACCATTGAGTCAATGTTACCGCCGTTTACCAAAAATGCAAGGCGGGGCGAACCAAAACGGGTATAGTCACTATCACTGCGGGGTTGGGGAATTATGCACACCTTATAGCCCTTGCTTTCAAGCACACGTGAAATAATTGCAGTACCGAAAGACGGGTGGTCAACGTAAGCGTCGCCCGTAACAATTATAAAGTCGGGTTGTTGCCAACCGCGTTCTTTCATTTCTTTAAGCGTTATTGGTAAAAAAGGCATAATATCACCCCTTGTTTTTCTATATTGTATTAAGAGTATAACATACAAATTTGTTTTTAACAAGGAGATTTAAAATGAAATTTTGGGACTGCTTTTTAAAAAGTGTTATAACCCAAAGCGTTGTGGTTTTAATAATTGTATTAACTGTTGTTGTGTTAAGGTTTGGGTTTGTGGAAACTTTTAAAACCGTTAAGGAATGGTATCAACAAAACGTATTGGTTGATACTGATATATACGAGGTGATAAAGTGAAGTTTAACTTTTTGGGAACAAAAATATACGTATCTTTTTTCTTTATGGCGGCAGTAACTTTAATGTTGGCTACCGACCGTACGGGTTATATGTTGCCAACGCTTTTTGCAGTAATTATTCACGAAATGGCGCATTTGTTCGTAATGTGGGTGCAAGACTGTGCGCCACTTTCGGTGCGGCTTATACCCGCCAGCGTGCAAATAAATAATAAGTTTTCGTTTTCGCCTAAAAACGACCTTTTAATTGCCGCCGCAGGTCCTGCGGCAAATTTAATATTATGCGGTTGTTTATATTTTAATTATGCCGCATTCGGTAATCTTACGGTGCTTTATTACGCGCTATTAAATTTAATAATTGGGTGTTTTAATTTGCTGCCTGTCAAAGGGCTTGACGGTGGTACAATTTTGTATATACTTGTTTGTAAATTTGCAGATGTTAATAAGGCAAATCTTGTTATGCGAATAATAACCTTAATTTTGGCGGTTGTGATAATTTTTGTGGCGATAACCCTAACAATTAGACACAAATTAAACATATCAATGTATATTGTGGGAATTTATCTTTTGGTAATGTCTTTAATGAAATTATAGTTGAAAGAAGTTAAAAATTATTGTATTATTAGTTTAATAACTTATTGGAGAAGATTTAATGAATAATAAGGAATTTGAAAGGTTACTTTTGACCGTACAAAAACCGGGTAGGTATTCAGGCGGCGAAATTAACAGCGTAATTAAAGATAAGCAAAAAGTGGACGTGCGTTTTGCTTTTTGTTTTCCCGACACTTATGAAATCGGCATGTCACATTTGGGCATGAAAATTTTATATTCGCAGTTTAATTCGCGTGATGATATTTGGTGTGAACGTGTTTTTGCTCCTTGGCTTGACTTTGAAGAGGTTATGCGCAAAAATAACATTCCGCTTTTTGCACTTGAAAGCCGCGACTCTATTAAAGATTTTGACTTTATTGGTTTTACTTTACAGTATGAAATGTCATATACAAACGTACTTAATATGCTTGATTTGGCAGGTGTGCCGCTTAAAAGCTGTGACCGAAAGGGCTTGTCACCTTTGGTGGTTGCGGGCGGTCCTTGTGTTTGTAATGCCGAACCCTTGGCAGATTTTGTTGACATTTTCTTCCTTGGCGAAGGGGAAGAAGTGGATTTAGAGGTTATTGACCTTTATAAAAAACACAAAACAAAGGGCAGCAGTAAGTTGGAATTTTTGAAAGAAGCCGCCCAAATTGAAGGTGTTTACGTTCCGTCGCTTTACGACGTTTCTTATTATGACGACGGTACCATTAAAGCGGTAACCCCAAAAGAAAATGCCCCCGCGGTTATAAGAAAACGCATTATAAAAGATTTAAACAACTGTTTTTACCCCGAAAATTTTGTCGTGCCTTTTATACAAATAGTGCACGACCGCGCTGTGCAGGAAATTTTCCGTGGTTGTATTCGTGGCTGTCGTTTTTGTCAGGCGGGCTTTATTTACCGCCCCGTGCGTGAAAAATCGGCAGAGGTTATAAACCGTCAGGCAAAATGTCTTTGTGAAAATACGGGTTATGACGAAATTTCAATTTCATCGCTCAGTAGTAGTGACTATACCGAGCTCGAACCTCTTTTAAATGAAATGCTTGATTGGACACAGCAAAACCACGTAAGTCTTGCTTTACCGTCACTTCGAATTGACAATTTTTCCGAAGAACTTTTGGAAAAAATCAGTCATATTCGCAAAAGCGGTTTAACCTTTGCGCCTGAAGCGGGCACGCAGCGTCTACGTGACGTTATAAATAAAAACGTTACCGAAGAAGAAATTTTATCCACCTGTAAAATCGCTTTTGAGGGTGGACATACCTCCGTTAAGCTTTACTTTATGATGGGGCTTCCTACCGAAACGGATGAAGATTTAAAAGGTATTGCCGAGCTTGGTCAAAAAATTGTTGATATGTATTACGCAATGCCAAACCGTCCGAAAGGGAAGTCGGTTTCGGTGTCGCTTAGCGTTGCAGTTTTTGTGCCCAAGCCCTTTACACCTTTCCAGTTTGAACCACAAATAAGCAAAGAGGAAATGGAAAGAAAACAAACATACCTTAAGTCGCAAATCACTACCCGTAAAATTGATTTAAGTATGCACGATTCTTCCACAAGCTTTCTTGAGGGCACGTTTGCCCGTGGCGACCGTCGTCTTGGCGCGGTTTTGGAAGCGGCTTTTAAAAAGGGTTGCAAGTTTGACAGCTGGAATGAATGTTTTGATTTAGAAAAATGGAACGAAGCATTTGTTGAATGTGGTCTTGACCCCGATTTTTATTCTGCGCGCACCCGTGCTTATGATGAAATCAATCCTTGGGACCACCTCGATTATGCGGTGTCAAAGGGTTTCTTGGTGCGTGAGCATCAAACCGCATTAAGCGAAAAAACCACACCAAATTGTCGTGAAAAATGTTCGGCTTGCGGTGCGAATTGTTATGGGGAGGGTGTGTGTTTTGAGAAACGTTAGAATTTTTTATCATAAAAAGGGCAGAATGAAATTTGTTTCACATCTTGATATGAACCGTTTTATGTCACGCCTTATTGCAAAATCAAAAATTCCCGTTTGGTTTACTGAAGGGTTTAATCAACACGCTTATATGAATTTTGCAGTGCCTCTTTCTCTCGGCTACGTGGGTCTTTACGAAGTTGTAGACGTTAAAATTACCGACGACAGCTTTCCGCTTTCAAAATTGGTTGAAGACCTTAACACTGTTTCCACGCCCGATATTTATTTTGTGAACGCGGCAGAATCGGTAATGCATACAAAGGAAATCGCCTTTGCTGAATTTGAACTTTTATTTGATGAAATTGACAGCAAAAAGGTTGAAGAATTTTTTGCCAAAGAATCAATTATATGTCAAAAGAAAACAAAAAAGGGCGGTATGAAAGATATTGATATAGCTCCGCTTATTAAAAAAGCCGAATTAAGCGGTAATAAGCTTACCCTTATACTGTCATCCGGTAACGAAAACAATTTAAATCCGTCACTTGTAATGACTGCGTTTTATGATTTTTGCGGCACACCGCCACAGTTTTACGACGTTACCCGCGTAATGATTTATGATAAAAATTTAAATCAATTCAAATAAAAAAAGCACCCTAACGGGTGCTTTTTATGTTTTTGCCATTTCCATTACTAAACGGGTGGGTAAAATTTTTGCTACTATACGGTAAAATTTATAAAAAATATGGTCGGCAAATACCGCTTTTCGTTTTTTTGAAGCTTTAAGTGAATGCTCTGCTACTTTTTTTGCATCGTCGCGGGGGAGGGTGTCAAAGGTTTTACTGTCGCCCTTGTTTATACCCGCAAGGGACAAAAATTCGGTTTCCATTGGTCCGGGGCAAACACTTAGTACGTTAATTTTTCGGCTTTTAAGCTCGTGGCGAAGTGCACGTGAAAAGCTCATAACAAATGCCTTTGTTGATGAATATACAGCCATTCTGCTGTTGGGCGCGAAGGATGCAATAGAGCAGGTGTTAATAATTTCGCCGCCCTCTTTCATAAAGGGAAGACAAATACTTGTCATAACGGTTAAGGCCTCGCAGTTCAGACGAATCATACCCGCGTTATCTTGTGTTGAAATTTCATAAAATAAGCCAAGCTTGCCAAACCCAGCGTTATTTATAAGCAATGCAATTTCTGCATTTTCTGCTTTTAAAAGATTTTCAAATTCTTTAATACATTCATTATTTGTAACGTCGCATTTTACAGTGCGAGTTTTTGTGTTTAAAAGTGTGGCAACCTCTTTAAGTTTGTCTTCGCGACGGGCTAAAAGCCAAATTTCGTTAATATTTTTGCGAAAACGGGCAACCGCCTTGGCATATTCAACACCAAGACCTGACGATGCACCTGTAATAACTGCAATTTTCATTTAAAACACTTCCTTTGTTTTAAGTATATCATTTATATATGATTTTTGCAAAACATATCTGTAAAAAGATTTAATTTTTCAAAATCCATTGCATTTATATAGTGTTTTTCAAGTTGGTCGTGAACTCTTTTGGCTTCACTTAAGGTTAAATATGCGCTTTCAAGCAGTTCACGGCTTAATCGTTTGTTGAATTTTATTCGGTTTTTGTTTAGGTGTAAAAGGCGATTATCATAAAATCTGCGCGCATGCACTCGTCTGGAGTCGCTTTGGAAAGAGGTAAATCTGTTTTCACAAACAACCGCGAGTGACAACTTTGGAATTATTAGGTGGTCGATAAGCTCGGGGAAGAAAGGATTTTTAAGGGTTATTATTTCATAACCGTTTTTTAGCGCACCAACACGAATAGCGTTTAAAAGGTGTGACGAAGCGGCAAAAAAATCGTCTTTAAGTATAATTATTTTTTCATAATTGTCGGTTATGGTGTCGCTAAATGCTACAAAACCCTTTGGCGTAATTCCACCCAAAAAACGTGTGGTTTCTTGTGGGGCGGTGCCTTGGTTGTTAAATAAACTTTGGCAAATACGGTGTGCAAATTTTTCGCATTTTTTAAGATTTATAGAGCTGCTGGCAATTTTATAGTTGTCTTGCAGCAGCTCGCCCGCCGCAGTAATGTAACGTGAGGCGGTTTTATGAAGCAGTTTGTTATTGTCGGTAATGGAAATAATTTCGGTTTTGTTTTTAATTTTTTGTGTGCTCCAAAAGTCGCCAAAATTCAAAATTTCCTCACAAACAGCGGGGTATTTAGGGTCAACCGTATGTGGTGCAGTACCGTCAAGAATAATAATACCGCGTTGTTTTAAAATTATGGCATCAAGTGAATCGGGGTCAGACGAGCAGGGACAAAAAATTACCTCTTGCCCTTTTTCTTGGGCATATTTTGCCACTTTTTTCATAAAAGAGGATTTGCCGGTACCCGGTCCGCCTTTAATTATGTAGGTGTGAAAATTTGTGCTGCAATTACTTGCAAATTCACTTGCAAAACCGCGGCAGGAATTTGCCGCCAAAAAATATTTTTGGTTGTTTTTTTGCATTAAAATGCCTCCAGTCAATATATATTATTCTTTTAAAAAGGTTTTGACACAACAAAGCTTTTATGTTATGATGTAGTCGAGTCGGTTAGACGGTTGCGGGCAGTAATGCCTGAGGAAAGTCCGAGCCCCGCAGGGCAGAATAACGGCTAACGGCCGCCGAGGGTGACCTTAGGGAAAGTGCAACAGAGATATACCGCCGAAATTTATTTCGGTAAGGGTGGAAAGGCGAGGTAAGAGCTCACCGGCTTCACGGGAACGTCGAAGTCCTGTAAACCCTATTCGGAGCAACGTTAAGTGTGGCTATACATTTGCCCGATGTGCCACGAAAAACGGCTAGAGCGTGGAAGCAATTTCACGTCGAGATAGATAACCGTCCACGACAGAACTCGGCTTATCGACCGACTCAGTTTTAAGCAGTCCGTTGGACTGCTTTTATTTTTGTTTTTTGGTAACTTTTTGTTTAAATAAAAGAAAAAACGGTGTAAAATGCACCGTTTTTTTATATTGACTTTCATATTTTTATGTTTTATCATATTAATAGTATTTTATAATATAATGCGAGGTTATGTAAAATGAAAAAATTAACAAAAATTTTAGCTGTTTTTTTAATTTTTGCAATGCTTTTTTCGTTTGCGGGCTGTGGCGAGGATTCTCAAAAGAATCAAATTGTCGCCTCTGTTCTTAAGGACGTAAACGGACGTAAGGTTTTGTATCATAATGGCGACCCATATTTATTTAATGCGGTGCATTTCCGTTATGATTATCTTGAACAATATCTTGTTGGGGAAAAACCCGAGAAAGCAATGGCCGACGGTATGCGTCTTATCAAGAAAAATGGTTATTCAACGGTTATTATTTATGTTCCGTGGGGTAAAATTTACGACGGCAAAAAGTATGATTTAACATATTTTACAAAGCAGTTTAAAGAAGCTGAAAAGAATGATTTAAAGGTGCTTATTAACTGGTTTGGTTCTAACGTTTGCGGTTTTGGCGGTTTTAGAAGCTGGCAAACCGACCGTAAAAAGTACCCCGCTCTTAAGGACGAAATGGGAAGACCTATAACCGGCACATCGGGCGAAGAAATACCCGATTTTTCCGTTCCGATTTACCTTGAAGAAGAGGGCGAAGCAATTCAAAAACTTTGTGACTGGTTAGCCGAAAACGATAAAGATCGCAGAACGGTTGCTTTCCAAATTTGTGACGAACCCAACAATGCCGAAGGCGGTAATGGTCAATGGATGAGTCAGTTTAAGAATTATGCCGATTATATGGACGGTATGGGCAAAATCGTTAAGGAAAGCAATTATTCAATGGTAACTTATACCGTTTTAATGGGTGCGGGTTATAATGATATGATTGAGGGTTATAATTTCGACCAAAGAATTAAATATCTTGTTGACGCGCCCAACATTGATTTCGTAGGTTATTCAATATATGCTCCCGACACAACGCCAAAGTTTAAACCGCTTGAACAAGAGGGTAATATGCCTGTATTTATCGGTCTTAATCCGTCTTCTTGGTGTACTGCAGGACAGGCGCTTTATTCAATAACAAATGGTTATGGTTATTGCCATTATCAGTTTGTTTGTCATAACGGTTATGACGGTGGTTATTACAGTGACAAGGGCGAAAAAGATGGCGATACCGTTTTCGGTATACGCGACGGTACGGAAATTCTTGTTGGCAGTGAATTTGACGGACATCTTGAAGTTGACCAAAAAGAAATTGTTGCCATGAATACAAGCATTTTCAAAATGGATGAACTTCTTGCAACAAATATTGAAAAGAATATGGCTGTTTTCAATAACAGGGCAAAGAATGATTTTGACGGCAAGAAAACCATTGATAAAGAAAAGGTTTACATGACTTATAATAACCCTGACAAAAAATATGGCGGTTGCGGTTTAATGCTCAAGGCCGATGACGGTAACTTCTATGGCTTTGCAACCTTAAATTCTACTTTTAGGTTTACAAGCGATATAACTGTTACCGAGGGTTATTACGAGGGTGATAAGTGGGTTAGCGAAAAAGAAGTAACTGTTACAGATAAATCTTTTGCTGCCGAAAGCGGAAAAGTTTATCAAATTGTAATTAAATAAAATGAAAAAGAGTTGCTGTAAAGCAACTCTTTTTTTATAATTTTACACTTATTTCGCCGGTGGAAAGATACTGTTGTTTTCCGTCTTCAAATTCAAGCAAAAGACGGCAATTATCATCAATTTCCAATACTTTTGCAAAGGTTTTAGCATCGTGCTTTGGAATAACCGTAACATTTTTTCCAATAACAATGTTTTTTTGGCGGTATTTATTCAAAAATTCGCGTTTTTCAAGGTTTTTGTAATGATAAAATAAGTTGTCAATTACTGTGGCGCAAAGTTTTTCACAAAGTTCGGGGCAGGGGGCGTTAAAAACAGTTGTTGCAATGTCCTTAATTTTATCATTAAAGCCGCTTTCGGTTTTATAAGCATTAATTCCAATACCTACAATTACAAAACTGCTATCTCCTATAAAACCGCCCTCACATAAAATGCCGCAAGCTTTTTTATTTTCAATTAATATATCGTTAACCCACTTAATTTGTGTGGTTTTACCTGAAACGCTTTCAATTGCATCACTAACAGCAACTGCCGCTGCCGACGTTAAAAGCGTGATGTCAAAACCATTTGTGTTTGGGTTAAAAAGCGCGCTTAAATAAATTCCGCCCTTGTCGGAATAAAATTTTCTACCATAACGACCTCGTCCCGCAGTTTGTGAAAGGGCAATAATAACCGCGCCTTCTTTCGCACCATTTATTGCCATTTCTTTTAAAAGGGTGTTGGTAGAAGTAACACTTTCAAAAATTGAAAGGTTTATATCGCCTGTTTTTAAATGCGAAGTAACACCTTCGGCAGTTAATGAATTTTCAATCAACATAAACCCTCCATTCAAACGAAATTAACCTTGACAAAGGTCGTTAAATTTATTATAATTATTCCTGCTAAGAAAAGCAATATTTTTATATGGAGACGTATCGAAGTGGTCATAACGGACATGACTCGAAACATAGTCGGGTCTGTCACACACTACTCTTTGAAACTCCGCTGTTTATCGGCGTTTACGCCACGTGCAACTGCACTTTTGAAAACTTGCATCTCGCAGTTTTCTCGCAATTTAGGTATTAGGCTAAAGCCTTTACAATTTTATATGGAGACGTATCGAAGTGGTCATAACGGGGCTGACTCGAAATACTTTCGGTTTGTTTTGATGACCTCCTTCAAACCCTTTATTTATAAGGGTTTTTGAGAACCTATTTGGAAAGTGCCGTATTTTCTAATGGTTTTTCTAATGGTTTTCCACTTACAATTTAATATTTTTTGCTTCAAACGGTGAGTTGTCCGAGTGGTCGAAGGTGCGAAACTCGAAATTTCGTGTTGGTGATGAGCCAACCCAGGGTTCGAATCCCTGACTCACCGCCATATATAAAGCAGCAGGTTCTTATGCCTGCTGCTTTTCTTTTAGCATAGCATTCATTTGCTCAATTTGAACAACAGACTTATTAACTCTGGATAAATAATTTTTAGAAGACATCCATTCTATGAGCGATATCTTTGGAACTACTCGTGTATTGAAATATCCCACACATTGTATGTCACCACATAATATCCATCTTCTAATGGTTTCTTTGGTATATCCTGTCATAACCATAACCTCTTTCAAAGTTAGGATATCCTTTTTGTTATGGAATTCCCGAACATACCATTCTCGTGCAAAATCAGTATCAATTATAGCAAAACAATTTGTTTGTTTTTTCTTTGCTTTGTATCCAGAGCCAAACATCCCCTCTGGATATTCAAACACTGAACCACTTTCAATAAATCGCAAAACATCACATCTCTTAATAAGATAACGATGTGTTTTTTTGCCTGTGTCAGTGCAAGGTATTACACCATTGTCAAGCATATACTTCGCTTTTCGCTTACTGATATGTAGCATTTTATACATATCTTCAAGCGATATGATTTTTTCGGTCTCCATAGATTACATCACACCTACCTTCTCGGCGATTTGTTTTCGCCGTTCAAGTTCTGTGTTGTTGGAATTGACTACATTATCAAAAATGCCTGTGCCGACAAAGATATTACCCGTATGCTCAATGTCTTCAACATCAGGATGTAGATAATACTTTGCTGTAATACCTGATTCCGAATGACGAAGGTATTGCTGTATAAGTTTTAAGTTCATACCCGATTGTTTCATAAGCAACGTACCCGTCGTATGACGTAGAGCGTGGAACTTAATATATCTCAAACCAATTCTTTTAAGAACCACTCCAAAATGGTCAGTAATATAATTAGGTCGAAGCAATGTGCCATCGGTCCCTACACAAACAAAATCATAAAATCGTTTATCATAACAATTGCCAAAAATTAGTTTGTTTGTCTCAATTCGCTCTTTTTGTTTTAGTAATAATTCTTCTGCTAAATCAAACAAAGGAAAAACAGCAATACTATCCTCGCTTTTAAGCAAATCTCGTTCAATCAACGATGTGCTGCCATTGGTACGGTACAGTTTTACAAACCCTTTGCATTTTTTAATAGTTTCTTCTTCGTGTGTTTTCGGCACTTCAAGAATTGATGTTGTAAGCGAAATGGTCTTATTTTCAAAATCAATTGAAGACCATTTTAATCCAACAATTTCACTGCGCCGAAGCCCATAAAGCAAACCAAATGCAATGACAATGTTCATATCATCGTCCATTTTGCCAATACCTTTCATAAGTTTTGCCGCTTCATCTCTATTAAAAGTATTTATACGAGGTAATGTAGAACTTAATGAATTAGAGTCGGCAACAGGGTTTTCGGGTAAAACTTTTTCCTTTCGTGCTTCATCTAAAACAAAATTCATCAAGGAACGATATCGTTTAATGGTGCTATTCTTTAAGCCCTTTTCAGAACAATACGAATAAAAATTATTTATAACAATAGTCTCGATATCACACAATCTATATTTGCCGTGAAAGAACTGTTTTATTTGAGCATTAGCAATGGTTAAATATGAGTTATATGTTGATGGTGAAAGAGTATTTTTTCTTTTGAATATGTTATCAACAACACACTCATAAAAGTCCATATTCCGTTTGTGATACTTATGCAGTTCGGTTTCGGTCATACCTTCAAACTTTGAGAGTTTTTCAATTTCTGCTTTTTGTAGTGCATTGAGTTCGGCAATCATTTCTTGAAGTTTTTCTTCTGCCTTTTTTGCCGACATACCACCATTACGGTTCTTTTCGTTAATTTTAGCGATTTTCTTCCACTTGTATTTTCTTTTGCCAGTTTCAAGGTCTGTATAGTATAAAACAGCATACCAACAACCTGATTTGGGTTGAACCGAACCTGTAACCCTTTTAACATCAAGCAGTTTCATTTAACTCGCCCCCATAGATATAATCTAAAAGTGATTGCTTTACTATACGATAACCGTGTCCTACCTTCAAAGAATGCAAAGTGCCGTCTTTGATAAGTTTATATACAGAATACTGTCCAACCGATAATATCTGCTGTACCTGTGGTACAGTTAAGACATCAGGATACTTTTTCAAACTCTTGTGATTGCGATTTCTTACCTGTTCTAATGTTGCCATATAATGACCTCCTTAAAATAATATTTTGGTGCCGCCCACCCATCCTTATTGCCATAAGACAATAAAAGGTAGATACTAATTAACTCTTGAAAACATATTGCGGCAAAGTAATCAAGAACTTACTGTAATTACAAATCGGGCATAATAAAACCCATACCTTTTTGAAGATGATACTCCTAATAGGTATGGGTATAAAACATAAATTGTTATGTAGTTGTTTCATACTTAATTCAAAGCATAGCATCTTCCTCGGATAAATGTTTTTATTATGTTAATCGCTGCGATTTCTTACGATTGTGAGCAAAGTATAATGCAAAAAAATCAGTTTGTCAATAGCACTCGAACCCGCATAAACACTAGGTTTTTAGCGAAAGTTTTTAAAATTTTCCGCAACTTAAATTTTGAGAGACGGGAAAGCGAAATTTTTAAAAACTTTTTGCCTCAAAAACTTTTTAAAAAAATTTTTTTTGGAGGTTTTTTGAGTATTTTTTGCAACGAAAATATTAAGTTTTTAAAATTAGACGGTTTCCGATTTTTTGAGCCTTCATATTCTAATAAAATGAAAAACTTTTTCAGTAATTTATAACACTTTGTTGAGAATTATACTATTTTCTACCCTGTGGGTTAAAGATAATATAATTCTATTTTTAATCAACATTTACTTATCCACCCGTCCTTTTTTCATAATTCTCAAAGTAAGAAATGTTATCATTTTAATAGTAACCCATTAAAAAACCGAAAATAAATCACAGGGCAATTTATATAATATTACCTTTCCTTTGAATTATGTAATACGATGGTTGGTTGGTGGGGATTGCCCGAAGGGCAAGACCCCTTATCTTAAAGAAGTGTAAGCATGACGAAATAGACTATTAAGCATTACTAATTTAAAAAAGTAAGCAATAATAGCCTTGAAATAGACAATATAACCCGCCTTTCTTTCGTAACGATGAAACAAAGTGAGTATATGTTATAAAACCTATGATGAATCGAGATACCATTTCTTGACTTTTTTGTTGGTATCTCGTAAAGTTATAATTGTAGAGAGCAGGTGCTGTTTGCATATAGTACATTCTCTATTCTTCTTTCTTTGTAAATTCAAAATCGTGGTGCAAACATTAACTTTGAGAACAATTGGAACTTCGCAGGAATAAGGACAAATGCCCCGTGCTTTCAACTTATGCGTTACTTTAAGTTGCCATCTTCTTTGTTCTTTATCATCAAAGGATGGACGGTCATTCATTTGTTTGAGGGTTTCTTTTTCGGTAGGAGTTAATACCTTTGCCTGTAAAGAGAATTTGTGCAATTCTCGGCGGTTTAGAATTCTTTTATCGAGTGCATATATAGATAAGACATTGTTCCATACTTTTTCAATTGTAACTTGTCTTGAAAGAATTTCATTTAGATTAGGACGGTATCCTAAAATGTTGATGACCATCTTTTTATCCATTTGAAACTCAAAGCGAACCGTGGGGTTCATATCTTGTCTTTTCTTCTTATCTTTATCTTTTCGGTAAACACGAAACCCTCTACCTTTTCGTGTCTGGGAAGTAAGACCTGTATTGTAGTTAAATCTTTTTTCGTACCCTAATGGTAAAATTTTGTTTGAGAATGCCGCAAGTTCATTTGCGGTTTTTTCATTATCACAAACAAAGTCTCGGTTGATGTCTAACCGACAAACTAAAAAATCGGATAATTTTACATTGGTGATACCGAGTTCGTCTGATATAACCTTTAATATTGTTTTCTTAACAATATTAGATTTATCAAAACTATATGCTATGGCATTGTCGCCATTTTGAATTCTTGAAGCCGAGAATGAAAGTGTAAGCGAATGTGTAAAGTAATACCTTATATAAATTGTCGCTCCGTTTGGCAATGTCACCAATTTGTATATAAAAGCGGTTCCTTTGTCAGAAACATCTGCCTCCCAGTCAATTGTTCTTTCACTCAGTTCAACATACATTGGAATAGATACATTAATTGTATCTAACATAATTTTCACCTCCTTTGCACTGTTTTTTCAAACGATTAAACTATTTTTTGAAAAATTTCAAGTGCATCAAAAACGGCAATTTCTTAAAAGTTTTTAAGATTTGCGGGAATTTGATTTTTGAGAGACGAGAACCATATGTTTTTTGAAAATTTTTTCGCAAAAATAAATTTTAAAAAAATTTTGAGAGTCCGAAACCCAGGGATTTTTAAAAACTTTTTCATAAAAGAGCAAAACTCCGACATCGATTTCGTCGGAGTTTTTTGTGTGTCAAAATATGGTTATAGGTATAGTTAAAAATATGGTCCTAAATATGATTATAAGTGTGGTCCGAGCACCTTCCGCCTGTTCGACAAACATAATTCTAAAAAAGAGAGATTTTTTGATAAAAACCTTAATTGTATTTTTAAAAAAATACAATTAAATGTTTTTAAAAGCCATCCATTTTAAACATCAAATATAAGAATTTTGCTTAAAAATATCAAAACAGTACCTTATATAGGGTAAAATGCCTTTTAATCGTCTGTAAAAATTTTTAATCGTTTGACGAAATTTTATAGTCGGGTAGAAAAATACTTTTGCCACCCAACCTCCCACTATTTTAATGCATTATGAAAGACGATTTTAAAATCGTATAATTTTAAAACATATGGCTGATTTTTCATAAACTGTGCGCTATAATTTAAACACTAAAAATAAGGAGTGTTTAAATGAATATCAATTCCAATTTATTTGAAGGCATTATCCACAATCTGAACACGGTTCTTGATACCGTCCCCGCACATCCTAAAACCGAAACCCGTGAATACGGTTATTATGCAATAGACTGTTGTATGGCGGCACTTATGTCCTATTATCAATGCCCAGACCAATCCAAAAAGAACCCAAAAAAATTATTGTCCTCTGTTTTTGATTGCGGAGTTATGATAAGAGCCCTTTGCGATAGCGAAAGGGACTTTGAGAAAAGGAATGCTCTCGTATACGACTTTTTTGAGAATTACGACCTGTGGAATGATGGTTGGTTGGATAAACTGCTCTCTGACGATACGGTTCGCACAGATATTGAAAATAGCCGAGAATTAACGATTGAAGAAACGAATTATCTATCTTACAATAACTATGGTGTTGAAATTGCCGACAACGGCAAATTACAAGATATGATTACGGTGCTTGTTGCTGTATTTATGTTTGCCAGTAGAATTAAAACCGATTTTATTAAAGTATAGAATTGGCGGAGGGTTCGGGATTTTATTATTTGTAATTTTGTAAAAAAAGAGTTTTGAAAATTATGCTGCATTTCATCTCTCAAAGTTCAAATACCCGTAAAATTGAAAACTTTTTAAGCATCACCATCAGGAAGATGGCAAAAAACATTTAAAACCTCATAAAAATTTGCGAAAAAATGTTGGCGGCCGCAGAATTGCGGTCGCCATCTTTTCCCTTGGAGGGTGAAATGTTAAAAATAGTTTTTAAAATTATCAGTTTTTAATTTTCTGGGGTTCAAATTCAATAAAATTTGCAAACTTTTTAAATCTGATAGTATCAGTAAGAAAAAGTTTTTTAAATTACATTTATTCTCGTCTTTAAAAGATAAAAAAGTC
>JAZNJR010000031.1:0-4734 GCA_045578165.1 Acutalibacteraceae bacterium
AATGCCAAATACTATATGAGCCTTGACGGTGTTGACATCGGCATTATGACAAGAACAAGAAATCCCGCCGACTTATTCCCGGCACGCAAAAAAGAAATTGAGCAAATGCACACATTTACTCAGGAAATGAAAGCTAAATATAACTTAAGATAAAAAAATACTGCCTGGCTTTCGAGGCGCACTCCGTAAGGAAGTGCGCCTCAGTTATATTCGCCTTACGGCGAGTGATATTGCTTCGCAGTGATATTAGCTAACGCTAGTGGTATTGTCCTGCGGACAGTTTTTAGGGCGAATATAATATGACGAAAACCGCAGGGCTTTCATATCACTTTTGCCGTAAGGCAAAAATATCACTGCAAACGATAGTTTGCAATATCACTTTACCTGCCGAGAAAGAGATCCTTTGTTTTCGGCAAGTATTACCTTTCTCAAAGTATGTAACCCACTATGACACTTTCACAACCATTGTGTAAAGTGTCATTTGTTTTTTAGAGATAAAAAACGAGAGAGACAACTTCTTTACGAAGGGTCTCCCTCGGGAGGGTGCTTTTTATTTCTATAAAGGTTTTTTAATTATAGTTTATTGGGCGTCAGCCCCATAAACCCCAATTTGTTTTTCGTCTTGATACATTACATATAATATGGCTGGTAAATATTATGTTAAAAAAACGCTATATTTTAATATAACGGGATGAGAGAAGACGAATTAAATATTAATTTTTTGTTATGCATAACAAAAATTTGTCAATTTGTTTAAGAAAACTTGTAATTTTTGTTAGAAGATGATAAAGTATAAATGTGTATATTTTATTTGTTTTGTATAGACAAATAACACAAATTTTATAAGGAGATGGTTTTTTTGAAAAAAGCACTATCAATCATCTTGACAGTTGCATTAATGTTAACCGTTTTACCGCTTGGTCTTTTCGGTTTAACAGCATCAGCTGCCGAGACTCCCATCGTTGCCGGTTATGAAAAAATAACTATTGGCGGCAAGGATTATTTTGTAGAAAAGGATGGCAAGTATAATGCACGCGATACCCTTTGGGATATCGTTGACGGATTAGATGCTACTGCATATCCTGACATTGACATGTCAAACTCAATTTGGCAAGCAAAAATCCGTCGCTACGTTCCCTCTTATGTAGCGGCATACTGTTTTGCAAATTCACACTATGGTTCTCATCCTGCAATTTTAGCAGATACAACAAACAATGCTGCTTGGGACACCAAAGAGAACCAAAGCTCTGTTGTATTCATTGGAGACTTTTTGTCTGTTAACCCTTGGGTTTCCGGCGATAGGACTGCAGCCGCTTATATTGATTTGGAATTTAAGGCACCTAAAAGCGGTAAGGTTTTAGTCTATGATTTACTTGGTGGCGTTAAAACTCCGACTAAAAATGACGACCCCACCTACTCAACCTATTCATGGCTTAAAAGCCACGTTAACGCGGTTGAAATTACCGTTTTGAAGAATGGCACCAAAATCTGGCCTCAGGAAGGTTCAGAAGTTGATAACATTCTCGATGATATTAACCAAACCGTTAATTTTGATGATTTGGGCGTAGTTGAAGTAGCTGAAGGTGACGTTCTCACCGTTCGTTATCATGAAACAAATGCGGCTAATTTGGCAAGTAGAGACGAAGTACGTACTAACGTTGAAGTTGCTTATCTTTATGAATTCCCCGCTGAAGAAGCTGAAGTTATTACTGTAGGCGACAATCAGTATACTGTTAACGCTAATGAAAACTTTGTTGTTCGTGATCAATTTGGTGTTATAACAGATGGCGTAGAATTAGAAAGCAACGTTGATTTTTCAAATATCAACTGGAACATGGCGTTCAGATTTACCAATAACAAGGATTACGGCAAAGACCCCTGGAACCAAGATTTAGCATATAAATATGCTACTGTTATACATGACAGTTCTAATGTTTCATCGTCTGATTTAACCGGTATTCAGGTTAACAGCTATCTTGCTGAAAACAACTGGTCAAATAGCTTTGCAAATGCTTCTGTTACTTTTGCTGATGCTAACAAAGTTTATATTTCTCCTTCTGTTACAGGCGCTATTTCTGCCGAAAACATCGACTCCTCTTTATATGGTGCTTCATTGAAGCTTGCATTTACCGCATATCGTGACGGTAAAGTAGTTCTTTATGATAAAACCGGTAAGTTTACCGGCGAAGGCGCAACTTATGTAGGACCTTATTGGGCTAACCAAAGTAAAGAAGATGAAATCTATGTAACAATTGAAATTTACAAGAACGAAGAACTTCTTTGGCCCTTGAACGGCGAAAACAATAAGATTTGCTACACAAACGGCAATATTGCATTCCCCGATCTTGGCGAAATTTATGTTAAAGAAGGCGATGAAATCAGTATTAGATTCTTTAACAATCCTGAAAAGATCTCAGCTTCTGCCGGTTTGTTCTGTAGCCCCGCAATTGCTTATGCAATTCCTGAAAAAGCTCCCGAAGGCACAACAAACCTTAATATTGGCAACGTAAATTACCCAATTTACAGCGATAAGGTTTATACTGCTTACGATTCAATGATTGCAGCTACCGAAGGTTTAACCGCAGGTACTGAATATACAACTGACGCAAATGCCAATAAGATTTATTCCGGTCCGGAGGTTTCTTTTGGAAACACAGGTTGGAATGCTTCAGCGGTTGGTGCATACATTAACAATCCGATATATGTTCAAACCGATCCAAGATATCAGCAAATTGCATTCCATGGTACAAATCCCGGTTTTGGTGCAAGATCTATTTCGATCTTCCGTGATAAACTTTTTGTTAACCCTGTACATTCATGGAGTACACTTTGGGAAAACGCTAAACCTTTTGGAATAGATTTTAACTTTGTTGCTGAACAAGATGGTAAGGTTGTTCTCTTTGATACTGAAGGTAAGGTTTATGCTCCTTCCGGTAATGACATCCCGCCATTCTGGAACTGGGTTTCTGATGGATACGGAACCTCATTCACAATTTTGAAGAATGACACAGTTATCTGGCCCTTAAACGGCGAAGACAACACCATTGAAGGTGCGGGCGAAAGCATTGCATTCCCCGACCTTGGTGCGATTTCTGTTAAAGCAGGCGACGTACTTACAGTAAGAGTTTCAGGCGAACTTAGAATAACTGAAGATGGTAAAGTTCTTTCAAAGAGTCGTGCAGGCGTTTACATCAGCCCCGCTGTTGCTTACGTTTATGAAAAAGCTAAAATGGAAACCGTTGCTACCAATGGTAAGATTTATGACGTTCTTCCTGAAGACATCTATGATGCATACAGCGGCTTTAATGCTGTTACCAACGGTTTGGAATTAGATTCTACCGTTTCATTTGCTGACAGCAACTGGGCATTTGCATACAAGTATTATGATGCTAAGGGTTATGGCGTTGGTCCTTATAACAATAACGCTAAACTCGTTTATAAATATCGCGTACCCTTCTATCATAAAAACGGTTCAACATCCGATTTGGTTGGTATTCAGGTTGACGGTTCTCCCGCTTTGAACACATGGACCAACTGTTTGTTCACTTCTGCAATTACCTACATTCCTAACGGCAAAAAGCTTTACGTTTCACCGACAATTGCATCCACAGATGCAAGTATGACTTATGCAACCTTCGAACAGGCAATTAAGCTTACTTACACTGCTGACAAGGCAGGCAACGTTGTTCTTTATGATACCACTGGTAAGTTTGACGGTAACGTTGCACTTGAGCCTTACTGGGCAAACGAAAACGATAATGCTCAAATTAGCATTAAGATTTATAAGAACGATACAGTTATTTGGCCTGCAGAAGGCGAAACTGCTGTAATCACTAAAACAAACAAAGAAATCGCATTCCCCAACCTTGGCGAAATTGCTGTTGTAGAAGGCGATACACTTTCTATTGAATTCAGCGGCAACGGTGCTGCTCCTACAGTTCGTGCCGGTGTACTTTGCAACCCCAGCGTTGCTTACTACCATGAACACAGCTTTACAAACGATCATGATGAATTATGTAACGTTTGCGGCGCTGCTCGTGCTGTAGAACACGAATATGCTGATGCTTGCGACGCAACTTGTGAAGTTTGTGGCGCAGTTCGTGAAGTTGAACACATCTATGAAGATTGCGCTGATACCACTTGTGAATGCGGCGCAACACGCGTTGCTCCCGGTCATACCGTTTGGGCAGACTGTGATGACACTTGTGACGTTTGCGGTGCTACTGTAGAAGCAACCGCTGACCACGTTTTCGATCCGTTATGTTCAAGATATTGCTATAACTGTCTTGTAGATACCGGTGCTCCTCGTCATGAATATGACAACGACTGTGATACAACCTGCGCACACTGCGGTGGTACTCGTACTGTTGAAGGTCATAAATATGATAATGACTGCGACGCAACTTGTAACGTTTGCGGCGAAGTTCGCGAAGTTGCAGACCACGTTTACAGCGACGGTCATAACTGTGATAGCTGCGGCAAGGATGCCGAAACAGTAGTTCATAAGGACGAAGACGGCGACGGCGTATGCGACGTATGCTATGAAGCGGTTGAAGTTCCTCACGAATGTGTTGCAGGCGACTGGGAAGTTGTAACCGAAGCTACTGTAGATGCTAACGGTCTTAAGGTTAAGAAATGTGCAGAATGTGGCGAAATCCTTGAAGAAAAGGTTATTCCTCGCGTTCTCAAGCTCAGAGGTCGTACACTTGCAATTCAAAGTGATATTTCATTCGT
>JAZNJR010000032.1:0-30195 GCA_045578165.1 Acutalibacteraceae bacterium
GCATTGCCAACTGATTGGCCGGTGAATCGGCCATAGGCGGAATGATCTGCCCCGTTTGTTGAATGATATGTAGTGCTGTATCGATCAGTAGATTCATATAGCTTTCGTCCTGTGTGCTGTGGGTTATCTCCTCAAATACACGCCGCAGAAAAGCATCAGGATCAAGATTTCTGACCAAAGCAGACCGTTCAATCTTATCCGTGTTTAATTCTACTTTGATAAATTTCGCACCATTTTCCCGTCTCACACAAACACGATGAAGATCCAAGGGTGCCATCAAAATTACGCAACAGGAATCGGTTTTTATTCGCTGCTCATTTACAGTAATTTCACCATCAAAAGGTTCGTAAAGAATCATTTCGCAATAGGTGTGTATGTGGGCTGGATAACTGTAGACAGGCTTGGATCTGACACGCGTTTTCTCGCCCAGCCCCAAGGTTTCGACTTTATATTCCATATTTCTCTCCTTCAGATTAAAAAATGCAAATTAGATATTAAATTTACACAAGAATTGCCGGTTTTCTTCTGTTAATATTATATTACAAAGGTGAAAATAAATCAACTGGAGGATAACAATATGGATCGAATATCCAAGCACTTTTTTACCGGCATCAATTATTGGGGCAGTGCAGACGCCATTAATATGTGGGATAATTTTAATGCCTACCAAATTGAAAAAGACTTTCAAGTTCTAAGTGAATGTGGAATCACTCATTTGCGTGTTTTTCCGCTTTGGCCTGTGTTTCAGCCACTCAAAGCACTTTACGGCGCAGATAGGGTATATGAATTCGGATTGGGCGAAGCCGTGCTTCCCGACACCCCTGCAGGTAGAGCCGGTGTCAGTGAAGAAGCCTGCGAAAAGTTTAATACTTTTTGCAAATTGGCGGAGAAATATAATCTTAAATTAATTGTTGCCCTTATTACAGGTCATATGTCCTTTCGCACCTATGCTCCACCCGCTTTTGAAGGAAAGCCAATTTTGTCAGACCCTACTGTAATGAAGTGGCAACGCCGTTTTATTAAATATTTTGTTTCCCGCTTCAAAAGTCAAAGTGTCATCGTGGCCTGGGATTTGGGTAATGAAGTAAACCATTTGCCAGGACTTGCAGGAAAACCACATGATACCTTCTATATTTGGTGCGCCACTATGGCAGATGCCATACGAAGTGTGGACCCCGTTCACCCCATTTTATCGGGCTTAGACCATTATACCATATCCTCCGGTCAATGCAATTTGAAGGATGCCGGCGAAATTTTCGATATCAACACAACCCATCCATATCATATTTTCTACACCAACACCAATCCGCTTTGCACTATGGAACCCATCTGCGATTTACCATATCGTTGCCAAATCAGTGAGGATATTGCGGGAATTCCCACCTTTGTGCAGGAATTCGGTTCGATTGGTTATGCTAACTGTTCACAAAAAACGGAGTCAAACTTTTACCGCGTAAGCTTGCTCACCTGCCTTGCTCACGGTTTTCACGGCACTATGTGGTGGTGTGCCTTTGACCAAGGAGATTTTGACTATGCACCTTACCGATGGAATACTATCGGCAGTGACTACGGATTCTTCAGCCGTGATTTGAAAGAAAAACCCATTGTAAAGGAAAATAAAAACTTTTGTAAACTTTTGAAAAAACTACCCGAAAGGCGTTTGCCACCACACCAAACAGACGCTTGTGTTATCGTTCCGCGGGAAACTTACGATAACACTGTTCAACTCAATAACATTATGCGAAGCACATATATTCTTGCTAAACAAGCCAATATGGACATTCGTTTTTCTTATGCGTTAGACCCTATTCCCGATGCGAAGCTATATATTTTCACCGGTTTGACTCATGATAAGACCATCACTAAGCAACGTTTGGACGAACTTTTAGAAAAAGTTAAAGGCGGAGCTGTTCTGTATCTTTCTTTAGACAATGGTCTATTCCGACAAATTCCGGAAATCACAGGTGTTCAAATAGAATACAGAAAACAGGTCAATAAGGAAATAACGGTAGATTTTCATGGTCAGAAGCTTCCAATATTCACACAATTTTTCTATAAGATTGAACAGTATGAAGCCGAACCTTTGGCAAGATGCGAATCCGGAGAACCCGTATTCTTCCGCTATTCTTTAGGAAAAGGCTTTGTATATCTACTTACATTACCGTTAGAGCATCATTTATCCTCAACTCCCGATGCCTTCTATCGTGATGATGCTGCTCATTATCATTTATTCTACCGAGAATTAGCAAAAGTTGCCGGAATTACACGCATCTGTGATTCCGATCATCCTTATGTAAGACTTACCGAGCATCCCATAGATGAACACTCACTCTATATTACCGCCATCAATTACAACAATAAACCGGCAACCGCAAGGCTTTCGATAATGCCCGGTTATACAGTAACTTCCGTGTTGGGAGATGGATTACAAGAAAACACTCTTACCCTGCGAGAAAATGATGGTGTTATTTTTAAATTGGAGAAAAAATGATGTATAAGCTTTTACCCACAAGAGTATTTCGCGCCTATTCTGGTGGAGTTCATTTGGACGAATGGGAAAACAAACAAATTCCGCAAATCACCAGATTTCCGGAAGATTGGCTAGCATCGGTCACTCAAGCCTTTAATCCCGGAAGAGAAGAAGCAACAGAAGGCTTGAGTATAACCGAAGACGGTCAATATTTAAAGCAACTCATCGAAAATGACCCTGAGGGGATGTTGGGTAAACATAATGCAATGACATTGCTTTTTAAGTTGCTGGATACCAATGAAAGACTTGTGATACAGGTACATCCCACCGTTTCTTTTGCAAAACAATATTTTAAATCAAATTATGGAAAAACAGAATGCTGGTACATTTTGAATGACGGCGGATATGTTTATTTGGGGTTTCGTGAAGGAATCACAAAAGAATATTGGCGTTCGCTTTTTGAATCGCAAAATATCCCTGCCATGCTAAAATGTATGCATCGGTTTGACGTAAAAAAAGGTCAGATGATTTTTGTGAATGGTGGCGTTCCCCATGCCATAGGGGCAGGCTGTTTTTTGGCAGAGCTACAAGAACCTACCGACCTTATGGTCATACCGGAACGCATCACCCCAAGCGGTGTTGTCCTCTCAGAACAAAAACTACATGGCGGGCTTGGGTTTGAACGCATGATGGATTGCTTTATATATCATGGCGCAAGCCGAGAGGAAACATTTCGAAAGCACTTCTGTACCACCAAAAAACTTGATGATTCTATGACCGTACTGGTCGATGAATCTATTACTGATAAATTTCGCTTAATAAAATTGGAGATACAAAACGAATATCAGCTTACTTTAGATTCATACGCTATTGTTATAGTTATAAATGGATGTATAAGAATCAATAATGTTCCATTGAAAAAAGGAGATAGACTATTTGTTACTGCCAACCAACACGAACTTTGCATAAAAGGCAATGGAGAACTTTTGATTAGTATGCCTTAATACTACCAATGGTTTTAAAAAATGCTTGACCGCTCGGTCAAGCATTTTTTGTTAAAAGAAATATTGAATTGCCCAATAAATAACCCCATAAATCACACTCGCCACCGTTCCGTAAACAATAACAGGACCCGCAATAGTAAACATCTTCGCTCCAACCCCTAATACAAACCCTTCACTTTTAAATTCAATTGCAGGCGAAACCACCGCGTTTGAAAAACCGGTTATTGGTACTAAAGTTCCTGCTCCTGCATATTTTGCAATATTATCGAACACACCAAGTCCAGTTAATATTGCTGCGAGTGTAATTAAGGTTATGGGCACTAACATTTTAACAAGTTCCTTTTCAATGCCTAAAACATCCCCGTAAAGATATATTAAAAGCTGTCCCAAAGTACAAATAAAACCGCCAACTAAAAATGCAAGTGAACAGTTTTTAAGCTTTGGCGATGGTGGCGACGCTTTTTTGGTCATTCTATCATAAGCTTTTTTATTTGGTTGCATATTTTAAACACCTCTTCAGTGCTATTTTTCTCACTTTAGAGGTGTTTATACTTTTTTACATTTCTATAATTTCAATGTTTTCAATTGTAACGTCAAACATTGGTTTATCGTTCATACCAACCTTACAAGCGGCAATTTTGTCAACAACATCCATTCCTTCATAAACCTGACCAAAAACTGTGTGACGAAAATCAAGCCAAGGAGTACCGCCCATTTGGGCATATGCTTTTGCACATTCGGGTGGGTACGCATCAGTTAAATCTTCCATTTGTTCAAGCATATTTTGTGGGCAGGTGTCTGCCTGAACAATAAAGAACTGACTGCCATTTGTGTTAGGACCTGCATTCGCCATTGAAAGTGCTCCGCGAATATTATGAAGAGCCGGAGTAAATTCGTCCTCAAACTTGCCACCCCATATTGATTCGCCACCAATACCGCTGCCCATTGGGTCGCCGCCTTGAATCATAAAATCTTTAATTACACGGTGAAAAATTAAACCGTTATAATAACCGTTTTTAGCGTGTGTTGTAAAGTTTTCAAAGGTTTTGGGTGTTTGATTTTTAAAAAGCTTTATTTTAATATCGCCCATTGTGGTATGCATAATTGCAACCGTATCGCCCGAAGTAGGTTTATCTAACTGTAAATACGACATAAATGCCCTCCTATTTTGAAATTTATACTTGTATTTTACCACTATATATTGTATAATACAAGTAAATTATGGATAATTTTAAAAAATAAGGGGTAATAACTTATGAAATGTCCGTTTTGCAGTTATGAAGAAAGTAAAGTAATTGACTCTCGCCCAACCGACGAAGGTCAACGTATTCGCCGCAGACGTGAGTGTCTTCAATGCACAAAACGCTTTACAACCTATGAAATAATCGAAAGTCTTCCGATTATTGTTATCAAGAAAGACAAATCCCGCGAATCATTTAACCGTGATAAGCTTATGACAGGTCTTTTACGCGCTTGTGAAAAACGTCCGGTATCAATTGACCAGCTTGATAACATGATTGACGAAATCGAAACAATTATCCAAAATTCGCTTGACCGTGAAGTTAGCAGTGAAAAAATTGGTGAACTTGTGATGGAAAAACTTAAAGGCATTGACGAAGTTGCTTATGTTCGTTTTGCGTCGGTTTACCGTCAGTTTAAGGACATTAACACCTTTATGAACGAGCTTAATAAATTGCTTGGAAAAGACTAAAATCAATTATTCACAAAGGGTATTTTTACGAATACCCTTTGTTTTTGGCTATAGGAGAAATATATGACAGATTATAACGCACTTGCCGAACTTTTGTTACCCAACATTGACAAAACCCCCGATTATTACGAAAACCTTTACCCTGCTCGTAACTTACCCGAGGGCGCAAAGGTTGTTCGTGTGGCTCCAAGTCCTACGGGTTATTTACATCTCGGCACACTTTTTGCAGGTTTAGTTAACCGCATTACTGCTACTTCTTCGGGCGGTGTATTCTTTACCCGTATTGAAGACACTGATAAAAAACGTGAAATTGAAGGCGGTATTGAAAATATTATTGACGGTTTTGCACGTTTTGGCATTACCGTTGACGAAGGTTTTTACAGCGGTCGACAAGAAAAGGGCGACTATGGTCCTTACCAACAAAGCCATCGCGCTGAAATTTACCAAACCTACGTTAAAGATTTAATAAAAAAAGGTTATGCTTACCCTTGTTTTTGCACCGCTGAGGAATTAGAAGCAGTACGCGAAGTTCAAGAATCGCAAAAAATTCGCACCGGTTACCATGGACAATGGGCAAAACACCGCAATATAACCCTTGAAGAAGCAAAAGCCCTTATTGATGAAGGCAAATCATTTGTTATTCGTTTAAAATCTCCGGGTAGTGAAGAAAATAAGGTTGTTTTTGAAGATGGCATTAAAGGTAAAATTGAAATGCCCGAAAATGATGAGGATTTCGTTCTTTTGAAATCTGATGGTATTCCTACTTACCACTTCGCACATGCTATTGACGACCATTTAATGCACACCACACACGTTATGCGTGGCGACGAATGGATTTCATCTGTTCCTAAACACATTCAGTTATTTAAACTTTTGGGCTTTAAGGTACCAAAATTTGCGCACATTTCCCCCATTATGAAGTTAGATAACGGTGCAAAACGTAAAATTTCAAAACGTAAGGACCCAGAAGCCGCAGTTCACTTCTTTGCTGAACAAGGTTTTCCAAGTGAAAACGTTATTGAATATTTAATGACAATTGCCGCTTCAGACTTTGAAGACTGGCGCCGCTGCAACCCCACCGCATCATACAAAGACTTCAAATTCAATTTAAAGAAAATGAGCGTTTCGGGTGCATTGTTTGACGAAGTTAAGCTTTTAGACGTTTCTAAAAACCGAATTTGTCTTTTGTCAAGTCAGCAGGTTTATGATTATGTAACTGAATGGGCAAAGGAATTTGACCCCGAATTTTACGAAATTTTGGTTAAAGATAGCGATTACACAAAAGCAGTTTTTGCAATTGACCGTGACGTACCTAAGCCGCGCAAGGACATTGCTAAATGGAACGAGGTTAAAGAATATTACTCTTATATGTTTAACGACCTTTATGTTCCGTGCTTTGAATTGCCCGAAAACATTCAAAGTGCTGACGCTTTAGCATTCTTGGAAAGCTATAAAGCAGTTTATAATGAAAATGATGATAAACAAGAATGGTTTAATAAAATTAAAGCAGTTGCTCCTACTCTTGGTTTTGCAGCTGAAACAAAAGAGTATAAGCAAAATCCCGACGCATATAAAGGCAGCGCGGGCGATCTTTCAACAGTTCTTCGTCTTGCCATTACAGGCAGACGAAACACACCCGATCTTTACAGCATTATGCAGGTTTTGGGCGAAGACGAAGTTATTAAAAGAATTGACAACACTTTAAGAGGTTAACTTATGGAAGAAAATATTTTAAACACTGCGGAAGTAAAACCTTCCAACTTTATACACGATTTTATTGATGAAGATTTAGCCGAGGGCGTTTACGAAAAGGTTCAAACCCGGTTCCCGCCTGAACCTAACGGTTATCTTCATATCGGTCACGCAAAGGCAATTTGTATTGACTTTGCAACTGCTGAAAAATATAACGGTAAATGTAATTTACGTCTTGATGACACCAACCCCACCAAAGAAGACGTTGAATACGTTGATGCTATTAAAGAAGATATTAAGTGGCTTGGCTTTAATTGGGACAACGTCTATTATGCTAGTGATTACTTTGATTTTATTTACGAATGTGCATTAAAGCTTATTGATAAAGGTCTTGCATATATTGACGAATCCACACCCGAACAAATTAAAGAAATGCGCGGCACATTAACCGAAGCAGGTGTAAATTCCCCCTATCGTGATCGCCCCATTGAGGAAACGAAGGATTTATTCAATAGAATGACCGCAGGCGAATTTGAAAACGGCGCAATGGTGCTTCGCGCTAAAATTGATATGTCGTCTTCTAACCTTAATATGCGTGACCCAATTATTTATCGCATTATGAAAGCAACCCACCACCGCACAGGCGACAAATGGTGTGTTTACCCAATGTATGACTTTGCACACCCCTTAAGTGATGCTAAGGAAGGTGTTACACATTCACTTTGCTCACTTGAATTTGAAAACCACAGACCGCTTTACAATTGGTTTTTAGAGGTTTTAGAAATCCCCACACCGCCCCGTCAAATTGAATTTGCACGTATGAACGTTAACTACACCTTAACAAGTAAACGTAAATGCTTAAAGCTTGTAAACGACGGTCTTGTTAGCGGTTGGGATGCTCCCCGTATGGCTACCATTTGCGGTATGAGAAGACGCGGTTACCCCGCTGAAGCAGTACGCGCATTTGTTGATAAAATCGGTGTTTCTAAGGCATACAGCGTAATTGACTATGCATTGCTTGAATCTTGCGTGCGCGATTACTTAAACGAAAACGCTGACAGAGCAATGGCAGTTCTTCGCCCATTAAAAATAGTTATTGATAACTACCCCGAAGATAAAATTGAAAATATTGAGGTTGATATTAACCCCAACAAGCCCGAGCTTGGCAAAACAACGGTTGAATTTTCAAAAGAAATTTTTATCGAAGCCGACGACTTTATGTTAGACCCACCAGGTAAATATTTCCGTCTTTGCCCTGCAAAAGAAGTGCGTTTAAAGAGTGCTTATTACATTAAATATGCATCTCACGAAACCGACGAAAATGGCAATATAACTGTTGTTCACTGCACCTATGACCCCGAAAGCTTTGGCGGCGAAACACCCGATGGTAGAAAGGTTAAGGGCACACTTCATTGGGTTAGTGCACATTCTGCAATTGACTGTGAAGTACGTCTTTATGAACGTCTTTTCAACGTTCCCAACCCAAGTGATGAAGAGGGCGTTTCATCCTTTGCCGACAACTTAAATCCCGAATCTTTAACTGTTCTTAACGGTTGTAAAATTGATAAATCTTATAAAGACGTTAAGGTTGGCGATAAATTCCAGTTTATGCGCCAAGGTTACTTCTGTGTTGATAGTGACTCAACACCCGATAACGTTGTATTTAACCGCACAGTTGCCCTTAAAGATTCTTTTGTTAAGAAGGCATAAAAATGACAGTACAAAATATTTATGATTTTTTGAATGAAAAATTCCCCGTTGATACCGCTTGTGGTTTTGATAACGTTGGCACACTTGTTGGAAACCGTAATAAAACGGTTACAAAAGTGATTGTTGCACTTGACTGCACTTTACCCGTAATTGAAGAAGCGTTAAATAACGGTTGCGAATTAATTATTACTCACCATCCCGTTATTTTTAACGGTATTAAATCGGTTTTAGATGATACTTTGGTTTATGAAATAATCAAAAACGGTTTATCGGTAATTTCAATGCACACAAACCTTGACCAAGGCAACGACGGTGTAAACGATGCGTTGTGTAAGGTTATTGGTTTAAAAAATATTGAAACGGTTGAAGCGCCTGATAAGTATTTACTTAAAAAGGGTGAAATTTCTCCCCTTTCGACTGATGAATTTGCAAAGCATTTAAAAAATACGTTAAATTACCCCGTTAAATACGTTGGCGAGGGTATAATTAATAACGTTTTGGTTTGCAGTGGATCGGGCGCACAATATCACACACTTGCAAAGACAAACGGATGTGAAGCATTGGTTACTGCCGACGTTCGCCACAACAACTTTTTAGATGCCGCACATCATGGAACTGCACTTTTTGATTGTGGTCACTTTAACACCGAAGTTGTTGTAATTAAACCGCTTTGCGAAATGCTTGAAAAACAGTTTAATAATATCAAATTTATCGCAAATTGCGATTCTCAAATAAAAACCGCTGAATAAGCGGTTTTTATTTTTTTATGGGCATAATAACAGCGGTGATTTAATGATTACGGTAATTTTAAGAACAGCAATATTATATATTTTTGTTACAATTGCGATAAGAATTATGGGAAAGCGTCAAATTGGCGATATGCAGCCCAACGAATTAGTTATTACATTATTAATATCTGAAATTGCGGCAATACCCTTACAAGATTCTTCACAACCACTTTTAAATGGTGTTATTGCAATTTTTGTTTTGGTTGTTTTAGAAATTACTATTTCGGTACTAGCACTCAAAAGCGGCAAGGTACGGCGTCTTATGAACGGACAGTCGGTTGTAATTATTAAAAACGGTGTTGTTGACCAAAAAGCAATGAAAAAAGTTAGAATGACCGTACTTGACTTAATTGAACAGCTTAGAATACAAAATGTATTTGATATATCAACCGTTGCCTTTGCAGTTTTAGAGGTAAATGGCGATTTAAGTGTTTTGCTTAAAAGTCAAAACCAACCCGCAACCGTTAAAGACTTGAAAATTCAAAACAAAGAAGCTCTTTTACCCTTACCGGTAATTACTGACGGTAAAATAATACACGACAGCTTACATGCGCTTGAGCTTACCGCCAAAGATATTGATTCAATTTTAAAAAATAATAATGTAAAACTTAATCAAGTATTTTTATTAACACTTGATAGAAGTAAAAATATGTCTTTAATTAAAATGAGGTAAATCATGAAAAGAATTGTAGTTGCAATTATAATTTTATTTTCAATAATTGGGTTTTATATTAGCAGTAACGTTTATATAAACAAAATTTGTAAAACTGCAATTGACGGAATTGAGAAATGTATTGTAGAGTATGAAGCGCACGGTACCGCAAAAGCCGACTCGGCCTGGCTTAAAAATTATTGGGCAGAAAAAGAAAAAATGTTATCGTTTTTTGTAAATCACGATCTAATTGACAAGGTTGAGCTTGCAGTCGAAAACGTTGCTGTGCAGTCAAAATTTAAAGAAAATTACATTTTTTATGATGCTTGTAATTCTGCAAAAATATTATTACATCAAATAATTGAGGACACAAAAATATCGGCACATTCTGTTTTTTAACTATTTTATGCATAATATGCAGTAAATTTTGCATATTTTTATTTTTAATAGGGAAATTTGCGTAAAGGGAAAAATATTTATGCGATTTTAGGTTGACTTTACCGTTTTAAAGTGATATACTTTCAAAGTACTTTAAAATAAGTTGTTTACAACTGTAAAGGAGATTTTTAAAATGAAAAAATTAATAGCAATTGCCCTTATGGCACTTATGCTCATCGGTTGCTTCGCAGGCTGTGGCGGCAACGGTGAAACTGCAGCAAACAATAAGGTAAAGGTAATTGACCTTGCTTTAAGTTCAGAAGAATATGCTTTTGCTGTTGCACAGGACAACACCGAATTCCTCGGTAAAGTTAACGACTTCCTTAAAAAGATTAAGGATGATGGTACTTTCGATAAGATTTGCAACAACTACTTCGGTGACGGTACTCCCCTTTCTATTGATTCTGCAAAGCTTGACGAATCTAAGGAACAACTCGTTGTTGCTACCAGCACAGGCTTTGAACCCTTCGAAATGGTAGACGCTAACGGTAAGTATTCAGGTGTTGACCTTGAAATCGCTTACTACCTCGCAAAAGAATTAGAACTTGAACTTGTTATTCAAGATATGGACTTTGACGCTGTTGTTAACTCTGTTCAGTCTGGTAAGAGCGATATCGGTATGGCAGGTCTTTCTGTAACTCCCGACCGTCAAAAAGTTGTTACCTTCTCTGACAGCTACTACAATGCATCACAGGTTCTTATCGTCAAAGAAGACGATACCGCATTTGATAAATGCAAAACCGGCGAAGATGTTGCCGCTCTTCTTAAAGATCTTGACAAGTCAGTTAAAATTGGTTGCCAAACCGGTACAACCGGCGAACTTTACATAAAGGGTGACGAAGGTTATGGTTTCGACGGTCTTACCGCTGAAGCAGCTTCTTACAAATACGTTGCTTTAGCAATTACTGCAATGCAACAGGGTCAGGTTAAATACGTTATCGCTGATAACGGTCCTGCAAAAGCTATTACTGAAAAGTTCAACGCTCAATAAAATTAAATAACAACCAAAAGGCCTCTGCGTTTCCCGCAGGGGCTCTTTGAAGTTTTAGGAAAGAAAGGTTTTAGGAACATACCATGAATTTTGCCTCAAAATTTGATGTGTTTTGGGAACTGTTTATCGAACAAGGCGGTTGGAAACGTGTTTTAAGCGTTGGCTTGGTTAACACATTGCTTATTGCAATACTTGGTCTTTTAATCGGTATCATTCTCGGTACACTTATCGGCGCTATTAAAGTAATGCCAAAATATAAACTTTTACCACGCATTCTTGACAAAATTTGCACACTTTACGTTGGTTTCTTCCGCGGTACACCAATTGTTGTGCAATTGCTAATTGGCTACTATGTTATTTGGCCGCTTATGGGAATTACAATTTCTCCCCTTAATACAAGTATTATAATTTTTGGCCTTAACAGTGCCGCATACGTTTCGGAAATTATGCGTGGCGGTATTCTTTCAATTGACCCGGGTCAAATGGAAGCCGGTCGTGCTTTAGGTTTAAGCTATACCACAACTATGGTAAAAATTGTTATTCCACAAGCAATTAAAAACATTTTACCAACACTTGGTAACGAATTCATCGCGCTTATTAAAGATACGTCTGTTGTAAGCTTTGTTGCCGCAACCGACCTTTATAAGACATTTACCGAAATCGGTAACGTTAGATACGAATATTTTATGCCCTATCTTGCTATGGCAGTAATGTATATGATATTAGTATTCATTATTTCTTGCGGTATTAAAGCAATGGAAAGGAGCCTGAGAAAAAGTGATAAAAATTAAAAATTTATGTAAAAGCTTTGGCGAAAATCAGGTTCTTTGCGATATTACTGAAACCATTAATCAAGGCGATAAGGTTGTTGTTATTGGTCCGTCCGGCAGTGGTAAAAGTACATTTTTACGCTGCTTAAACTGTATGGAAGACCCAACCTCCGGCTCAATTATATTTGACGGTGAAGACCTTGCCGACTTAAAGGTTGATATTAATAAGCATCGCCAAAACATTGGAATGGTTTTCCAGCAGTTTAACCTGTTTAATAACAAAACGGTTTTGGAAAACATTACACTTGCGCCTGTTCATCTCAAGAAAATGACTGCCGCAGAAGCAAAAATAAGAGCTATGGAGCTTTTGGCGCGTGTAGGTCTTGAAGACAAGGCAGATGTTTACCCCTCTACCCTTTCAGGCGGACAAAAGCAACGTGTTGCAATTGTCCGCGCCCTTGCAATGAACCCCAAGGTTATGCTTTTTGACGAACCCACTTCTGCACTTGACCCTGAAATGGTTGGCGAGGTTTTGGACGTTATGAAGCAACTTGCAAACGAAGGCATGACAATGGTTGTTGTTACACATGAAATGGGCTTTGCAAAGGAAGTTGGTAACCGTATTTTCTTTATGGATGAAGGTCAAATCACCGAACAAGGCACACCCGAAGAAGTGTTCGGTAATCCGCAGTCTCCCCGTCTTAAAGATTTCTTAAGTAAAGTAATCGTATAAAATAAAAACGGAAGCATTTTTGCTTCCGTTTTTTTAATGTGTTTCTACGACCTTCATATAGTATTCTGCAATTGTTTCGGGCAGTAATTCCATTTTATTTTCAGCCCACCAAATTATTGTTTGGCTAAAGCTACCTACCAAGTAATTAAGTAAAAATTCTTCGGGTACATCTGCTTTGAATTCATTTAAGTAAAGCTTAAAAAGTACAGAAAGATTTTCTTTTAAATAATTCATAAATAATTCACTGCTTTGGGAAGTCAAAATACCGCAAACATCACCTTTAATATCTTTAAGATGCCAAAGTATGTGTGCAAGTTTAGATTGCAAATGTGAATCATCTTCTGTGAACTCACATAATTCATCGTCAAAAATGTGATTAAAAATACTTTGACACATTTCTTTTAATAACATATCTTTTGTTTCAAAATGTGCGTAAAACGTACTGCGTCCGATATCGGCTTTATCTATAATATCTTGAACAGTTATATGCTCATATTTATTTGTTTCTAAAAGCTCACTGAAAGCACTGAATATCGCTTCACGTGTTTTTCTTTGTCTTCTATCCATTATAAACCTCCGTACAAATTTAATAAAATGTTCGGTATCTTACAATAAAAGTCGTTTGATTGTTGTAAAAATACAAATACGAAATTATAATACTATCGAACAAAGTGTTCTATATTGAATTAATTATACAACAATTTTAAAAACTTGTAAAGGGTGTTTATATGTTTAAAGAACTTCTAGAAAAATTTGAAAGCATACCTGCAACTATAATTGCGGGCGTTTGTCTTTTAGTTAGCTTTATTGTACCAAAATTCTATGTTAATATACCCATTTATCTCGACGCAGGTTGGATTACTGTTTTAATTTGCGGATTACCCATTCTTTTCAGTGCAATAAAAAAACTTATAAAAAATAAAGGAATAAGCAAAATTTCTTCCGCGTTACTTATATCGGTTGCAATGATTGCCGCAATAATTATCGGTGATTTATTTGCCGCAGGCGAAGTTGCCTTTATTATGGCAATCGGCGAAATACTTGAGGATAAAACAACCGACCGCGCAAAGAAAGGTCTTAAAAAACTAATTGAACTCGCCCCGCAACAAGGCCATCTAATTAAAGACGGAAAAGAAATCGATATTTCGGCCGAAGAAATCAAGGTCGGTGATATTTTACGCGTTCTTCCCGGTGAAACAATTCCGGTTGATGCAGTAATTATCGACGGTCAAACAAGTGTTGACCAATCTGTTATGACCGGAGAATCCTTTCCTGTTGACAAACAAATCGGAGATGATGTATTTTGCGGTACAATTAACTGCTTTGGTTCAATTGACGTTCGTGCAACAAAGGTTGGCAGTGACAGTTCTCTTTCAAAACTTATACGTATGGTAAAGGATGCAGAAGACCAAAAAGCGCCCATGCAACGCATTGCAGACAAATGGGCAAGTTGGCTTGTTCCCGTTGCATTATTAATTGCAATAATAACTTTTTTCGTTACAGAAGATATTACACGCGCAGTAACTGTACTTGTTGTTTTCTGCCCTTGTGCTTTGGTTCTGGCAACGCCAACCGCAATTATGGCGGCAATTGGTCAAGCAACAAAAAACGGTATAGTAATTAAATCAGGTGAAGCTCTTGAACAAATGGGTAAAATTAATGCGATAGCGTTTGATAAAACAGGTACTTTGACAAAAGGAACCTTATCGGTTAGTGACGTAATACCACTAGCCAACATCGATAATAATGAACTTTTAAGAATAGCCGCTTCTTGCGAAGCGAAAAGTGAACATCCGCTGGGAAAAGCAATAGTTGCATTTTCTAAAGAAAAAAATATTGATTTATTTACCACCGAAAGCTTTAAAATGGTCGCAGGTAAAGGCATAAAAGCGTTATTATCTAACAGCATTATAATTTGTGGTAATAAGAGTTATCTTGAAGAAAACGGTGTTATATTCCCTACCGAATTTGATGAAAAAATCAGTAATTTGCAAAATGAAGGTAAAGCACTTGTAATTGTCGCCAAAGACAATAACTGTATTGGTATAATTGCACTTTCAGACGTAATTAAAAATGAAAGCGAAGTTGTAATATCACAACTTAACAAGCTTAAGGTTAAAACAGTTTTGTTAACCGGCGATAATGAACGTGCGGCCCAATTTATTTCACAAAAAATTGGTCTTAAAAAAATTTTTGCAAATTTGCTGCCAGAAAACAAGGTTGATGCAATTATTAAAATGCAAAACGAAGGTTTAAAGGTTTGCATGGTTGGTGACGGTGTAAACGATGCTCCTGCACTTAAAACAGCCGATGTAGGTGTAGCAATGGGTACAATGGGCAGTGATATAGCGGTTGAAGCTGCAGACATTGCACTTATGGGCGATGATATTTCAAAAATTACTTATTTAAAACGACTTTCAAACGCAACTGTAAATACTGTTAAATTTAGTATTTTCCTTTCTTTATTTATTAACTTATTAGCAATTGTACTGTCATTTTTGGGGATTCTTACCCCCACAACTGGCGCCTTGGTTCATAATGCGGGTTCTTGTTTTGTTGTGCTTATAGCAGCACTGCTTTATGACAGAAAAATATAAAAATAAAAAACTCATTCCTCACGGAATGAGTTTTTTTATTTTAACAATTTGTGAATTTTGGGTCGAATTAAATAAATATAAAAACTTGCCATTCTGGAAACGGTAATATCGTAAACAACAAAAACAATATTCCCCATTGCCAATATAATATATTCCATATATTTACCAATTGCAATTTCTTTGCTTAAATCAATACCAAATAGACCTGCAATAAACAAATAAACCGAAATAATAACAAGGTTAAAGAATAGCATTTTAATTAACCATTCTAATATTGGCTTTTTAATTCGTTCTATAAACGCTTTAAGTATTGGGTAATAGCCGAATATAAATACGTACATTAGCATTGCTTCCTTCTCACACAGGAGAATCGTAAGAGCCGATGAAGTTATATAAGAAAGTAACGCCCATTTATTACCGATTTCTAATAATGAAATCATTATAAATAAACCCGCAAATGCAGGAATTGCATAGGTTAAATACGGAAAATATGCACATAGCATTACCACAACCGCCAATGCAGACAGTAAAGCAGAAAGTGTAATTTTATTTGTACGTTTCATTTAACAACACCCAATAAGATCGCCGCCCATACATTCACAACAACAGTCGGCACAAATTAATGCCTGACACATATCACAAGCACTGCAATTTCCCCCACCGTTATATGTTCGATAAGGATTATGCTGCTGCCTTGCCGCTTGACGTTGTGCATTATTAACAGCGTTTCTATATTCGGGGTTAGCGGGATCCATTCGACTTGCAGTAGCAAAGCTTGTATACGCTTGGTCAAACCAACCGCGGCGATAAAGTACTGTACCGTTTAAAAAATACCATTCAGCATTACGGTTATGCACAGGTGTACCGTCAAGAAGCTCTTGCGCTTCTTCAAGTCGATTTTGATTAATAAGAGAACGTACTTCAGGAAAAGCGCTATTAGTAGAATTTGTGCTAGCATAACCGGTACCGCCGTTCTTACCACCTCGGCGTGTTGCCATTATCGAATCGTACGCTTGGTTAATTTCCTGCATTTTTTCTTCCGCCAAATCAGAAAGCGGGTTATCGCCATAATTATCGGGATGATATTTACGCGCAAGAGCGCGGTATGCAGTTTTAATCTCATCATCAGTAGCGTTACGGTCAACACCTAAAATCTGATAAGGGTCTTTCATTTGCTAATCTCCTTTAAAAATGTTTCTTCAAGACCAAGATATATTATATTACCGAGTATATCTTTATACTTTTTAACTTCTAAAAGTTCAAATGCTTTACTTGCTTCGTTAATGCAAAAATATAACTGTTGCGAAATTAATTCTTTTGGATTTTCACGCGTTTTTAATGGGTTAAACGAATTATGTCTTATATCGTCTTTCAAATCGCAATAAGCGTCAATTAGATAAATATAACGACCAATACAATATCCCAAACGGTCAAGCACACGTTTTTGTGAATTATCATCACTTAACAACATAAATAACTGCGATAAAACCTTTGCGGTTGGATCTGCCGCCATATCTAAATCACAATTTGTTATTGCTTCAACATTATTTTGAGAATTGATATAATCAAAAACAATTTTATCAACTTCAGGATAATTTTTAGCGGCTTTTTTGTATGGCGATTTAAAAAACGGTTTTGCTAAAATATAGCCCAATTTTTTTATGCCTTTTTCATCCGAAATATTATCAAGCACCTTATAATAATTAAGAATTACCGCTGCTGCGGCCGGAAGCTTAATATCATCATCGTTTTTACAAAAAATACATTTTTTTAAAGGGTTAAAAACACAATGTTTTTGCTCTACACAGTCGCACCCATCTTTAAGTGACATATTTAAAAGCGCTAAAAAAGTAAAATCATAACTTAACGTAAAACGTGAAAAGGGGCTGTACTGTTTGCCCATTGTTTTGCAAAGAGTACAATATACCGCTTTATAAAATTCAAGCTCTTTAACCCTTAAATCGCCTTTTGCAGCCCTTATATAACCAAACAAGCAACAACACCCTCCTTTTACATTTTAATATTAATTTCAAAAAATTGGTTAATAATGTGTAAATTATAATACCTTTTTAAGAAATTTACCGGTATATGATTTTTCACAAGCCGCAACCTCTTCGGGTGTACCACAGCAAACAACCGTACCGCCTTTGTTACCGCCCTCGGGACCCAAATCAATTATATGGTCGGCGGGTTTAATAACATCGAGGTTGTGTTCAATAACTAAAACAGTATTACCTGCATCGGCAAAACGCTGCAATACATCAATCAGTTTATGAACATCTGCAGTATGAAGACCTGTTGTTGGCTCGTCCAAAATATAAATTGTTTTACCGGTTGAACGTTTTGAAAGCTCGGTAGCAAGTTTAACACGTTGCGCTTCGCCACCCGAAAGGGTTGTTGCGGGTTGCCCAATTTTAACATAACCAAGACCAACGTCACACAAAGTTTTAAGCTTACGACTTATTTTAGGAATATTTTCAAAGAAGTACATCCCTTCTTCAATTGTCATTTCCAAAACGTCGTAAATACTTTTACCTTTATACTTAACACTCAAAGTTTCGCGGTTAAAACGACTGCCGCCACATACTTCACACGGCACGTAAATGTCGGGCAAGAAGTGCATTTCAATTTTTAAAATACCATCGCCTTGACATGCTTCACATCGACCGCCTTTAACGTTAAATGAAAAACGTCCTGCATTGTAACCGTGCATTTTCGCGTCTTTGGTTGATGCAAAAAGTTCGCGAATGTCATTAAACACGCCCGTATAGGTTGCAGGATTAGAACGCGGAGTGCGACCAATAGGCGCTTGGTCTATATTAATAACTTTATCAAGATTTTCAATACCGTCAATTGATTTATATTCGCCTGCAATGGTTTTAGCACCATTAAGTCTATTAGCAAGTACCTTGTAAATTATATCGTTAACAAGTGATGACTTACCACTGCCCGAAACACCTGTAACACAGGTAAACGTGCCAAGCGGAATTTTAACGTTAATCTTTTTAAGGTTATTTTCAGCCGCACCTGTAACTTTGAGGTATTTACCGTTTCCCTTACGTCTAACTTTAGGTACAGGAACACATTTTCTGCCAAAAAGATAATCAGAAGTAAGCGAATTTTCACATTTTTCAAGGTTTTCAAGATCGCCTGAAAATACAACGTGACCACCGTGAATACCTGCACCCGGTCCAATATCTAAAATATGGTCTGCCGCACGCATTGTGTCCTCATCATGCTCAACCACAATAACTGTATTACCCAAATCGCGCAAACGTTTTAGGGTATTAATAAGACGCTCGTTATCGCGTTGATGAAGACCAATACTTGGCTCGTCAAGAATGTATAAAACACCCATAAGTGAAGAACCAATTTGTGTTGCCAAGCGAATTCGTTGACTTTCACCACCTGAAAGTGTGCCCGACGAACGCGAAAGATTCAAATATTCAAGCCCAACACTTTGCAAGAAAGTAAGGCGTTCGCGAATTTCTTTTAAAATAGGTTTTGCAATCATACCGTCACGTTGACCAAACTGTAAACCGTTAATAAATTCAAGTTCATCGTCAATTGACATATCGCAAAAGTCCATTATATTAATGCCACCAACTGTAACAGCCAAATATTCGGGCTTTAAACGTCGACCGCCACAAACGGTACAAGGCGATTCGGTCATATAGCTTTCAATTTCGTTACGGGAATAATCACTATTAGTATTTTTATAACGTCTTTCAAGGTTGTTTATTATGCCCTCAAATTCACTATAATAGGTTCCTCCACCAAAGTCGGTATTACGAACAAGTTTAATCTTTTCCCCGTTTGTACCATAAAGCACAGCGTTTTGTGCATCTTTAGGAATATCCTTCCAAGCCAAATTAATATCAAAACCAAATTTATCGGCAATACCATTATAATACATTTCTGCAATGGTAGAAGCATCGGGGTTAAACCATGTATTAACGCCCCAACCAGATGCCCTTATCGCCCCCTCTAAAAGCGACTTGTTTTCATCATTAATTAAAAGCTTGGGGTTTACTTTCATAAACACACCAATACCCATACAGTGCGGACAAGCACCCATAGGGTTATTAAATGAAAACATTGTTGGGGTAAGCTCAGGAATACTAATACCATGTTCTTCACAAGCATAGGTTTGTGAGAATTTAAGCTCTTCCCCACCGATTACATCAACAGCAACTAAACCGCCTGAAAGATTAATTGCGGTTTCAATGCTATCAGTAAGACGCGACTGTATGTCTTCCTTAATTACAAGGCGGTCAACCACAACCTCAATTGTGTGTTTTTTATTCTTTTCAAGCTTAATTTCTTCCGCTAAATCGTAAACAATACCATCAATACGCGCCCTAACGTAACCCTGTTTACGAGCGTGTTCAAGCTCTTTTACGTGTTCGCCCTTGCGATTCATTACTACAGGCGATAAAACTTGAATTTTACTTCCCGCATCAATTTTTATAACGGTATCAACAATTTGGTCGGTGGTTTGTTGACTTATTTCTTTCCCACAAATCGGACAATGCGGAACACCAACACGTGCATATAAAAGGCGCAAATAATCGTAAATTTCCGTAACGGTGCCAACCGTTGAACGTGGATTTTTTGAGGTTGTTTTTTGGTCAATAGAAATTGCGGGAGATAGCCCCTCAATTACTTCAACGTTGGGCTTTTCCATTTGACCCAAAAACTGACGAGCGTAAGAGGATAACGACTCAACGTATCGGCGCTGTCCCTCTGCATAAATTGTATCAAAAGCAAGTGATGATTTACCACTGCCCGAAAGCCCTGTAAATACAATTAACTTGTCACGCGGAATTTCAACGTTAATGTTTTTTAAATTGTGTTCACTTGCGCCCTTAATAATTATTTTATCTGAAGCCAATTAATTATTTTCCCCTCTTAATTCATTAATCTTATCTCGAAGCTTTGCAGCATATTCAAATTCCAAAATCTTAGCAGCTTGACGCATTTCTGCAGTAAGTCGCTTGATTTCTGCCTCACGTTGTGCTTTGGAAAGGTTTTTAACGGGTAAATCCTTAACCTTTGAACCAATTTCAAGCACGTCGCGTACGTCTTTAATAATTGTCTTTGGTATAATACCATTTTTAAGGTTATATTCATTTTGAATTTGTCTGCGTCGTTCGGTTTCACGAATTGCATTTTCCATTGAACGTGTAACCGAATCAGCATACATTATAACCTTGCCATCGGCATTTCGGGCGGCACGACCAATGGTTTGCACAAGTGACGTTTCACTTCTTAAAAAGCCCTCTTTATCAGCATCTAAAATTGCAACCAAAGAAACTTCAGGAATATCAAGACCCTCACGCAAAAGGTTAATGCCAACAAGTACGTCAAATTCTTTAAGGCGAAGTCCCCGTATAATTTCCATACGTTCAATAGTATCAACGTCGTGGTGCATATAGCGAACTTTTATACCTGCTTGATTTAAAAATTCGGTTAAATTTTCAGCCATTTTTTTAGTAAGGGTTGTTACCAAAACGCGTTCATTCTTGGCTATTCTTGCATTAATCTCGCCAATAAGGTCATCAATTTGACCGTCTGTTGGGCGAACGGAAATTTCAGGGTCTAAAAGCCCGGTGGGACGAATAACCTGTTCAACAATTTGTGTTGCACAATTCTTTTCAAAATCGCCAGGTGTTGCAGAAACAAAAACCGCTTGCTTTATATGACTGTAAAATTCGTCAAAATTAAGTGGACGGTTATCAAAAGCGGACGGCAAACGAAAACCATATTCCACAAGATTTTCTTTTCTTGCCCTGTCACCACCGTACATACCACGCACCTGCGGTAATGTGACGTGAGATTCGTCAACAAATAGTATAAAATCATCTGGAAAATAATCGATCAATGTTGACGGAACACTGCCTTTTGATCTTCTTGCCATAACGCGAGAGTAATTTTCAACACCCTTGCATGTACCAATTTCACGTAACATTTCAACGTCATATTCGGTGCGCTGTCTAATTCGCTGCGCTTCAATTAACTTATCATTTTCGATAAAAAATTTAACCCGTTCTTCCATTTCATCAAGAATTTCTTTAAGTGCGTCCTGCATTTTATCTTGCGGAACAATATAATGCGATGCAGGGTAAATTGCAACATGTGAAAGTACCGATTTTATTTCACCTGTTAAGGTGTTAATTTCACAAATACGATCAATTTCATCGCCAAAAAATTCAACACGAATTGCGTTTTCCATTGAGTATGCAGGAAAAATTTCAACCGTATCGCCACGAACACGAAACTTGTTACGAACAAAGTTAATATCGTTACGTTCATACTGTAAATCAACAAGCTTAGAAATTAAATCATCGCGACCCTTTTCCGTGCCTTGACGAAGTGAAATTACCATATTTCTATAATCTATCGGGTTACCGAGAGAATAAATACACGAAACCGACGCAACGATTATAACATCTCGTCTTTCAGAAAGTGCACAAGTGGCACTGTGACGAAGCTTATCAATTTCATCATTGATTGCACTGTCTTTTTCAATATAAGTATCACTACCGGGAATATATGCTTCAGGTTGATAATAATCATAATAGGATACAAAGTACTCAACCGCGTTGTCAGGGAAGAATTCTTTAAATTCGCTACACAATTGGGCGGCAAGGGTTTTATTATGAGCAAGAACGAGGGTAGGTCTATTTACTTGTTCAATTATATTTGCCATTGTAAATGTTTTACCCGAACCGGTAACACCCAACAAAACTTGTTCTTTGTCCCCTCTTTTAAGCCCCTCAACTAAATGTTTAATAGCTTCGGGCTGGTCGCCTGTGGGTTTATAATTTGATTTTAAAACAAATTTTTCCATTCTTACTCACCACCTTACTTATTGTTAACTAAATCATATTAATATATTATAACATAAAAAATAAGTGTTGTAAACAAGCGTAAAAATTAAATATGATAATTTTTTAACAAAAATCTATTGCATTTTTTAAAATGTATGATATAATAAACTTTATCACTTCTAAATACATAAATAATACTTAATTTTCTCAAATAATACTAATAAAGGAGCAGGTTATGGAAAAATATTTAGTAATTATGACATTTTTAAGCGCATTACTTGCGTTAGCATTTGCATTTATAATGTCACAAAAGGTTTTAAAATTTTCAGAAGGCACAGAACTTATGAAAAAGATATCACTTTCAATAAGAAAAGGTGCTAACGCTTATCTTAAAAGACAATATAAAATTGTTGTAATTTTCTTTGCAATAATGTTTATTGTTTTATCAGTTATGGCTGTATTTAAACTTTTAACACCTTACGTTCCATTTGCTTTTGTAACTGGCGGTTTCTTCTCTGCTCTTTCAGGCTTTATAGGTATGAAGATAGCAACCCTAGCAAATGCAAGAACTGCTAACGCGTGTCGTGAAGGACTTAATAAAGGTCTTCGTATAGCATTTTCGGCAGGTAGTGTTATGGGCTTTACAGTTGTTGGTCTTGGACTTTTAGATATTTCGGTTTGGTTTTTCCTTTTAAAATTTGCATTTAAACTTTCACCTGCTGAAATAACAGGCGCAATGCTTACATTTGGTATGGGTGCTTCATCAATGGCACTTTTTGCTCGTGTTGGCGGCGGTATTTTCACAAAAGCAGCCGACGTCGGTGCTGATCTTGTTGGTAAAGTTGAAGCAGGCATTCCCGAAGACGACCCCCGCAACCCTGCTGTTATTGCCGATAACGTTGGTGATAACGTTGGTGACGTTGCAGGTATGGGTGCAGACCTTTACGAATCGTACGTTGGTTCAATTATATCCGCCTCTGCTTTGGGTGTTGCGGCTTTTGGTTCAATTGAAGCAATTGCTCTTCCCATGCTTTTAGCAGCAATTGGTGTTATTTGTTCAATAATAGGTACATTCTTTGTAAGAACTAAAGAAGGCGCTACACAAAAACAATTGCTTTCAGCACTTTCACGTGGCACTAACTTTTCTGCAATTACTATTGGTATTCTTTCATTACCACTTATATATTTTATTTTAGGTAAATCAAACTGGCAAATTTACTTTGCCATTCTCGCTGGTCTTGTTGCAGGTGTATTAATCGGTAAAGCAACCGAATATTACACCTCGGACTGCTTCAAGCCCACTAAAAACCTTGCTGCAACAAGTGAAACAGGCACTGCAACAATAGTAATTGGCGGTCTTTCGGTTGGTATGCTTTCAACAATGCTTCCAATTATAATAATTGCAGTATGTGTTCTTATTGCTTTCTATGTATCAAACGGCGCCAAGGACGCTGCACAAGGGCTTTACGGTATTGCTCTTGCCGCTGTTGGTATGCTTTCAACGTTAGGTATTACCCTTGCTACTGACGCTTATGGTCCAGTTGCTGACAACGCAGGTGGTATTGCTCAAATGGCAGGTCTTGAAGAGGAAGTCCGCGAAAGAACCGACGCACTTGATTCACTTGGTAACACAACCGCTGCGACCGGTAAGGGTTTTGCAATTGGTTCAGCTGCACTTACAGCACTTGCACTTATGGTTTCTTATATAGATAAAGTTAACGGTATTGAGGGTGGTGCAGAAAAAATTGCCAACTTAAGCATTACAAACCCCACCGTTTTAACAGGTTTATTCATTGGTGCATGTCTTCCCTTTGTATTCGCCGCAATTACAATGAATTCGGTTGGCCGCGCGGCTCAAAGTGTTGTTATTGAAGTACGTCGTCAGTTCAAAGAAATTGTTGGTCTAATGGACGGTAACGCTGACCCCGATTATGAAAGCTGTGTTGACCTTTGCACAAAAGCAAGTCTTCGTGAAATGATTTTACCAACTCTTGTTGCTGTTGTTGTTCCCGTTGTTGTTGGTTTTACACTTGGCTGCACAGGCGTTGTTGGTATGCTTGCAGGCGCAACTGCTTCCGGCTTTTTAATGGCAGTATTCATGTCAAACTCGGGCGGTGCATGGGACAATGCCAAAAAGTACATTGAAAGCGGTGTACACGGTGGTAAAGGTTCCCAAAACCACAAAGCCGCTGTTGTTGGCGACACCGTTGGTGACCCTTTTAAAGACACTGCCGGTCCTTCAATAAATATTTTAATAAAATTGCTTTCTATGGTTTCAATTGTATTTGCTGCAGTTGTTGTAAACTTTTCTATTCTTTAATTTTAAATTAAAAGACCTCCACATTTGTGGAGGTCTTTTTTAATCATTTTAATACTACTCTGTAAGCTTTTCCTGCTTCAGTCTTGAAGTTATTGTCACTAACTTCTACCTTACCGCTTGAAGTCCATTTACCGTCCTTATAGCTGCCTGAGGTTACTTCCTTTATGTTTGATTCAAATTTATATTCAGCATCTTGTGAAGAATATAAATAGAAATTACCATCTTCAGCGCCAATACATAGACCACTGGAGCCCCATTTATCATCCGGTCTATTACAAACATAAGTAATTCGCTGCTTGTTACAAACCTTTACGGCGTTTGTAACGTTCTTCATTGTATTATTGAAAGCTGCAATATTATTTATCTTTTGTGTTGCAATTAATTCACGAAGCGCTTTAATCGATTTATTCATTGCAATAATTTCATCATATTTAAGTTCTTCCTTACCGCCCATTGTATCAATTGGGTTTATAGGAATAATTTGTGTGCCATCACGCTTTTCAATACCGGTAAGAGCATTAGTAAATCTATAGAAACCGTTATTAGAACTCGGGTCAGGTACGTTTGTAAACATATAAAAACCTAAACCATAGCCATTATTGAAACAATAATTTATCTGCCCCGGTACACTGTAAGCACAAATACCCATTTCGGCAAATACGGGTAAGTTATTTGCATATTCCAAATTCTTGTCGCGTGGTGCGGTTTGATTAGTATAAATATCCCAACCAACAATATCAATATATTCCTGATCAATAAGCTTGTGAACTCTACCCTTTAAATCATAACCTTCAACCTTTTCATTAAATCCTGCCGCCATAAGATTAAGGTAAGTAACCATTGAATATGGACTTTCCTTAACTGCTTTACCAAGGTTGTTAAGATGATTTACCATATTGGTAAACTGGCTCATCCAAAGACCATTACCACCCTCTGAGTTGCCGGGTTCATTTTCAAGCTGAATAGCAACTGTTCTTCGGTCGGTATCGTTAACGTTAAGCCATGCACAAACCTGCTGAATTGCTTCATAAGATTCATCAAGAAAAATTTGTTGTGAATAATCGGGAATATATTCGTTGTTTTCATTTATAAGCGGTGCACCGTCTAAGCCGTGAAGACAAGGGTATTTTTCTAAATTATCTTGCTGCCAAGGCATATAGCCGCCGAAACCGCAAACATCATAACCAAACCAGTTGAGATGAACTTTTAAATCATACTTTTTAGCAATTTCATACTGAAATTCCAAATCAGAAAAATCATACTTTTTCCCATCATAAATACGACGCCAGTTGATATACGCAATCATTGTGTCCCAGCCATCTTCTTTTAACTGTTTGGCATAGGTTTCAAAATCTTTGCGGGCAATCTCTTCGTCACCTAGAGCGCTTCTTAAGTGGTCAATTCTCAAATGCATTGCATAATAAAGATATGGTGACCCATTATGATATATAACCTGACGACCATTTTGTCTTCTAACGGTTGATGCTGTAATAGGTTCAAGTGATGATATTACGTAAGCACCGTTTGATTTGATTTTAGGTTTATTGCCGCATCCACTAAATACGGACAAGCTTAAAATCAAAATTAAAACAACTGACAAAATGCGAAAGATTTGTTTTTTCATTATACATCCTCCATTACTTATTTAATTTTTTGAATAAATACTTAATAATTAACTGAACAATTAATAAAACTATTGTAGGTACAATTGTAAAAATTAAAAAAATAAGTAATATACCTAAAATAATATCGTTTGAATAGCTGTAAAAGCCAGAAAAAGCAGCAGTAAAATAATCAGTAATAAATAAAAAAGCAAACAATGTTATGCCAAAAAACAAAGTTGGCATAAAAATTTTTCTGATATTCTTATAAGTAAAAAATGAATAAAAAACAATATATATCGGCAACAAATAAAGAAACACATCACCTGTTTCATTCGTGTTTATGTGTGTTGCTGCTTCGACAATTATTGCACCACTAAAAAAAGCAAAAAATAATATATTAGGCAAAATTATATATAGCCAAGGTTTAAGTTTTTCCATAAAAAGCCCCGTCAAATAGCATTTATTGTGTATTATTATAAATTATTTTATGTTTGCTTTCAATATTAAATAGCGAATTTTTTATAAAATTTATGTCCATAAATAAAAAAACAACCGCATTTGCGGTTGTTTTTTATTAAGCTGTTTTTTCAACAACAACTTCATTTTCGATTAAAGGTTTACGTTTTAGTAGTGTATAAAAATAGAACGTACGTGCAAGACCACAAAGTAAAATAGCATCAACAACACAAATTACAACAGCGGTTGTAACATTTGATTTTTTATCTTCACAAAAAACATCAAGAATATCGCGTGTAAATACGTAATAAATTATGTTACAAGCAATTGAGGGAACAAGTATAAGTACCGATGAAAGCGAACCTATTATTGGTAAAAATATGCTAATAATAGCTATAAGTGCCAAAATCAAGGTATTACCAAAAAACTTAATTACTAAAAATAATAATGGAGCCATTATTCGATTTTCAAACTTAATCTTTCCGTCAAATAAACTAAAAGGTTTTTTACCCGCAATATCACACATAACAAAAAGACGCGCTTCCGAACAAAAAACAGGACACCAGGCAAGCCATGCTAATTTACTACCGGTTTTTTTGGCAAGCGAATATAACGGAATAGCCATAACAACATATATAATTAAAAATACAATTGCAGAAACTATTGCAGTAATTATACCTACAACAACGGAAACACCCGTCGTTATAAAAGTGGCAATAGTGGCAATGCTGGTTAAAATTCCCTCAACGCTGCCAAGAGCTTCTATAAACTGTTCTAAATAAGAAAATATTTCTTCGTAATTATATGAATAATCGTACAAATTAATCGCCTCTCCTCTTCGTTAAATTATATATCAAAATATGTCGAATGTCAATTATAGGGTATAAATCAAACAAAAAAGAAAAACCGACCTTTTGGTCGGTTTTGTTGCGAAAGAGCGACTAAAAGTTGTGCAAGTAGGGGTTAAAACGACAAAAGTATTCCTGCGAGATTATTAAACGCCTCCGCTGTGATGAACAAAAAAGCACACCGCAAGCAGCCAAAGGCATACAACAACAATAGGCGAGACAATAGTCCAAATCAAATGCTTTTTTGATTTTTTCAAATCAGTGGAAAAACAACCAATAAAGTTCATAATAGTCCCGATCAACCCAATAGGATTAAAGATTGAAACAAAGGTAAGAATTGCGCCAACTTTGAAGCAAAATAAACCGAAAGCCGTCGTGTAAAATGCTGTGTATAGGCATGCATATTACCACAATCAAACAACAAGCAAAATAAATAATTTGTTGAATCGTTCCCGCCTTGAATAGTTTCATTTTGTGCCCTCCTTTAAGGTCTTACAACTTGCAATCAACATTCGTCTGATACGACCGCAGAGATTTCTATGTTTTTTGTAGGTTGTTTCATCGATGCCGTTTGTGTTGAATAACAACAGTAGCCACCCTTCTGTTTCGCTACACTCCTTGAGTGCTATTTCAAACTTCGAAAGCATATCTGCTTTGCCCATAATTTGCTTCACGGATATTTGCATAAATACTGCTTGAACTTTTACGAATTTGGAAAAAAGTGTTGGAGGGTGCCTTAATATTTTGGCAAAGCAATTCGATATCAGTTGCAAGCTGTTCTGCGTAAATTAACAAGTAGTTTTTTGCCATATAAACACCCCTTTCATTGGAATTATATCACTTTTGCGTGCAAAAATCAACGGCTTACCGTTGCATATCATCAATGCGGAACATTGTATATCATCAACACGCAGTGTTGCATCTCATCAAGCCGCAGGAGGATGCACGCTGACGCGTGATGAGATACAAGGTCGGCTTGCCGACCTTGATGATATGCACCGCACTTCGTGCGGCGATGATATGCCAAGCCTGCGGCTTGGATAAAAAAAGAACGAACTTTTGGTAGACAAAAGTTCGTTCTTTTTTGGCTGGGGTGGCAGGATTCGAACCTACGAATGCAGCAGTCAAAGTGCTGTGTCTTACCGCTTGACGACACCCCAATAGGTTATTAAATTTATAAAGTTTTAACTGCGCAACTTGGCACAGTTAAAACTTGTGGGGTGGAAGATGGGACTCGAACCCACGGTCTCCAGTGCCACAAACTGGCGCTTTAACCAACTAAGCTACATCCACCATAGCGCAAAGATTATTATACCATAATATTTTATTTTGTCAACTAAAAATTTTCACTTTTTCAATAAAAAACCGCCTTGTTTTAAAAGGCGGTCTAATTTATTTAATTTCTTGCAAAAATTCGCCAATGCGTTTAATCGCTTCATTAATATGTTCAACCGAATAACAGTAAGACGCGCGAATAAAACCTTCACCCGAATCGCCAAATGCTGTACCGGGTACAACAGCAACGTTTTTAGCATATAAAAGCTTTTCGCAAAATTCTTCACTTGTCATTCCCGTAGATTTAATAGACGGAAAAGCATAAAATGCGCCTTTAGGGTCATTACAGGTTAAACCAATATCATTAAAACCTTTAACCATAATTCTGCGACGCATATCATATTTGCTTACCATATACTCTACGTCTTCCTCACAGTTTTTAAGTGCCTCAATGGCAGCGTACTGACTAGTGGTCGGCGCACACATAATTGCGTATTGATGAATTTTTGTGATTTGTGAAATAATTTCTTTAGGACCACACGCCCATCCCATACGCCAACCCGTCATTGAAAACGCCTTAGAAAAACCGTTTACAACAACAGTACGTTCTTTCATACCATCAATACAAGCCGGAGAAACGTGTGCTTTGCCGCCAAAAGTAAGTTCGGAATAAATTTCGTCCGATAAAACAAGAATATTTTTGTCCTTAATAACCTCATAAATTTTTTCAAGGTCTTCCCTTTCCATAATTGCACCTGTTGGGTTGCATGGGTATGGCAATATAAGGAGTTTTGTTTTTTCGGTAATAGCGGCTGAAAGTTCATCTGCAGTTACTTTAAAATCATTTTCCGCTTTTACGTTAATTATAACCGGTACACCACCCGAGAGAGCAGTCATTGGTTCATAACAAACGTAACTTGGCTGTGGAATAATAACCTCGTCACCGGGTTCAACAACCGCACGAATGCAAGCATCAATTGCTTCGCTACCGCCAACAGTAACCAAAATTTCTTCTTCGGGGCAATATTTTAATGATAGCTTCTTCTCCATATAATTTGAAATTTCCTTACGAAGCTTAATAAGACCCCAGTTAGAAGAGTATTTTGTTTTTCCTTTTTGAAGTGATTCAATACCTGCTTTTCTTATTGACCAAGGGGTCGGAAAATCGGGCTCACCAACACTTAAAGAAATAACGTCTTCCATTGTAGCGGCAATATCAAAAAACTTACGTATACCCGACGGTTTCATATCGGTAACGGTTTTGTTTAATATCTTGCCGTAATCTATCATACCCAAATTTGCC
>JAZNJR010000033.1:0-28706 GCA_045578165.1 Acutalibacteraceae bacterium
ACCACAGTAACCGCCCTGTGCAGTATCATACTTAAGAAGATTTGCGAGCATTGAGGGCTTTGTAAGGTCGTTGATAGCTACTACATCGTAACCTTCAGCGCCAAACATCTGACGGAATGCGAGACGACCGATACGGCCGAAACCGTTAATTGCAACTTTAACCATTGGAATATACCTCCTAATATTTTTACTTTTATATTTTACATTATTTGCCCAATTATTTCAAGTAGTTTGTTTATTTTTTAACAACTTTTTTAATTTTTAGATATTTTGGCATAATAAAAAAGTGTCTGGGGGCCTTTATTTGATAGATTTGCCAAATAGTTTTGAAAGATATCTTAATAATTTGCGTATATACACCTCTCTTTCAATAATAAAACACGGTGTTTTACCTCGTCATTTAAACAATTTACGTAAAATTTGTCTTGCGGAAGCATTTTTATATAAAAACCACAAAGAAAGCATAAACCTAAAGCTTTTAACTTTTAATGTACTTTGTTGCGTAAAAACCGTTAAAAATTTCAATTTTAAAATTAACCTCCATAAAAACGTTATAATCAGCAAAAATCTTTACGTCATTTTACTTTTGATGCTGTCGCTTGATTCTTCTTTTATAAACGTTAAGCTTAAAAACGGAATTACAATTATTGGAAAAGGAGAAATAAAAAACAGTCAAAAAATAATTTTATTTCTTAATGGTTATAGTTTTTTTGATATAAAAACAAAAAAATTTTTAGTTTATATTCCATGCAAAACCACAACACTTCCCCCTAACCCGACCATTAGCCAATGGGAACTTATATTCGACAAATTTTCAATTTTTAATTTATTTTTTGAATAGAAATATATTGAAGTTTAACACAAAAACGGCAGAACCAAAGCGGTCCTACCGTTTTATTTTTATTCTAAATCTTTTATAACCTGTTCGGCAACCCTCATGCCGTCAACTGCGGCAGACATAATGCCACCCGCATAACCCGCACCCTCTCCGCACGGGTAAAGACCAACGGTTGATAACGAATGATAATTTTCATCCCGAAGTATTCGCACCGGCGAAGAGCTTCTTGTTTCTGGTGCGGTAAGCACCGCCGATTCGTCTGCAAAGCCATTAATTTTATTGTCGAAAAGCGGTAACGCTTCTTTCAAACTTTCAGTTATAAATGTCGGAAAAATATCACAAAATTCGGCAAAAACGACGTGCGGTTTTACAGTGGGCTTAACCTTTTTAATTTCCGCTTTTTTACCGTATAAAAACTGACCCACAGTAGTTATTGGTACAGCACCGTTTTTAATGCTAAAAGCCGCTTTTTCAATTTTTTGTTGCAAAAAACAGCCCGCCATTACATCATCGCCCGAAAGGTCTGTCGGCTCAACGTTTACAAGTAAAGCCGCGTTAGCATTTTCACCGTCGCGTTTACTATAACTCATACCGTTAACCGCAATTTCGCCTTCTTCGGAAGATGAATTAATAACCTCACCACCGGGGCACATACAAAAGGTATAAACGCCCCTGCCATTTTGTAAATGCACCGCCATTTTATAATCTGCCGCAGATAAAGCGGGATGGTTATAAAATTCGCCATACAGCGCACGATTTATATCTTCTTGTAAATGTTCAATTCTAACACCAATTGAAAAGGGCTTTCGCGCCATTGAAACATTCATTTCTTTTAAAAGCGAAAAAACGTCACGTGCCGAATGTCCCGTAGCCAAAATAACCTTGTCACAAAAAATTTCGCTTTCCCCTACTGTAACCGATACAATTTTATCGTTTTGGGTATTAATTTTAGTTAACCTTGCGCCAAACCGCACTTCGCCACCAAGCGAGATAATTTCGTGACGAATGCTTTTAACCACGTTAATTAAAACATCAGTACCAACATGTGGCTTTGCGTCAACTAAAATTTTCTCCCCTGCGCCAAAATGCACAAAGGTTTTAAGCACCTCGCGGCAACGAACGTCTTTAATGCCGGTATTAAGCTTACCGTCAGAGAAAGTACCCGCACCACCTTCACCAAACTGAACGTTACTGTCGCACTTTAAGGGTGCACCGCCAAAAAATGCCTCAAGGTCGGCTTTTCGGGTGTCGGCATCCTGCCCGCGTTCAAGCACAATAGGTTTAAGCCCCGCACGCGCTAAAACAAGAGCCGCAAACATACCCGCAGGTCCAAAACCGACAACTATTGGTCGGTTTTTAATCTCGCCCGAAAAGACAGGATTTAGATACACCTTTTCATTATAAACACTTGCATTTTTGTTTTTACGCAAAAGTGTTTGTTCAGCATTGGTTTCTATAAGCACTGCACAGCAAAAATGCAGGTCGTTCTTTTTTCTCGCATCGACCGACTTTTTATAAAGTCGTGCCGATTTTATAGGAGTTTTAAGATACCCCTCCATTACCGTTTTTAAATTTATAAAATCAGTATCAAGGGGTAAATTTACATTGTTTATTAATAACATTACTTATTCCTTAAAATATCATCACAGGCGCAAAACGCACTACTCCAAGCCCATTGCAAATTAAAGCCGCCACAGTCGCCGTCAATATCAAGAATTTCGCCCACAAGATAAAAGTTTTCATATTTTTTGCTTTGCATTGTGGTGTTTTCAAATTCACTTGTTAAAATACCGCCTGCCGACACCTGTGAATTAATAAAACCGGTTGTGTCAATCACCTTAAAATCAAAAGATTTTATCATATTTGCAATGCGGTCAATATCGTTTTCAGTTAAAACCGATGACCTATCAGAAAGCTTTAAACCACACTGTTTTAAAATAACCTGACCAATTCGTTTTTGAAGCATACCGGTAAAAAATTCTTCAAGCGGTCTGTCCTTTAAATTATTAGCCCTTTTTGTTATTTGCGCTTTCAAGTCATCTAACAAAATTTTAGGCATAATATCAAGGGACAAGACCATAGAATTTTTATTGCGGGGCACTTCGCGGGAGAGTTGCATAACAGGTGGTCCCGAAAGACCATAATCACAAAACAGCACTTCGCCAAATTCTTGTCTTAAAACCTTCTCATTGGATTTCAAGGTAACCATTCCGTCAACCTTTATTCCTTTTAACTGCTTGGTTATTTCGTTTTCAGTTTTAACCTGAACAATTGCAGGGGTAACGTTTGCAACTTTAAAACCCGCTTTTTTAAGCAGTTCAAACATACTTCCGTCACTGCCACACTTATAGCCGCCCGAATAAAGACCCGTTGCAACAATAACGGTATCACAAACAAAGCTTAATTTGTCTGCCCATATACGATATTTGTCTTTAAGTGTTTGAATGTTAGTTACCTTTGTGTCGGTATGAATTAAAACACCGCTTTCTTCTGCAGCAAAGCGCAGACAGTCAACCACCGAACCTGCTTGAAGTGATGCGGGAAACGCCTTATCACCCTCAAAGACAAAGGGTACACCAATGCTTTCGAAAAAGTTGGCGGTAAAGTTTAAATCATATTTATTAAGGGCATATTCCGCAAAAGAAACGTCACTACCGTGGTAACAAGAAATATCAATATTTTTGTTTGATATATTGCACCTGCCATTACCAGTAAGTAAAAGTTTTTTGCCCACGCGGGGAAGCGCTTCTAAAATGCGAATATTAAGGCGCGGATTTTGTTTTTTAAGAAAAACAGCCGACAAAAGCCCTGCTGCCCCGCCGCCTATTATTATAATATCGGTAGTCATAATATACCCCCCTATTTTTTTATTGTAACATATCGTTAAAAACATTTCAACAAAAGAAAAACCCGACCAAACGGTCGGGTAAAAATTCAAATTAAAGCGCCATTGCATATTCAAGCGGGTAATTTAAACTGCTGAAAACAATGTTATAACCAAATGCCGAAAGTTCATTTTCCAAGAAATAGGTTGTGCTTACAGCTTCAACCTTTTCGCCAAAGTGATAATCAATTATAACCTTAGATTCAACGGTGTAGCTACCGTCTTTATTATCGGTTACAGAAACAATTTCGTGTTCGTAAAGGTCATAACCACGGGGAATAACATAAAAATAACCGTCATATTTCGGAGCAAATTCGTTTATGTTCGAAAAATCATCATAAATTTTGCCATACATGTTGAAAACGTAATCTTTTAGATAAATTTCTTCAACCAAACCGTCTTTTGCAAGATGTAAAAGCGCAAGAGATGATTCGTTAAGTAATTTTTCATCATCGTAAAACATTTCGTTATAAACAAAATTATGGTTAAGCATATTTAAAAACCTTGCTTCTAAAACCTTGCTTGCATCGGGTGTAGATGCAACAGAAGCTTGAACCACAGGTTTAACCGGTGTAAAGCTGCAAAGTGACAGCAACATGATGCTGCAAAGTAAAACTGCTATAATTATTTTTTTCATATTGCCATCTCCTTTCTAATCGACATACTAATTATATACAAATCTAATATAAAATACCAAAAACAATTCAGTTACAAAATAGTTTCACTTTTGTTACCGTTTTGGGTAAAATTACCGCTTTATAATTACAAATTGTAATTTTAAGTTAATACTTTTATAATTTTGTATAAAAGTTTCGCCACTGTTTACTACAATATGCCGAAATTTATTGAAAATCAATAAAATTATTACACACTTTTTAAAAAAATTGGTTGTAATTGCTAAAAAGATGTGTTATAATTCGATTATTACATATAAACCCCAAAGGAGTGCATCAAATTGAAACAGTATTCTGAAACACAAATTCGCAACATTGCCTTGCTTGGTCATGGCGGTTCGGGTAAAACCACCCTTGCTGACGCTATTCTTTTTTATGGCAAAGCAACCGAACGTATAGGCAAGATAAGCGACAGTACTACCGTTATGGACTTTGATGCGGAAGAAAAGAAACGCAAGACTTCTGTGTCCACTGCAGTTTATGCTTTGGAAATTGGCGGAGGCAAATTAAACCTAATCGACGCCCCCGGTCTTTTTGACTTTGCGGCAGGTGTTAGCGAAGCTTTAGCCGCTGCTGACAGCGCAATTATCGCAATTTCCGGTAAATCCGGTCTTACAGTTGGTGCGAAACAATGCTTTGAAAAAGCACGTGCCCTTAAAAAGAGTGTTGGATTCTTCGTAGGTAAGCTCGATTCCAGTCACGCTCACTTCTACCGCGTACTTTCCGCATTAGCAGGTCAGTACGGTGCAGTTATCTGCCCCATCGTTGTTCCATATATCGAAGGCGAAGAAGTTAAATGCTACATAAACCTTATTGAAAACAAGGCATACGGTTGCAACGGTCTTGAAATTAAAGAAATGCGTATGCCCGTTAGCGAAGAAATTGATAATATGCGCAGCATGTTGCTTGAAGCAGTTGCCACCACCGACGAAGAACTTATGGAAAAATATTTCGGCGGCGAAGAATTTACTTCTGAAGAAATTATTAACGGTCTTGCTATCGGTGTTAAATCGGGCGATATTTGCCCCGTTTACAGTGGTGTTCAACAAACAGGTAACGCAATTCCTCTTATGGTTGATACCCTTTTACAAATCATGCCTTCCGCTGCTGACTGTGCTTACGTAAACGCTGACGGTGAAGAAGTTAAATATGATAAAGACGGCGAAGCAGCACTTACCGTTTTTAAAACCATTGCCGACCCATTTGTTGGTAAGCTTTCATACTTCAAGGTGCTTTCGGGTGCTATTAAGGGCGACACAAAGCTTATTAACAACCGCACAGGCGATGAAGAACGTCTTTCAAAGGTTATGTGGCTTAAAGCCGGCAAACAGGAAGATGCCGACGTTATTGGTGCAGGCGATATTGGTGCAGTTGCAAAACTTGGCGACGTTTTAACGGGCGACACCCTTTCGGTTAAAGGTAACGTTGCCGCTAAAAAGCCCGACTTCCCCAACCCCAATCTTACTGTTGCGGTTTACCCCAAATCTAAAGGCGATGAAGAAAAAATCGCTTCTGCTTTGGCACGTATGACCGAAGAAGACCCCACCGTTAAGGTTTATAACGACAAAGAAACCCACGAGCTTATTCTTTCGGCTTTGGGCGAACAGCATATCGACGTTATTATTTCACGTCTCAAATCAAAATTCGGTGCTGAAGTTGAACTTAAGTCACCAAAGATTGCTTACCGCGAAACCATCCGCAAAGAAGTTAAGGTTCAAGGTCGTCATAAGAAACAGTCAGGCGGTCACGGTCAGTTTGGTGACGTTTGGATTAAGTTTGAACCTTGTGAAGAGGAAGAACTTGTATTCCAAGAAGAAGTTTTCGGTGGCGCTGTTCCCAAGAACTTCTTCCCCGCAGTTGAAAAAGGTCTTAAAGAAGCCGCTGCAAAGGGTGTATTGGCAGGTTACCCAATGGTAGGCATTAAAGCCACACTTTACGACGGTTCTTACCACCCTGTTGACTCTTCTGAAATGGCATTCAAAATGGCTGCTGCTATTGCTTATAAAGACGGTATTCCGCAGGCATCACCCGTTCTTTTGGAACCCATTGGCACACTTAAGGTTTTAGTTCCCGACGAAATGCTCGGTGACGTTATCGGCGACATTAACAAACGTCGCGGACGTATTATCGGTATGAATCCTGCCGAAAACAAATTGCAGGAAATTATCGGCGAAGTTCCCATGGCTGAAATGTCTGACTTCTCAACCGCAATGCGTTCTATTACTCAAGGTACTGCAACATTTACTCTTGAACCCACAAGATATGAAGAAGTTCCCGCAATGATAACCCAAAAGATTATCGACGCTAACAAATAATTAAAATAAGAAAACCGCCAAGGCGTAAAACCTTGGCGGTTATTCTTTTGAAAATTAAAGATCTAATACAATTTTTTTATCGCTTACTGCATAAGGACGGTAAATAACACCCGCGGCATCAAACATACGCTTGGAAGCTTTAACACTGTCCGATTCGGCATATTTGTCCATCATATAAACCACTTCAGTTATACCCGACTGAATAATTGCTTTTGCACATTCGTTACACGGAAACAAAGTAACGTAAACGGTGCAACCACGCAAATTACCACGTTCGCAATTTAAAATTGCATTAAATTCAGCGTGACAAACGTATAAATATTTTGAATTAAGGGGGTCATCATCTCTGCCCCAAGGGAATTCATCATCATTACAGTTTCTTGGCATACCGTTATAACCCATTGACATAATACGCTTGTCTTGATTAACAATACAAGCGCCAACCTGGGTTGACGGGTCTTTACTGCGCATTGCCGCCAAAGTGGCAATACCCATGAAATATTCGTCCCAGCTTAAATAATCTTCACGTTTCATAATAATCACCTTTTATATGATACTATGTGTTTTTAGTTTTTGCAACCTTATTTTTTAAAATATAAATTGCGCATATAACCATTATAAGCGGGAAAATTGCCGCCGCCAAAAAGCCAACGTTAAGGTTTGTATATTCGGCAACCAAGCCAACAAGACCCGGTCCTAAAGCGCATCCGATATCTCCGCACATTGCAAATGCACTAAACATTACTGCCCCACCCGTTTTAAAGGTGCGTACCCCCGCCGAATAAATACCCGGCCAGGAAATACTAACCGACAAGCCGCACAAAGCACAAAACACAAGGGAAAGCCACGCAATTTTGCATACTGCCACCATAATATAACAAATAAAGCACAAAACGTTAAGCCATAAAAGCAGTTTTGTAAACGACACTTTTTTGGAAAATTTCGCATAAATTACACGACCGGATGCCATAAACAACGCAAACAAACAAGGTCCCGTAATATCGCCTATTGCTTTTGAAACGTGCAACGCTTCTTCAACAAAAAGTGAAGCCCATTGCGACATTGCAATTTCACTTGCCCCCGCGCAAAACATCATAAGCATATAAACCACAAATTTTGGAATTTTAACAAGCTCCAAAAATGTTGACTGCTTTTCTTCTTTGTCGGGCTCGACAATTGGTACACGTAAAAATGCAAACATATTAATAAAAGGCACAACCGCCCACACAAGCGGAATGTACGACCAATTTTTACCGCCAAAAATAAACACCATTGCGGTTGTCAAGGGCACGATAAGTGCTTGTCCCCAACAGTAAAAGGAATGAAGCACCGCCATATTACCCGATTTATTACCCGTCGGTAACATTTCTATCATGGGGCTTAAAATTACCTCCATAAGTCCGCTACCGGTGGCATAAACCGCAATAGATAAAATTATTGCAAGGTAGGTATCATCCATTACGTGCGGCAAAACCGCCATAAGACATAGTCCTAAAAAAGCGGTAAACTGACATAAAAATGCCGCGCGACGATAACCAATTTTATGTATTATTTTAGGTGTTAAAAAGTCAATTATCATTTGGGTGGCAAAGTTAAAAACAATAAGTCGTCCAAGCTTTTCATAACCAAGACCGTAAATGTCTTGAAAAACGATAAATAGAATGGGCAAAAAGTTATTAACTATTGCCTGAACCACAAAACCAACGTAACCTGCAAGCTTTGTGGGCAAATATTTTCTGTTAAGTTCAGTCATTTAAAAGTTCCTTCACAAAGGGAATAATCTCACTAGGGTGTTTAATAAGGGTTTTTGCACCGTTTTGAAGCAATTCTTCTTTTTTTCTAAAGCCCCATAATACACCCAATGGGTAACAACCGCTATTAACTGCGTTTGCGCAGTCCATACCGCTGTCCCCAACAAATATACATTCCTCGGGCTTAACGCCCATTTCATCAATAATCTTTAAAGTAAGGGTTGGGTCGGGTTTTGTGGGGTAACCCTCGCGTTTTCCTGTAACTTTATCAAAAATATCGCCAAAAAATTCTTTAACAATAATATTTGTCATATCATCAGCTTTATTGGAAACCACAGCCAACCTTAAGCCCATATTTTTAAGTTCCGACACCGCTTGCGTAATACCTTCATAAACGTCGGTATGAACAAGATAATGTCCGCGGTAATAATTCATAAAACAGTCAAAAACCGCCTTAAAGCTATCAGGGCTTAATTTTTCGGGACCAATTGCCCTTTCGATAAGGGACACCATACCATTGCCGACAAGATACTTATAATCTTCAACGGGGTAGGTTTTAAAACCATATTTTCCCAATGCGTAATTTGTGGCAACAGCAAGGTCGTCAAGCGAATTAACAAGGGTACCGTCTAAATCAAAAATAACCGCCTTATACATTTTTTACTTCCCCTTCAATAGACACAAAAAACCCCTGAGTAAAAACCCAGGGTTTGTTTGTAAGAAATTATTAGATAGCTCTGGTAACTTTACCCGAACGTAAGCAGCGGGTGCAAACATTGATACGACGGGGAGAACCGTTAACGATTGCCTTTACCTTCTTAACGTTGGGCTTCCAAGTTCTGTTTGAACGTCTGTGTGAGTGAGAAACCTTAATACCGAAAGCAATTTCTTTATTGCAGATATCACATTTAGCCATGGTCTGCACCTCCTTCTTAAATAGCCGATAACTGTTACCGACCGCATAGCAAATAATATATTAACACAAACACCGAAAAAAATCAAGTATTTTTTTAATGAATTTAATGTTCGCGTTTTTGAGGCCTGCTTGTAAGACTTTTAACAACCTCATCAGCCGACTTTCCATTATATAAAAGTGAATAGCACTCATTAATAATTGGAAGGTCAACATTAAACCTTCGTGACAGTAAATATGCCATTTCACAAGCATAATACCCTTCAACCGTGCCTACTTCTTTTAAAGCAGTTTTAATATCGGTACCACTGCCAACCAAATAACCAAAGCGGTTATTTCTACTGTGGCGCGAAGTACAGGTAACAACTAAATCGCCAATGCCCGTAAGACCGGCAAAGGTATATTCCTTAGCGCCCATAGCAACGCCAAGTCGCGTCATTTCTGCAAGGCCACGTGTTATAAGTGCCGCTTTTGTATTATCTCCAAGCCCAAGACCGTCACAACAGCCCGCCGCAATGGCGATAACGTTTTTTAAAGCGCCACCAAGTTCAACACCCACCATATCGGTTGATGTATAAACTCGTAAACAACTGCCCGCCATAACGCTTTGTACCGCTTCTGCCGCCGCAAGTGATTTTGATGTCGCAACAATTGACGTTGGAATATTACGCGCCACCTCTTCCGCATGGGACGGACCCGAAAACGCAACCACTTCACTATTGGGCAACTCTTCAGAAATAACTTCGGTCAAAAATTTAAGACTTTCCTTTTCAAAGCCCTTGGCAACGTTTACAACTATACCAATGTTATCAAATTCAGAAAGCTGTTTGGCAACACTTCTTACCGCCACCGACGGAGTAGCAATAATTGTAATCGCATCGCCCCTTACAACCGATAAATCTGTAGTAATTTTAATATCTTGCGGCAAAACAATACCTTTAAGCAACTTTTCGTTGGTGCGTTTTTCTAAAAGTAGGTCAACTTCCTCTTGAAAAGGCGACCAAAGTGTAACGTCATTGCCGCTGTTATATGCAGATATTGCCAGAGCCATGCCCCAGCCGCCGCTGCCTAAAACCGTAATTTTAGCCATTTTTCTTACCACCGACTTTTATCTTTGATTCGGTACCGTTTAAAAGACGTTTAATATTGTCCTTATGTTTACCAATAACCATAGCACCCATTGCAAGTGTTAAAATCATTTGTGGCAAAATACCAACGGTATCATCATGGAAAATAATAGTTAAAACAACAACTGTGGTTGCAGCCAAAACAGAACCAAGCGAAACGTATCTGGTAACAATTACGCAAACGCCAAAAACAATTAAACCAATAATAATTGCAATGGGACAGCATACCGCAAAAATACCAACGCTTGTTGCAACACCCTTGCCACCTTTAAAATCAAAAAATATGGGGAAAATATGTCCCAACATACAAGCGGCGCCGCAAATAAACGCACCGTAGGTGCCATATGACCATTCACTATGGGTTTGATTATTGATATAGTCATATATCAATTTACCCATATAAGACGCGGCAAAACCTTTAAGCGCATCACACAAAAAGGTTAACGCACCGGGCAAAAAACCCGCGTTACGCATAACGTTTGTTGTACCCGCGTTACCACTGCCAAGCTCTCTAACGTCCTTTTTCATAAAGCCCTTTGCAAAAATAACTGCAAAACTAATACTTCCGATAAGATATGCTGCAATTACAGTAACCAAAGCAGTAATTACCATTTACTTGTCGCCCCTTTCGCGAATAACAAACCTGACGGGTGTACCCTCAAGCCCAAAGGTTGAACGAATTTGATTTTCTAAATAACGCTGATAAGAAAAATGGAACAATTCAGCATTGTTGCAAAAACAAACAAATGTAGGCGGTTTTGTAGACGCCTGTGTCATATAATAAATTTTAAGACGTTTACCCTTATCTGACGGGGGCTGAACACGCGCGGTAGCATCTGCTAAAATATCGTTAAGTTTACCGGTAGATATACGCATAGTGTTTTGTTCATTTACATATTTAATAAGATCGAATAAACGGTCAACCCTCTGCCCTGTTTTTGCCGAAATAAAAATTATAGGTGCGTAAGGCATAAACGAAAAGTCTTTCATAAGCTGTTTTCTAAAAGAATCCATCGTTTTACCGTCTTTTTCAACAGCATCCCATTTATTAACCGCAATGATACATGCTTTACCCTCTTCCAAGGCAAGACCTGCCACTTTAGAATCCTGTTCGGTAAAACCGTCAACACCGTCAATCATAATAACGCAAACGTCGGCGCGTTCAATTGCCATTTTTGCGCGAAGTACGCTGTATTTTTCAATTTTATCTTCAACCTTGCTCTTACGACGAAGACCCGCGGTATCAATAAAGTTATATTTAACACCCTCGCGGTCAATACGTAGATCAATTGCGTCACGGGTAGTACCCGCAATATTTGAAACAATAGACCTTTCTTCACCCGCAATATTATTAATAAGAGAAGATTTACCCGCATTCGGCTTGCCGATAACTGCAACGTTTATAATGTCCTCGTCATCGTCTTCAAACTCTTCGGGTGCAATGTGCGAAATAACCTCGTCCAAAAGGTCGCCCGTACCATGACCGTGTACCGAAGATACTGCAATTGGGTCACCAAGACCTAAATTGTAAAATTCGTAAAATTCCATTGGTACGTCGCCAATGTTGTCACACTTATTAACACACAAAACAATGGGCTTACCGCTTTTTTGAAGCATTGCGGCAACGTCCATATCGGCAGCGGTTACACCCGATTTCAAATCAGTTACAAAAACAATAACCGAAGCGGTTTCAATTGCTAAATTAGCTTGTGCACGCATACTTGAAAGAATAATATCGTCGGTCTTGGGTTCAATACCGCCTGTATCAACAAACATCATTTTTCTGCCAAGCCATTCCCCGTCACCGTAGATACGGTCGCGCGTAACACCGGGGGTGTCGTCCACTATTGAAAGGCGTTTGCCTATAATTTTATTAAACAAGGTCGATTTTCCTACATTAGGGCGGCCTACTACCGCAACTATAGGTTTTGCCATACAGCACCTCCCAAAATATTTTCAACCATATCATACCCGTCAACCGCAGTGACACAAATTGGTGTGTTAAGCTTTTGTGAAAGCTGGTCAACGGTTATACTGTCTAAAAACATGTCCTTTTCAGACCGTAACATTACGTCAGGAATTATAAGTTCTTCGCCCAAAATTTCCCCGTCTAACTGTTTTATAACGTCGGTTGCGGTAACCAAGCCCGCAACGGTTATTAAGGGACCGAAAAAGTCGTTTTTAATTTTATATACTTTACAATTTAAATTATTCCACTTTTTACACATTTTGTCAACAATTTGTGTAATTAAAGGGTATGCCGCTTCCCCCGTAATTAATGATATTTTGCGCGGCTTTTCTAATTTATAATCACAGTCGTTAATAGCTTCATCGGCTTCGCTTTCCAAAAGCGACCACATACCGACACCATTATCAAGCTGTAAAAAGTCACCATAATATTCAGCTTTAGGCATTTCGCGTTGAGCCAAAAGATAAAATTCGTCACTGGCGTAAACCCTGCGGCTGCCATATTTTTCCATACACTTATCGCCAAAACGGTTAATAATGTCAATGGTTTCGGCGGCGGTCTGCTTGTTAAAGGGCTCAAGTCTAGCAAGACCGTCACGGAATTTGGTTAAACCAACCGGCACCGCGGCAATACATTCAGCGTTTTCAAGATTTGTTAAATCTTCTAGCGTCCGCTCAAGCTCTTTACCGTCGTTATAACCGGGGCACAACACCATTTGACAGTTAATTTTAATGCCTGCATCGTTAAAGCGGTTAATTATTGATAACACGTTACCCGCGTTTTTGTTGGTCATCATTTTAACGCGCAAATCAGGATTGGTGGTATGTACCGATATATTAATCGGGCTTATGTGCATTTTAATAATGCGGTCAACCTCATGCTCGGTAATGTTAGTAAGGGTAATATAATTACCAAACAAAAACGAAAGACGTGAATCGTCATCCTTAAAATAAAGACTATCACGCATACCATTTGGCAACTGGTCAATAAAACAAAAAACACATTTATTAAGGCAAGAATGTTTATTGTCCATTAAATAGGTTGAAAAATTTAGACCAAGTTCATCGTATTCGCCTTTTTTAATGCGAACTTTTTTAATTTTACCTTTTTCATTTATAAAAGAAATATTGAGTTTTGGGTTATTTTGATAAAAACGGTAATCTAAAACGTCCATAATATCATTATCATTTATTGAAAGTAACGTATACCCGTTTTTAATACCAACTTTATCAGCAGGACTACCCTTTTCAACCGATTCAATTATAACCGACACAATTTTACCTCCTTTGCTAAATATTTCACAAAAAAACAGAGAGAGAATGTTACCTTCCCCCTCTGTCAGTTTGAATTATTCGCCAACCTTTACAACTTCGCGGCCGTCATACTGACCGCAAGCAGCGCAAAGTCTGTGAGGACGTTTATAAGCGCCACATGAACACTTTACTAAAGTGGGAGCACTTAACTTCCAAACGTTATTTCTTCTTTTATCTCTTCTAGCTTTTGAATGCTTTCTCTTTGGTACTGCCATTTTCAGCACCTCCTTAAATTGATTAAAAAGTTTAATTATTCAATAATTCAGCAAGCTTTGCAAGACGTGGGTCAATTTCCCTTGTGTCGCAATCGCATGCGCCTTCATTAAGGTTTTTGCCGCATTTATAACAAATACCTTTGCAGTCTTCACTACACAAATGCTTTAGTGGAAGGTTAACGATTACTTCAGTATAAAGAAAATCGTCCAAATCAAGTTTCATATCGGGTACTAAAAGTATTGTATCACTATCGTCCCCTTCAATTAAAGTGGCAAGTGATTTTGAAACCTCTACCAAATATGTTTTTGATGTGTCCTTACCGCAACGGTCGCACAATGCGTCGAACTGAAACATAATTTCAGCTTCAAACCTTATAAGACTTGATGTGTTGGAAATGTTACCAACAAGCGTAACGGGTTTTTTGAGTGGGAAAACACCGCCGTGCTCAACCTGGCTTAAATCCAACGAATACTCAATCGGTAAGGAAGAATTTTCATTGACAAAAATATGTTTTAAATCAATAACCATACTTCCACCTCTATCGTCGCAAAGACTATTATATATATTTATAACGCTTTTGTCAAGGTTTTATTTAGAAAAAAATATCTAAAAAATAAACAAAACGCGCCTTGAATTTCGGTAAATAAAACCCAAGGCGCGTGCACATTTATTGCTTTAAGTTTTAATTAATTTAAAACCTCTGCAAGATCAAAAATCTTCTTCGGTAATTCTTCCTTATCAGCAGATACTGTAAAGATGAATTCAACATCTTCAATTTTTACAAGTCTTTCAAAGAATTCAGCCAATTTGTCAAAATCTCTGCCGCCAATACGAAGAGTAGCATCGCCGAAGATATGGGTAATATCGTGGTTACCTGCTTTGATACCTGCAATCATACCATAATATTCATCATAACCGTTAATTGCATAGGTGTCAGTATCGATAAGTCTTGCTTTATATTTGATGGAATAGATAAGAGCATCACTTTTTTCAATGCAAACAACGTTGCCAAGACTTGTATCAGCAGCGGTATTTACCATTTCTGCCAATAATTTAGTTTTGCCCGAACCTTTTTTTCCTATAATGATTTTAATCATTTGTAACAACTCCTTTTTTATATAACACTGCTTTGCAGTAATATCTTAAATTATTTTGAAAGACGTGCTTCAAGCTCGGCTTTCTGTGCTTCGTAACCGGGTTTGCCAAGAAGCGCAAACATATTTTTCTTATAGCTTTCAACACCGGGTTGGTCAAACGGGTTAACACCCAACATATAACCCGAAATTGCACATGCTTTTTCAAAGAAATAAATAAGTCTGCCAAGGTTTTCTTCATCGGCTTTTGAAACGCTGATTACAAGATTTGGAACACCACCGTCGGTATGTGCCAAAACAGTACCTTCAAATGCCTTTTGATTTACGAACGACATTGTTTTACCTGCCAAGAAGTTAAGACCGTCACCGTCGTTTTCTTCCTTTTCAATAACAACGTCTGCACCGTTATCATCAATGGTAACAACCGTTTCAAACATAAGACGCGCACCGTCTTGTACGTATTGACCCATTGAGTGAAGATCGGTCGAGAAGGTAACTGCTGCGGGGAAAAGACCCTTATTGTCCTTTCCTTCGCTTTCGCCGAAAAGCTGCTTAAACCATTCAGCCATCATTGTAAAGCGGGGTTCGTAGCTTACAAGCAATTCAACCGACTTACCTTTACGGTAAAATGCATTACGAAGTGCTGCGTAAAGATAACAGTCATTTTCGTAAAGATTTTCATTGGCATAATCATTTGCAGCGGCAGCCGCACCAGCCATTAAAGCATCAATATCGGCACCGGCAGCGGCAATTGGCAAAAGACCAACCGCAGTAAGTACCGAGAAACGACCACCAACGTCATCAGGCACTACGAAGCATTCATAACCCTTTTCGTCAGCCAACTTTTTAAGTGTGCCGCGTGCCTTATCGGTTGTGCAGTAAATACGTTTTGCAGCTTCTGCTTCGCCATAACGTTCCTCAAGAAGTTTTCTGAAAACGCGGAAAGCAATTGCCGGTTCAGTTGTGGTACCTGATTTTGAAATTATGTTTACCGAAACACGTTTGCCTTCGCAAAGCTTTAACATATCGTCAAGATATGAACCGCTTATATTGTTGCCGGCAAAGTAAATTTCGGGAGCATCGCCACGAAGATTATTGTAATACGGACCCTTTAAAAATTCGATAGCGGCGCGTGCGCCAAGATAAGAGCCGCCGATACCGATAACAATAAGAATGTCAGTATCGTTTTTAATTTTTTGTGCAGCCGCTTTAATTCGTGCAAATTCTTCTTTGTCATAATCTTTCGGAAGGGTTACCCAACCAAGAAAATCATTACCAAGGCCGTTTTTTGCATTTATCATTTCATGAGCAGCAGCAACCTGTGTTTCAAGACCTTTAAGGTCATTTTCTCGCAAAAAGCTTGAAGCGAAGGATGAATTAAATTTAATGGACATTGCGTTTTCACCTATGAGTATATTTCTTTTTTATTATTTTACTATATCTTGGCATTATTTGCAAGAGTAAATCGTTAATTATTAACAAAAAAATCACAAAGTTAACAGTCCGGACACCACTAATTTAAAAGTAATCCACAAATTTAAGCGTTTTACCGACTCGGCGGCGACTATTTTTATACTTCCAACCGATTTATCGCCAACGTATACGTCAACGTTGCCAACCGTTTGACCTTTTTTAATTGGTGCAGTAAGATTACTTTTTAACACTAATTTTTGGGTAATTTCTTTGGCCTCGCTTTTGGGTAAAAGTAAATTTAGTTTGTCTCCCGCCGCAATTTTAACCGTTTTAGCAACACCCTTTTTGACGGGTACGGTATTATTTTTTGAAAGGTCGGCTTCAATTTCAAAAAAACTGTAATTAGCAAAACCGTAATCAAGCAATTTTTTGGCTCCGTTAAAACGGTCGTTACTGGTGTCCCCCGCCATTACAACCGCCACAAGTTCCATACCGTCACGCAAGGCGGTAGCGGCAAGACAATAACCCGCTGTACCTGTGGTGCCGGTTTTAAGCCCTGTGGTTCCTTTGTAAAAACGAACAAGCTTATTTGTGTTTACAAGCTCGCTTTCCCCGTTTCTTAAGGTGTCCATCCAAACAGTAGAATAATCTTTTATCAAGGGGTATTTAATAAGCGCTGCCGACATGATTGCAACGTCATGCGCCGAGGTTAAATGCCCGTCGGCGTCAAGTCCGGTGCAATTTTTAAAGGTGGTGTTATTCATTCCAAGCTCTTTCGCGCGGGAATTCATAAGCGCAACAAAGCCCTCTTCACTGCCCGAAACAAGTTCGGCTAATGCAACACACGCATCATTGGCAGACGCAATAACCGTTGCCTTTAAAAGTTCGTGCACGGTCATTGTTTCATTCGGCTCAAGCCATATTTGCGAACCGCCCATACTGCAAGCATGTTCACTTGCGGTTACAACCGTTTCAAGCGTGAAATCGCCCCTGTCAAGCGCTTCCATAACAAGTAGTAGCGACATAATTTTTGTTATCGAGGCAGGCGCCAACTTTTCGTCGGCATTGCTTTCATATAGCACCGTCATAGTGTGTGGTTCCATTAAAATTACAGACTTTGCCTTAATATCAAGTGTTTGACCGATAGCGGCATTATTAGTTGCGGTTTCAATTGGTTGGTTTATATCACTCAAATCACATTCGCTTGAAACGGTAACGGCGGAAACGGTAGTAGAAATGACCGAAATTACCAACACCACAGATAAAAACAACCTTAAAAATTTCGTCAAAAAAAGCACACCCTTTTATATATTCTATAAAAAGATATGCTTTTAAATTTTGTTCTATTCTATTCCACAAACGATAACACCGCCGCCAACAACAATGTCACCGTCATAAAATACCGCCGCTTGCCCCGGACTTGGTGCGCGTTGCGGCTGTGAAAATTCAACTAAAACGCCGTTTTTATACGGTTTTATAACAGCGGGTTGTTCGGTATGGCGATAACGCAATTTACAACAAACCTGCATTTCGTTTTTCAGTTCATCAAAAGGTATAAAATTAAGGTTTTCAACATACACCTTTTTATAAAAAAGATGTTCTTCATCCCCAATTATTACTTGGTTTGTGTCAGGATTTTTGTCAATTACAAAAGCGGGTTTTCCAAGCGCAATTCCAAGCCCTTTTCTTTGCCCAATTGTATAACGTATAACCCCTTTGTGACTGCCTAATACGTTACCGTTAATATCAAGATAATCACCCGTCTGTGAAACAAAACCTGCGGTTTTTTCAATAAAAGAAGCATAGTCCCCGTCGGGTACAAAGCAAATATCTTGACTGTCTTTTTTATTTGCATTTATTAAGCTTAAATTTTCGGCGGTTTTGCGCACTTGATCTTTGGAATGACTGCTTAATGGTAAAACTGTTCTGGCAAGTTGCTGCTGATTTAAACAATAAAGCACGTAGCTTTGGTCTTTCGCCCTATCGTCTGCACGGCAAAGCAAAAACCGACCGTCTTTTTCCACAATTTTTGCATAATGCCCCGTTGCGATTTTATCACAACCAAGCTTGTCGGCAATTTTAAGCATTTCGCCAAACTTAATTTCACGGTTACAAACAATGCATGGGTTTGGTGTGCGTCCCGAAATATATTCATTTATAAAATTATCAATAACAAATTGTTTAAATTCATTTTGCAAATCAAAAACGTTATGCTCAATACCCAAAGTATCGCAAACTGCCCTTGCGTCATTTTGAGCAGAGGTTGTGTCGCCAAAAAGACTTAAGGTAACGCCAACCGGTTCATAACCGTCATTTTTAAGCAATGCGGCACAAACGGAAGAGTCAACTCCCCCACTCATACCAACTAAAACCTTTTGTTTCAAAAAAATTCCTCACTTACTAAAAAAGGGCCGAACGAGTCGACCCTTCAAAATTAGATAGATGTTGTAGTGGCAACAAGGTACATATATTCATCATAACTCTTAGTCATATTAAGAGCTTCATAAATGTCGTAATTAACGATTTTACCAAGTTTATATGCAACAACGCGGTTGCCAATGCCTTCTTTAAGAAGATTAACCGCTTCAAAACCCATTTCAGAAGCAATTACACGGTCACGCAAGGTTGGGGCGCCACCACGCTGAATATGGCCTAAAATGGTGCCACGAGTTTCAATGCCTGTAGCCGCTTCAATTTGTTTTGCCATTTCATCAACGCCGCCAATACCTTCGGCAACCATTACAACAAAGTGGTTTTTACCCTTTTTACGAGCCGCTTCAATTTTTGCAATAACGTCGTTAACATCGCCGCCGATTTCAGGCATTAAAATTGTAACAGCACCTGTTGCCAAACCGGTTTGAAGAGCAATGTGACCCGCGCGTCTGCCCATTACTTCAACAACGCTGCAACGACCGTGAGACTCACAAGTATCACGCAAACGGTCAACTAATTCAAGAACGGTATTCATAGCAGTATCAAAACCAATTGTATATTCGGTTGAAGAAATATCGTTATCAATTGTTGCGGGAACACCAACGCAAGGAATACCGCGAAGTGACAAATCACGAGCACCACGGAAAGAACCGTCGCCACCAATTACAACAATACCTTCAATACCGTGTTTTTTGCAGGTTGCAATAGCTTCTGCAATGCCTTCTTCTGTTTTAAAACGACTGCTGCGAGCACTTAAAAGGAATGTGCCCGAACGCTGAATAATATCAGAAACGTCGGTAACACCCAAATCAATAACGTCATCTTCCATAAGACCGTTGTAACCACGACGGATACCCTTAACGGTCATACCGTTAGCAATAGCTGTACGAACTACCGCACGAACGGCAGCGTTCATACCGGGAGCGTCACCGCCGCTTGTAAGAACACCTATAGTTTTCATTATAAATCATCCCCAAATAAATTAGAAAATTATTTTTTAAAACAAGCATTATATAGTATATACCATAAAAACGTTTTTTTCAACAAAAATTTTAAGGAACAAATTTTACGTTATCGTCCCCTAAAATTTTGCACAACTGAGCATTTAATTCATCACATTTTTCAACGTAAAGACTTTGCGGTGCCGAAAGCTTTTTACCGTTGTCCATACACACAATGTAAACCGGCGTATTACCGCTAAAACGCAACAAAATCTCTCGTACCTTTTCAAAAGCAGAACTTTGCAGACTTTCAACCCTTAAATAAAGTCCGTTTTTTATTTTGGGTTTATCATCAACAACCGCACCTTTTAGATTTTCGGGTATCATTTCAAGCTTTTCAAGAACAATTTCAACGTCTCGATCTTCCCTTTCGGAAACTCGTCCCGTCAAAATAACTGGTCTTGAATCGGTTAAAATAGCTTTATACGTCGCGTATGCATTGGCAAAAACCGTAATGCTAACCGATGCCGAAACGTCCTCTATTAAAGCAGTACACAAAAGATTGTTGTTTTTTAGTTGACGCACCTTTACACCGCTTATAATACCCGCAACCGTAACACGCTTACCATCGGGGTATTTGCCGGAAGTAACGTCAGAAATGCTAATCATTTTAGCGTTTTTAAGATATGCGGCATAATCATCCATCGGGTGACCGGTTAAATAAAGTCCCGTTGCTTCTTTTTCAAGCGATAAAAGCATATCGCGCGACATTTCGGGCACTTTTACAGGTTCAAACACGTTCGGCGAGCCCATCTTTTCAAACAAATTAAGCTGACCTTGTCCCGAAAAACGACGTTCGTTTTCAACCGCAGATAACACCGCGTCAATGTTATAAAGCATTTCGCGGCGGTTGTTGCACACACAGTCCAAAGCGCCGCTTTTTATAAGTCCTTCAAGAGCTTTTCGGTTAAATTCACGCGAATAATTACGAAGACAAAAATCATAAAACGATTCGTATTTTCCGTTTTTTTGTCGTTCGGTTATAAGTCGTTCAATAAGCGAAAGTCCCAAATTTTTAATTGCCAAAAGCCCAAAGCGAATGTTTTTACCGTCGGGTGTGAAGTGCTGTAAACTGTGATTTACCGACGGTGGCAAAATTTTAATGCCCATTTTATTACATTCGGCAGTATATTGCGAAATTTTAAGTGGGTTGTCCATCATACTTGTCATTAAGGCCGCAAAATACTGCGAAGGGTAATGACATTTAAGATAAGCTGTACGATAAGCCACAAAAGAATATGCACAGGCGTGGGCTTTGTTAAACGCATAAGAAGAAAAGCTTGACATTTCGTCAAAAATTTTATTTGCAGCCGCTTCGCTTATGCCAAAAGCCTCCGCGCCCTGACTTATTACGTTACCGTCTTCATCTTTTTCGCCGTGAAGAAAGAATTCTCTTTCCTTTTTCATTACTTCGTGCTTCTTTTTAGCCATTGCACGACGCACAATATCAGCGCGACCAAGCGAATAACCGCCCAGGGTTCTAAACACCTGCATTACCTGTTCCTGATAAACAATACAACCATAGGTAACGTCTAAAATCGGTTTAAGTGCAGGTATGTCGTATTTAATTTGGTGTGGGTTGTGACGGTTAGAAATATATTTTGGAATTGAATCCATAGGTCCCGGACGGTAAAGCGATAAAACCGCGGTTAAGTCTTCAATACTTTCGGGGTTTAACTGACGAAGCACGTTTTTCATACCGTCAGATTCAAACTGGAATACGCCAAGGGTTTTACCCTTTGACATCATATTATATGTCGCTTTATCGTCAAGCGGTATTTTTTCAATGTCAAAATCGGGCTCGAACTCACGAATATACTTCTGGGTATCATCAATAATAGTTAAATTTCGAAGCCCCAAAAAGTCCATCTTTAAAAGACCTAATTCTTCTAAAGCAGTCATTGTAAACTGGGTTACCGTGGCTTCATCATTAACCGCAAGCGGCACGTATTCAGCAACCGGCTTGTCCGAAATTACAACACCTGCCGCGTGGGTAGACGCGTGACGCGGCATACCCTCAAGCTTCATTGCCATGTCAATAAGCTCTTTAACCGTGCTGTCGTTTTGGTAAAGGTCACGAAGTTCCTTACCACCTTCAAGCGCGCGGGCAATATTCATACCCGGCGACTGCGGAATAAACTTTGCAACCTTATCACAAATTGCATAAGGCACGTCCATTGCCCTACCAACGTCACGTACCGCAGCACGTGCGGCAAGGGTACCAAAGGTGACAATTTGTGAAACGTGGTCTTCGCCGTATTTTTCAATTACGTAATCAATTACTTTTTGACGGTTAACGTAACAAAAGTCAATGTCAAAATCAGGCATTGAAACACGTTCGGGATTTAAAAAGCGTTCAAAGTATAAATCGTATTTAATGGGGTCAATACCCGTAATACCAACACACTGCGCCGCTAAAGATGCCGCGCCAGAGCCACGTCCCGGACCGACGGGTATATCGTGGGTTTTAGCATAATTGACAAAGTCGGCAACTATTAAAAAATAGTCAACGTAGCCCATTTTGTTAATGACCGAAAGTTCATAATTCAAACGGTCAATATATTCTTTTGTCGGGTTTTTACCGTAAATTTTATAAAGTCCGTCAAAGCATTTTTCTTTAAAATACTCAAAGTGGTCACGCTCGCCAATGTCAAAATGCGGTAACTTAATTTTACCAAATTCAAACGAAACGTTGCATTTTTCAGCAATTTTGTTAGTGTTTTCAAGCGCTTGGGGAGTACTACCGAAAAACTCCGCCATTTCATCATAGCTTTTAAGGTAAAATTCGTTGGTTTTAAATTCCAAAATATTTTCGTCAGTAATTTTAGTTGCAGTTTGAATACACACTAAAACCTTGTGCATTTTATAGTCGCTGTCATTTATATAATGCACGTCATTTGTGGCAACAAGCGGTATGCCACATTCATTCGCAATGCGAATAATTTGTGGATTTACAAGCTTTTGTTCAGCTATTCCATGGTCTTGAAGTTCAAGGTAAAAATCCTCCCCAAAAACCGACTTATACCAAATCGCAGTTTCTTTTGCCTTGTTATATTCGCCATTCATTAAAGCGCGGGGAATTTCGCCCGCCAAGCAAGCCGAAAGACAAACTAAACCCTTTGAATATTTTTGTATCAGTTCACGGTCAACACGTGGTTTGGAATAAAAACCCTCGGTAAAACCCGCCGAAACAAGCTTAATAAGGTTTTGATAACCCTCGTTATCTTTACACAAAAGCACCAAATGGGTATACCCGTCAAGTCCTTTTTGCTTGTCAAAGCGACCGCGGGTAGAAACGTAAACCTCGCACCCAATAATTGGTTTAACGCCCTTATTAATGGCATATTTATAAAAATCTATAACCCCGTACATAACGCCGTGGTCGGTGATGGCAATACTTTTTTGACCAAGCTCTGCCGCACGGTCAATAAGCTTTTTTATACGGGCGCAACCGTCAAGTAGACTGTACTCGGTATGCACGTGCAAATGTGTAAAATTCATAATTGCCATCTCCTTTCAAATTATTTCTTCCCTTTTAAGAAAGATTTTCCTCATACAATTCAATAATCTTGTTAAGTCGGTGATTAAGTCCTGAAATCGTAATAGGTGTGGGCGAAATCTTACAAAGTTCTTTTAAGGTTGCATCTGGGTTGTTTTTGCGAAGTAAAGCCGCATCTAAAAGCTCTTGCGGCAAACTGTAAAGCTTATCGGTTTTTTCAAAATATTCAATTGCTTTACGTTGTTTAATTGACGCCTCAACCGTTTTTGAAATGTTAGCATTGTCACAATTTCGTTGACGGTTAATATTATTTTTGACACTTTTCATTATTTTAGCATCCATAATTTCAAGGGTGCGGTGAGTGTCACCCATAAGGGTTAAAAGGTCTTCTATCATACTGCTGTCTTTGGTATAAAGAATTGTTGCAGTACCCCTTTGTGTCTTCTTCATAAAAATATCGTATTGCTGTAAAAGCTCGTCCAGGTCACTTGCAAGTGCTTCGTTTTTAACCGAAAATTCGGCGCGGTATTCTTTTTCGGGGTCATTTATATTACCGCAAGCCAAAAAAGCCCCTCTTATAAAGCTTAAAGGGCAGCAGTCGCGCTGAAAAAGACTGCGGTCAATAACCGTTTCGTTAATGCCGAAATCAATCAAAGCCAAAATTTTAAGTCGGTCAGCCATTGACTCAACCTCGGCTTTATATGTAGGCCTTTTACTGCCACCACAAGTGATTTTAACTTCGGCGCCGTAATTGAACTTAATTAAGTCGGCATAGGCCTTGGCAACGTTTTCGTTACCGGTTTGAAGCGCTATTTTTTTTATGGAAAAAGACCTTCCGAAAAGCATAAAACCGTAAATATACGACGGTTTACAACAAGCGGACGGTCTTATTGCGATAAGTTCATTTTTTACATCACTGCAAAATGACATTATAATCTCCTTAAATAATTTTCCAAATAATAACCTGCGGTCTTTCCTTGCCTTTGGCCCTTAAAACCACCAACTGTGATTTATCGGTAACAAGAAAAAACGAAAGGCGTTTATCTTCATTAATAAGTTCTGCTGTGTAATAAATTTTGTTATCTTCAAAAATTTTGGCAGTCATACCGTTTGGAAGCACAACTTCAGCATTAATTGCCGCCCCCTTATGCCCGTAAAGCTTTTCAAGCTTGGGCATATCGGTTACATTTAAAGAATTAAAAGCATTTATAAGTGTTTGCATTACTGTCTACCTACAAATATAATTTCGGGTTCTAAATCTACCCCGTCTTTTTCTTTGACAATGGACTGGATTTTAGCCATTAAGGTCTTTACATCAGTTGCGGTTGCATTGTTTGTGTTGATAATAAAACCTGCGTGTTTAACGCTTACTTCGGCACCGCCAAACTTTACACCCTTAAGATTGTTTTTTTCAATAAGCGCACCCGCAAAACAACCAACCGGTCGTTTAAATACACTGCCTGCGCTTGGGTATTCAAGGGGCTGTTTGGTTATGCGACGGTCCATAAAATCATCCATTCTCGCCTTTATTTCAGCCGCGTCATCGGGCTTAAGCTTAAAGGTTGCCGACAAAACAATACCATTATTTTCTTTAAAAATACTGGTTCGGTACCCCAAACGCATATCTTCAATATCAATGGTTTTAATTTCGCCATCTTCGTTTAAATATTCAGCCCTTACAACCGTATCGGAAAACTGACCGCCGTAAGCACCGCAGTTCATATAAAGTCCACCGCCAACACTGCCGGGAATACCGTAAGCAAATTCTAAACCCGAAAGCGAATTATTTAAAGCAGTTGTGCAAAGATTTGCAACACTTGCCCCTGCCGCTGCGGTAATTTCATTGCCATTTACAGTTATGTCACAAAGACCCATCATTGAAACAACCGCACCGCAGATGCCCTTATCAGAAACCAAAAGGTTAGAGCCCTTACCCAAAATAAAACAAGGAATTTCAAGTTCCCTCAGTTTACAAATAACGTTTTTTAATTCGGCAACAGTTTTAGGCATAACGAAATAATCACATCCCCCGCCAATTTTAAAGCTAGTGTGATTTTTCATAATTTCGTTTTGCTTTACTTCAATATTTTCCTGGTTACAAAAGGTTAAAAAAGGCATATCAAAAACTCCTGAAATTAAAAGGGATCAACCTCGTTTTCACTTGGTTCTTCATCGGTCATACCAAGTTTTTTAAGCAAATCTTCTGCCGCATTATAGCCAAGCTTCTTCTGACGGTTGTTCATTGCGGCAACCTCAATAATAACTGCAAGGTTACGACCGGGTTTTACCGGAATTGTAAGCGAAGGAATGTTAAGCCCCAAAAGTTCGGTTGTTTGCTGTTCAAGTCCAATTCGGTCATACTGCTTTGAAACGTCCCATTGCTCAATATTAATGATAAGGTCAATTTTCTCAGTAAGCTTAACTGCACCCGCACCAAATATACGACTCGCATTGATAATACCAATACCGCGAAGCTCAATAAAGTGACGAATATTATCAGGCGCTGTACCAACAAGTGACTTGTCGGAAACACGACGAATTTCAACCGCGTCATCGGCTATAAGACGGTGTCCACGTTTTACAAGCTCAATAGCGGTTTCACTTTTACCAACACCGCTTTCGCCTATAAGCAAAATACCTTCACCGTAAACTTCAACCAAAACACCGTGCTGTGTCATACGAGGTGCAAGGTTAAGATTTAAAAACGCAATAAGCGCCGCAGAAAATGCCGAAGTAGATTCCTTTGTTCTTAAAAGCGGAATGCCACATTCTTTGGCAATTTCAATATATTTGTCGCCAAATTCAAGGCCGCGGCAAACCACAACTGCCGACGGTTTTTTAGCAAAAAAGTCACGAATTCTCTGTTCGGCCTTTTCGGGTGTGAAATGCTTTATAAAGCTTTCTTCCGCTTTGCCGATAATTTGAATTCTGCGTTCGTCAAAAAATTCATAATAACCCGCCATTTGAAGACCGGGGCGGTTAATTTCGTTTGAAGAAATCATAATTTCTGAAAGTACGGCCGGAGCATTTAAAACTTCAAGCGAAAATTCCTTAACAATTTTTTCAAGTGAAACGGTGTATTTCGAGTTCATAACCTACCACCTTATAATTTATTCATAACTATTGTAATATAAAACATACAAAAAGGCAAACATTTTGTAAAAATTTAACTTTTTCTTGCTAATAAGTAAGTTTAGCGTTATAATTAATAAGATATTTTTTTAAAAGGATGAAAAAATTTATGAAACTCGGTATGGTAGGTTTGCCAAACGTTGGCAAATCAACACTTTTTAACGCAATTACAAACGCAGGCGCACAGTCGGCTAACTACCCGTTTTGCACAATTGAACCAAACGTTGGCATGGTTAGTGTTCCCGATGAACGCCTTGAAAAATTGGCCGAAATTTACCAACCAAACAAATTCACCCCCGCGGTTATTGAATTTGTTGATATTGCGGGTCTTGTAAAGGGTGCTTCCAAAGGCGAAGGTCTTGGTAATAAATTCCTTTCAAACATACGCGAGGTTGATGCAATTGTTCACGTGGTAAGATGTTTTGAAAGTGACGACATTATTCACGTTGAAGGTTCTGTTAACCCTGCACGCGATATTGAAACTATTAATTTAGAACTTGTTTTTTCGGATATAGAAATGGTTACTCGCCGTTTAGATAAAGCCACAAAGGCATTAAAGGGCGACAAGAAAATGCAAGGCGAGGTTGACTTTTTAAAACGTCTTTTAGCACATCTTGAAGACGGTCACCCCGCAAGAAGCGTTGAAATTAACGACGAAACCGAACAAGAAATTATTAACACCACCGCGCTTTTATCTGCAAAGCCGGTTATTTATGCTTGTAATATGAGCGAAGACGATTTTATAAACGGAATTGACAGTAATAAAAATTATCAAACTGTAAAAACTATTGCTGAAAGCGAAAAAGCCGAAATTTTACCCATTTGCGCCGCTTTAGAAGCCGAAATCTCAAGTCTTTCAGATGAAGAAAAGGTAATGTTTTTGGAAGAACTTGGACTTCAGCGCAGCGGTCTTGACCGTATGATTCAAAAATGTTACGCCCTTTTGGGTCTTATTTCATACCTTACCGCCGGTAAAGACGAGGTCCGTGCTTGGACCATTACCAACGGTACCAAAGCACCCGGAGCCGCAGGTAAAATTCACACCGACTTTGAACGTGGTTTTATTCGTGCAGAGGTTATTAACTTTACCGACTTTATGGACTGTGGCGGAAATATGGTTACCGCAAAAGAAAAAGGGTTGGTTAGAAGCGAAGGCAAAGAATACGTTATGAAAGACGGCGACATCGTTCTTTTCCGCTTTAATGTTTAATCACAGGAGAAATTTATGCTTTTTTACTACGGTTTGGACTATTATTATTTAGTCTTGGTTTTACCTGCAATTTTGCTTATGACCATTGCACAAATTTCAGTTAAGACCACCTTTTCAAAATATTCAAATAAGCTTTGCAACGTTACCGGTGCCGAAGCTGCACGCAAAGTGCTTGAAGCCAACGGGGTAAGCGGTGTAAGAATTGAACGTGTAGGTGGCAATTTGACCGACCACTTCGACCCCAAAACAAACGTTATTCGTTTATCTGATGCGGTTTATGACAGTAATTCGGTTGCGGCCGCAGGCGTTGCCGCGCACGAAGCAGGACACGCAGTTCAATATGCATTAAATTATGCGCCAATAAAAATTCGCGGTGCTATTTACCCCATTTGCAACATTGGTTCACGTCTTGCAGTTCCCCTTGTAATGTTGGGTTTTGTTTTCAGTTTTTATTATTTAATAGATCTGGGCATTATATTTTTCGCACTTGCGCTTTTGTTTCAATTAATTACTTTACCGGTTGAATTTAACGCATCCCGCAGGGCAATTTCCGCCTTGTCAAATTACGGTATTTTAGCAAACGAAAATGAAGTTAAAGGCGCTAAAAAAGTGCTTTTTGCGGCGGCTATGACATACGTCACTTCTTTTTTGGTATCGTTAGCGCAACTGCTTAGACTTTTAGCACTTGCAAACCGAAGAAGACGATAAAATTAAAGGCAGGTTTTACCTGCCTTTTTTGTTGTTCAGATTTTAGTTTGTCGGGCTGACACCCAAAAGAATAACGAATAAATAAGAAAGAATAAGAACTTGACCCTTTGACAAAATCAAAGATTTTGAAAGGGTGCCCCAAAACCTTGCCGTGTATAGCACGTAAAAATTGGTGTCGGCTTTGCCGACTTTATTTATATATCGTGCCAAAGGCAC
>JAZNJR010000034.1:0-5229 GCA_045578165.1 Acutalibacteraceae bacterium
CTGGCAGCCGGCAACTGGTAGCTAAAAACAGAACACCCGCTGATTTCTCAGCGAGTGCTCTGTTTTTATATTTGGAAAGAATTGAATTTGTTAATCGTTTTCAACACGATATGTAAAATTTTCTTTCGGTATCATATTAGGTTTGTTGAGCCTGTGCGTACAAAGGGCTACGCAGGCTCTTTTATTTAGTTGTTAGTTGTTTTACTCCGTTGCAGAGAATTTCACTTCTTTCCAAGTGAAGCCTGCCCACGTAACGTTTGTACCTGCCGTTGCTTTCAGATCGCCCTCGGCGTTTGCCTGATCGGGATGCAGCGTGAGGGTAATGTTAGAAGAAAGGGCTTCACCTTCAAACAGATTTACATTTACTTTTGTGATAACAGAGCCTAACAAGCAGAAAAGAATAATGGTTGTAAGTTTTTTTCATGTTGTTTCTTCTTTCCCAACAGGGGATTTATATCTTACTTTCAAGATAGATTTCCGCATCAAAGGTGTGCCTTTTATTATTTCTTGATGACGGGATAATGTTCGCCCTGCTCCCAGAAATCACCCAGCTGAGTGGTAATTGTGTTGTTCCTGAGATCATCCTCGGTTACACTTGTGATCTCTACGTTATCACTCCCGGGTTTCAGAGGCGAATCGCTGTGTACAGCCGCAAGACCGTCGTCACCGAGGTAATAGCAATTCTTGATTGCTTTAACGCTCCGAAGCGTGCCAAATGCGCCAAGAAAAGCCTCGTCGGTCAGATTTTCACCGCGCTCAAACTTACCTGCAAAGAGGCAGTTTTCAAGGGTAGTCTTTGCATTCGTATTGGAGAAGCTCAGGAAACCGCCCATATAAATGGTTGCGGTGTTATTATAGTCGCCTGCGTAATTGGTCTTGATCGTTCCGTATGCCGCGCAGTTGCGGATGGTCACTTCACTGGTGTTCTCCTGAATCTTGCCGATAAAGCCGCCCGCGCCGTCGTCCACACGGTACTCGCCTGCATTAAAGGTGCCGTACCAAGAGCATTTTTCAATCAGACTCTGGTGGTCTGCGTATCCCACAAAGCCACCAATCTTACCGATGCCGTGGGCCTTCGCGGTAACATTCACATAAGAGGTGATATTCTGAATGACCGCACCGTTGCGCTCAAGTCCGTGATCGGTGCTGTCAAGACCGCAAATCGATCCGATGACACCGCCAACGTAATCGACCTCAGTGTTCACGATCACCTCACCGTAGATGGTAAAGTTCTTGACTGTACCGGTTCTGACCTCACCGAAGAAGCCAACGCCGTTTTCGGAACCTTCCACGTTCAGACCCCTGATGGTGTAGTTCTGTCCGTCAAAGACACCGCGGAAGCTGTTCTCCTCGCCCATTGCACCGATGGGCGTCCAAGGCTTGTTTTCAAGGTGGATGTCAGCCGTGAGAGCGCCCTTGATCTCTTTGTTGCCTTCTACATTGACCTGCTGTGCAAACCAGAAGAGCTGACCTGCGTTGCCGATTTCGTAATAGCCGCTTTCGTTCAGCACTGCAGGCTGGTAAACGTCGCAAGTTAAGCAGAAGCCATTGTCATCAAATTTGTGGGTACATTCATATCCGCAGGCGGTGCACTTGCCGTCTACATAGCTATGCTTAAATGTGATGGACTTGAAGGTGTAGCCTTTCCAAGTAGCTGTGCCGTCATCATTGAATGTCACATCATCCTTCTTATCTATGTTCAGCACCAAGTTAACCTTACCGGAATAGTTCTGCGAGTCTACATTGAAATGATCACTGCCATTGAAAGTGATGTCTCCCTCAGCGGTCAGCTCCAGCGGGAAGGGCGTAGGATTATTTTCGGGCCTAAATTGTACTCCTATCAACAATCCTGCATCTTCAATGGTTGTCACCTTCGGGAATTTGGCAGAGGACAAGGTCCAGGTACCGCCAAACATCGCATGGGGGATCATCGTCAATTCGGGAAATTCTACCGATGTAAGTGCTGTATAGCCAAATGCCTGCATTCCAATTGTCTGTACCTTAGGGGCAGTGACAGAGGCCAGATTCGAGCATCCGTAGAACGCCTGAGCACCAATTTCTGTTACATCGGGGAGATCGATAGATGCCAATTGGGTAACGAGTTCCTGATCTATAATTTCTCCTGCTTCATCATATATGTCACCGGAGCCAAAAGCAACACCGTCCCAGTTGGTAGTACCGGGAATCGTGGTGACGCCCTTGAGGGTGAGGTTGATGCTGCCGTCTGCAACGCCCTCGGTGTCGAGAATGGCGCGGCGGATGGCGGTAATCATCACGGCAGGTGCATCGGGTGCAAGGGTAACTTCAATATCCGTCTCGCCTGCTGCAAGCTGCTGTGCTACTACGGCTTTGAGTTCCTCAGCGGCCGCATTAAATCCACAAACAATACAAGTGCCATCATCATTATATTTATGGCCTTCTGTCTTTAAAACAATTTCAATTGATTTAATTCCCAAAAGTTCATTTTGGAATGTTGCGGTATATTTAACCTTACCATCCTGTGTACAGGTCAGTTCTGCAAGAGTTTCACTTGTTGTATTAACAGTTTCTACTGCAACCTTTTTACCGCAAAGGGTACACATAGCAGTTGCTGTGCAGGTGGAGTAGCTGTTACCCCATCTGTAATATACTTCTACATTATCTGCACACTCTGTGTCTGTTACCTCACCGTATTTTGCAGTGAGTGCAGTTAAGTCATTTTCATCGAGCTTACCGTCACCGTTAATATCGGAAGCATATTTTTTATATGTAGCAAGCTTTTTGGGGTTTTCTATAGCGTGCTTTATTGCTTTAATGTCTGCTTCTTCAAATGCAATGCCGTTTAAGTCATAGTCACCGACTGCATAAACATCAACAGTTGTAAAGCCGTTTATGAAAAGGTGGAGAAGATATGCATCAATAACATCAAGGTAACCGTCACCGTCAAGGTCATATTTCACTATATCATCATAGCTTGCAGTTTCAATCTGTTCGTGGTCATCTGCAAGTGCTTTATTAACAAGTGCCTGATAGTCAACTACATCAACTGTTCCGTCACCGTTAGTGTCACCAACATTTGCAACGGAGTAGTTACCTGTTTCGCCCACTGTTACAACCTTGTAAAGCTCATTATCTGTAATAATCGGGAGTGAGCCTTCCGTATTACTCATTTGTCCCCAAATCTGCTCGGTATTACCTTGCTGGAGAAGGTATGCAACCTCGCCGCTTGCAAATTGTTCAGGTGTTTTTGCCATCGTATTTGTATAAACTTGATTTGATGTATCTCGTTTACCATAGAAACCAATACCATCCGCTTCACACCAATAAATATTGGTAAATACGCAGGTGTTACTATCTGTATTCTGATAACCAACAATTGCACCTGCATTTGTTCCTGTTATATCACCTACATAGGTACAGTTAGCAATATCAAAATATTGTGTTCCGTTCCAACCTTCACCAATTAAACCACCTGTATTTGTTCCACTGATATCTGCATATACAGCACAATTTTCTATTTTTGAATACATCTCGTCCGAATGTTTGCCACCGAAGTAGCCTGCTAAACCGCCTGCATTGCCATTAGAGTTAGTAACATCTACATAAGAAATAACATTTTGGATAGTTGTGCGATAAGCACTTCCTACAACGGCGCCGATATTACCGGTGGTGTTAGCTGTAACTGTCCCATAAAGAATAACATTGCGGAAAACTGAGTAGTTAAAACTGCTGAACAAACCACTAGACTGATTCAATGTAATACTATGTCCGTTACCATCAAAAACAGAGGCGTTTTGTATGCCATCGGGTAAATTGATTGGCATCCATTGCTTGCTGTCAGGTATTATTAAATCCGATGTAAGAACAGCATTAAACTTAGTTAACGAGCTATAATTGACTTGTTCTGCTAACCAAAACAGATTCCCGACATTACCGATTTCATAATAGCCGTCTGCGTTCAGCACTGCAGGCCGGTAGGCATCGCAAACCGAGCAGAAGCCATTGTCATCAAATTTGTGGGTACATTCATATCCGCAGACAGTGCATTTTCCTGTTGTATCAAACGCACATCCATCATAGCAACGGGTTTCCATACGCATCGTATAGCTCTTGCCGCCAACCCAGTTATATGCATTATTTGGATTTGCGTTTGCGATATCATCGCCTGCCAATTCAAAAGCAATGCATTCGCCCTCGGAAGTGGTTACCTCAACCTGAATGGTCTTACCCTCAAAAGCAGCGTAATCATGCTTCCCGGTATCCACCTTTCCTAACGGAAGTGCCAGGGCATAAGCAATATAGCTCTTGCCGGGCTCAAGGGTATAATCATTTAATAAATAGGTGGTAACAGAATCGTAGGTACTGTAAGCGAAATTACTGTAAAAGAGTTCCGGGTATCTATTCTCCGCTTCTATTTCAATATCGCAATATTTAGCTGCAGCGGGTACGGAGTTTCCGTCAGCATCCACCACACGAAGCGTCACGCTTTCAAGGGACAATGCTTTCTCGTGGGTATTTGTAATAATAAAGCGGAAGGTTGCGGGAATGTGGTCAAAGGACATAAAGGTGGTGCCATTTTCAATTATAGATTCTCCGTACATCAGCATATCGTCGCTTAAAAAGCTCGGATCACCGCTGGCTGTCTGCGTGAAGACGTTTGCCACGGAGCCGGTTCCGTAAGCACTAAATTCATCATTTGTGTAGTTATCAAATCCGCGGGTAGCAGTGATGTATGTTCCGTCCTCATAAGTAGAAGAAAGAGAGAACTCTGTCCAATGCAGGTCAGCGGATTTCGAATCATCGCTGTGAGCCTGAATGTTGGAGGTTTCATAAGTAACAACGCCATTGGGATCAACCAATGTAACGTCAAGGGTATCCCCGTAGCCCCATTGGAAAATCAGGTTGCCTTTGCCGGCTTCATCGCTCCATGAAGTACCTGTAGCAAAAGTGTCAGAAGTGATCTGATTTATGAAAACGTCGCCAAATTCGCTGTCATCACTGTCAAAGCCGTATTCCTCAATAACGGGGATAGTGGACTCCACCGCACCTGCCATAACGCTTGCAAAAGGCACATAGCTCATTACAAGAGCAAGACACAGAGCTATGCTCAATATCTTTCTTAATGTTCTGTTAGTTTTTGTTCTCATAGTATCTTCCTTTCGGACAATTTCCCGTTATCACTTATGCCTCACCTACAAAATAAAGAGGGAACATACTTGTAAGTGTGTTTAAATCATCATAGGAAACCTT
>JAZNJR010000035.1:0-32589 GCA_045578165.1 Acutalibacteraceae bacterium
TTATACAAACCGTTATAACGTATTATTCAATAAGCTTAACCCCGGTCAAATGAAGAGCGAAGTACTTTGTACTGTTCTTATTGACGGTGTAGCAGCTTCTAACACATACTGCTACAGCATTGAATCTTATGCTAACGGTAAACTTGAAGATGGCAGTGACCGCGCAAACTTGCTTATCGCAATGCTCCGCTTCGGTGCTTCTGCTAAAGCTTTCAATGGCTAATAAAATAAAAAATCCCGATAGATAACTATCGGGATTTTATTATGCTTTGATTTTGTTTTTTGCGCTATGTACAGTATATTCGGTAACGTTACCGATTATTTCACCATCAAGCTGAAGTGGCGCGGGTTTTGAAAGTTTAACCGAAACGTCATACCCCTCAATCACGTCTATCATCCAATGCATTTTAGTGTGGGTGCCACGCATTAAGCGTAAAAAAGCAATAACTATATGAAAAAAGTTGTTGCTGTGCATTGAAACAATTGAAAGGCGTTTTTCTTTATTAAGTCGGTCTTGTTTCGGCGCTGCCATAAAACCACCGCCAAAGAATTTACCATTCATTGTAGGAACAAGCCAAGTGTGTTTGTATGTACGGGTTACACCGTCTACCGTAACGGTGGCATCACACGGTTTATATGCACCAAGCAGACCTTTAATTGCAACCATTGTATAATTTGCGCGGCGTTTACCTAAAGAACGTAAGCGCTCAACCTCGGCGCAGCAATAACCGTCCATACCGCTGCCAACGCAGTTAAAGAATTTATAAACCTTACCGTCAATACATGCGGTTGGAAGATTTTTTACATAACCATTAATTAAAAGCGGTTTTGTGCGTTTGGGGTAATTGATATCACGCGCAAAGTCATTACCGCTGCCCGAAGCATAAAAGTAAAGTTTTTGTTTTAAATTATCACAGTCGGTACGGTTTATAAAGCTGTTTAAAGTACCGTCGCCACCTGTTAATATAATATCGGTATTATCAGGCAAGGTGTTTAAAAAATTATCATAATCGGCAATTTTGGTCATATCTTCATAGGTATAACTGTGGTTGCCCATAAGCGTTTCAATTTCTTTGGCTATATTAAGCCCGTTGCCGCCACCCGAATGGGGATTATATAAAATAATATATTTTTCCAAAACGTCACCCCAATGTGTAAGATTTGTCTTTATTTTAAATGTTTTGTCGAATTTTGTCAATTAATTAAAATAATGGCCCTAAAATCATACCCAAAACCGCCGAAACAATTATAAGCAAAATGGGGGATGGTTTTTTCTTTTTCCATTTTTTCCAAAGATATGCAACAAGCACTATTATTGGTAATACAATTAAACCAACAATATTAACCGAAAAACCGCCGCTAATGCTTTCAAAACCGAAAAGGGAAGATAACATCATTGTAAGTGCAGTTGAAAGAATAAGCGCAACAACGCAGGGTTGAACACCCGCTAAAAACGCTTGAACGCCTTTGTATTTAATAAAGTTTTTAATTAAAGTGCTAATAATAAGAATTATTGTAAATGCAGGAAGTACAACACCTAAAGTGGCTAATGCTGAACCTAATATACCGCCCTGCTCAGCGCCGATAAAGGTTGCCATATTAATGGCAATGGGGCCGGGGGTAGATTCCGCAACAGCTATCATATTAATAAATTCGTCCTGCGTAAGCCAATCAAGCATAATGGCTTTTTCGCGAACTAAAGATATCATACCGTAACCGCCGCCAAAAGACACCGCACCAATTTCAAGGAAGGTTAAAAATAATTCTAAATAAATCATTTTTGTTCCTCCTTTTTAGAAATAAGTGAAACAAGGTAAGCGGTAAGACCGATTGTACCGCAAATTAAAATGTAAAATACGGTTGAAAAATCAATTGCGAAAATTGAAAAAGCGGTCATAACGCATAAAACAGCAAGGAAAATTGTAATTGAAAGCACCGATTTTTTAAGTCCGCTAAATAGTTTAAACCCTGCCGATGCAATAAGATATACCACACAAGCGCGAATACCTAAAAATGCATATTTCACAAAGGTTAGAGACAAAAATGCGTCAAAGAAAAGGGAAATAACGTAAATTATAATAAAAGAGGGTAAACATACGCCCAGTGTAGCAAAAGCCGAGCCCAAAACACCTGCGGTTTTATAGCCGATATAGGTTGCGGAATTAATTGCAATGGGACCGGGGGTAGATTCGGCAATGGCTAACATATTTAAAAATTCGTCCTTTGTAAGCCAACCTTTCTTTTCAACAAATTCATTTTCCAAAAGGGCTAACATTGCGTAACCGCCGCCAAAGGTAAAAAGCCCTATTTTAAACATTGTTAAAAACAGTTTTAATGAATTTTTTAGTTTTTCCACTTTAACACATCGCTTTCTAAAGAACCTTTAAAGGTTTATTTGCAAACTTAATAGTAAAAATCACATACAAAAATATTATACCAATTTTTGAAAACAAATGCAACGAATTGTTTAATATGCATTGTTGCAACAATTTTTTTGAAAATGACAAGTGAGAAAATGAGAGAAAATACAAGAAAACAAGAGAAAACGAGAGTATTGCTTTAATAAATTAAATTTTTTGAAAAAATGTGTTGACTTTAAAAAATCGGTGTGGTATTATATTCAAGCTGACGCAACGTGTTTTGTTGCGATTTACAAATTATTTGGAGGTTTTGATTATGTCAACATTTATGGCAAAACCTGCTGAAATTCAGCGCAAATGGTACATCATCGACGCAGCTAACCGTCCTCTCGGTCGTACTGCTGCTAGGGTTGCTGACTTACTTCGCGGTAAGTTAAAGCCCGAATTCACCCCTCACGTAGATTGTGGTGACCACGTTGTTGTTATCAACGCTGACAAGGCAGTTTTAACAGGCAATAAGTTACAAAAGAAATTTTATCGTCGTCACACAGGTTATATTGGCGGTTTGAAGGAAGTTAAGTATGCTACTTTAATGGCTACTCGTCCTGAACTTGCTATGGAACTTGCTGTTAAGGGCATGGTTCCCGATACTACTATCGGTCGCAAAGCTCTTACCAGACTTCACGTTTACAGCGGCACTGAATATGCACAAGTTGCACAGAAGCCCGAAGTTTACGAATTTTAAGAAGGGAGCGGAACTTAATAATGTTTGAAGCAAAGTCTTATTTCTATGGCACAGGCAGAAGAAAGAGTTCTGTTGCCCGTGTTCGTGTATACAATGGTACCGGTAAAATCACCATCAATGACAGAGATATTGATGATTATTTTGGTCTTGAAACCTTAAAGCTCATTGTTCGTCAGCCCTTAGCCCTCACAGGCACTGCTGACAAGTTTGATATCGTTTGCCGCGTTGCAGGCGGCGGTGTTACCGGTCAGGCCGGTGCTATCCGTCACGGTATCGCTCGTGCACTTTTACAGTTTGATGGCGAACTTCGCGGTCAGCTTAAGAAGGCCGGCTTCCTCACACGTGACCCACGTATGAAGGAAAGAAAGAAATACGGTCTCAAGGGCGCTCGTCGTGCACCCCAGTTCTCAAAACGTTAATTATTATTTCGTTTTATTCAAGCCTTGCACAAACGCAGGGCTTGTTTTTTATGTTTTAAATGTTTTGTTCAAATAATTAATATTTACATTTTTTTCATAAACCGTTATAATTATGATATAAAATGTCGAAAAGGAGATATTTATGAAAAAAATACTTGGTTTTTATACAAAAGTGCCTCTTATTTTGCGTATTGCAATTGGCTTGGTAATTGGTATAGTATTAGGACTTTTTGTGCCAAAAGCAGCATTTGTTACCATATTTGGCGATATTTTTGTTGGCGCACTTAAAGCAATTGCACCAATCTTAGTGTTTGTGCTTGTTGTTGCTTCACTTGCAAGTGCAGGCAAGGGTATAGGCGGCAGATTTAAAACAGTTATTATCTTTTACATGTTAAGTACATTTTTAGCGGCAGTTGTTGCGGTTGTTGCAAGTTACATTTTTAAAGTTAAAATACCGCTTGGCGAATCTGTCGAACAGGTGGCTCCTGCGGGTCTGGGCGAAGTGTTTAAAACCTTGATTGGCAATATGGTAACAAACCCTGTTACCGCAATTATTAACGGTAATTATACCGGCATTCTTACTTGGGCAGTTGTTTTGGGCTTGGCCTTGCGTGCCTCCAATGATACAACTAAAGACGTATTGAACGATATTTCTGCAGGTGTTTCAACTGCGGTTGCTTGGGTTATTCAACTTGCTCCGTTTGGTATTATGGGCTTGGTTTATTCTTCTGTTGGCGAATATGGCATTGAAATATTTACCGATTATGGCAAAGTATTGCTTTTGTTGGTTGGTTGCATGCTTGCGGTTGCGTTTATTGTTGACCCGCTTATCGTTGCAATTTCGCTTAAAAGAAACCCATACCCATTGGTATTTAAGTGCTTTAAGGAATCAGGCGTAACAGCTTTCTTTACAAGAAGTTCGGCTGCTAATATTCCGGTTAATATGAAGCTTTGTGAAAAGCTTGGTCTTGATAAGGAATATTATTCTGTTGCAATTCCTTTGGGCGCCACTATTAATATGGATGGTGCGGCTATTACTATAACTGTAATGTCACTTGCTGCTGCATTTTCACAAGGTATCGAGGTTAATATAATTATCGCAATTTTATTAAGCTTAGTTGCAACCCTGGGTGCTTGTGGTGCTTCGGGTGTTGCGGGTGGTTCGCTATTGCTTATTCCGATGGCTTGTTCACTTTTGGGTGTTGGTCAAGACGTTGCAATGCAGGTTGTTGCGGTTGGCTTTATAATAGGTGTTGTTCAAGATTCACTTGAAACTGCAATTAACTCTTCTGGCGACGTAATTTTCTGTGCTACGGCAGAATATCGTGATCGTATTAAAAAAGGCGAAACAATTAAATTATAATTAAAAAATAAAACACTCTACCCATTAGGGTAGGGTGTTTTTGATTTTATGTTATATGTTGTTAAATAAAAATTAATATTTAATTAATAACTATTGCAAAATTATGTGGTAATATGGTACAATAATATGAATAATTATTTCACGGAGGTAAACTTATGATTGAAGTTTCCGGGCTTAGTAAAAGATATGGCAGTCATCTTGCTGTAAGTGATGTAAGCTTCAGTATTCAAAAGGGTGAAGTTGTTGGCTTTTTAGGACCTAACGGTGCCGGCAAATCAACCATTATGAATATTTTGACAGGTTATCTTTCTTTAACTCAAGGCAACGTTGCTATTGACGGTTTTGACGTTATGGAATACCCTGAAGAAGCTAAAAAACGTATTGGCTATCTGCCAGAAATTCCGCCACTTTATATGGACATGAAAGTAAGTGAATATCTTAGTTTTATATTCGACCTTAAAAAAGTCAAATTCCCCAAAAGTGCGCACATAAACGAAGTAATGAAGTTGGTTAAAATTGACCATGTAAGCAGTCGTCTTATTAAAAACCTTTCAAAAGGTTATCGTCAACGTGTTGGTTTTGCCGGCGCACTTATCGGTAACCCTGACGTACTTATTTTGGACGAACCTACCGTTGGTCTTGACCCCAAGCAGATTATTGAAATTCGCAATTTAATTTCACGTCTTGGTAAAAACCACACCATTATTTTGTCGTCACACATTTTGTCTGAAATTCAGGCAGTATGTAAACGCGTTATTATTATAAATCACGGTCAAATCATTGCTGACGATACACCCGAAAACCTTTCGGAACGTCTTTCAAACGATAAGTCTATCGTTGCAAGAATTATTTGTAACGAAAAAGACATGCTTGAAACACTTACTTCCATTAAGGGTGTTAAATCGGTTGTGTCTTTGGGTTGTAAGGAACCCGGCAGTTATGATTTCTTAATTGAACCGGTAGAAAATTGTGATGTTCGCCGTGACGTGTTTGAACGCGTTTCTTCACGTGGCAAGACGCTTTTGTCACTTTCAAGCAATAAAATTTCGCTTGAACAGGTATTCTTGCGTCTTACCGAAGCGGGAAGTTATCAAGAAGCAAGGAAATTACTTGGTTTTAATGATGAGCAGAAGGAGGCCGAAGCATAATGAGTGCTATTTTTAAAAGAGAATTCAAGGCATTCTTTGCCACACCTGTTGGCTATATTGTTTTAGCCGCATTTTATTTGTTTTCGGGCTATTATTTTGCAATTATCTATACAATTGGCAGCCCCGAAGTGCAAAATATTATTATGACCTTGTCCACACCGATAGTTTTCGTTATGCCGCTTCTTACCATGCGTTTAATGAGTGATGACCGTCGTCAAAAAACCGACCAAGCACTTTTAACCGCACCGGTAAGTCTTTATTCCATTGTTTTAGGTAAATTCTTTGCGGCACTTTCAGTATTTGCGTTAGGTCTTGCACCTACCTTGATTTATGAAATTATTGTTATGACAATGGTTGACGTTAACATGCTTTCCTATTTATATGCCCTTTTAGGCGCATTGCTTTTGGGTTCGGCATTAATTGCAATTGGTATGTTTATTTCGTCCCTTACAGAAAGCGCAGTTGTTTCTGCAATTTTGACATACGTTATAAACATTTTGTTAATTTATGCCGCAGGTCTTGGTAGTATAATCAACATTGGTTGGGTTGCAACCGTTATTGAAAAAATTGCATTTATTAATGCTTTTGAAAATTTCGGAAGTACAGTATTCTCAATTCCCGACGTTGTTTACTTTATCAGTATTACCGTTGCGTTCTTGTTCTTAAGTGTTCGTTCACTTGAGAAGAGAAGATGGGCTTAAAAGGAGGTTTTTAAAGTGAAAAAGAAGAAAATTGAAAACGCTATAGAAGTAACTAACGAAACTTTAGAAACCGTAGAAGTTGCGGAAAAAACCGCAAAAGAGGAAAAAGCCAAAAAACCCAAGAAGCTTCGCAACAAAGCGCTTTTAAAACGTGGTGGTTACGCTATTGCAATTACTGCTGCAGTTATGGCAGGTCTTATTGTTTTAAACGTGCTTTTGGGTGTGTTGGCAAAGCGCGTTCCGTTGGAATTTGATATGACACTTGATAAGAAAAATTCTATCAGTGCCGAAAATATTGAATTTATTAAAAACGTTGACAAAGAAGTGCTTATTACTGTTTGTGCAAATGAATCGGATTATCTTACCTATATGCCAAGCTATGCACAACAAACCTTTTATATTGCGAACGATTATTCACAGTATTATGACCAAACACTTACCCTTATCAATAGGTATGACAATTACAACCGAAAGATAAAGATTAGGTTTGTTGACACACAAGATACCGAATATACCGAAATTTCTTCAAAGTACCCGCAGGAAAAAATTGGTTATGGCGACCTTGTTGTAACCTGTGGCAATGGCAAAGACGAACGTTATAAGGTTGTAGGTTTTGAGGATATTTACACCATGGAAACTGATGAAAACTATGGTTATTATTCTAATATTACCGGTAACAATATTGAAACTGCGCTTACAAGTGCAATTGCATACGTAACCAGTTCAATTGACAAAAAGGTTGCCTTTATTACTGGTCACTCTAAGGATGATTATACCGAATCTTATCGTCAACTTTTAAAGAACAACAACTATGAGGTTGACGTTATTGCAGATACCATCGTAACCTCAATTTCAAGCGATTACGACGCAGTATTTATTGTTGCGCCAACAACCGATTTTATTGACGATGAATTAGATGTGCTTTCGGCTTTCCTTGATGATGAAGGCAGATACGGTAAAGGTCTTGTGTTCTTTGCAGACGCAGCCGCACCTTATCTTACTAACCTTTATTCATTCCTTGCTGAATGGGGTATTGAAGTTCAAGAAGGCATTTTGTTTGAAACCGACTCTAATAACCACATGCCTGACAAACCGACTGAACTTGGTTCTTACCCGAAGGCTGACGACGAAATTTTAAACGGTATTGAAATATGCATTACCGGTTATAACGTTCCGATTAATTCGGCTTTTGAATCAAACAACACAATTACCACTAGTCAGCTTATTGTAACACCTGAAACTGTTGTTAAAGCTCCTGTTGGTACTGCTAACGACTGGGGCGGCGCCGGTAAATATACCAAGAATAGTTTTGCTACCGTTATACAGGCAAAGCGTTTTAATTACGATAACGATAATAACCCTATTCAAAACCACGTTTTTGCTTTAAGTTCGGTTGAATTTATTTATGGCGATTATAGTGAAACTTCTGCACTTTCAAATAAAAACATTGCCTTTAAGGTTGCTGAACGTGCTGTAGGCGCAGAAGAAACGGGTATTTCTTTCGTTTCGAAAAAAATTGAAGACCAAAGCTTTGCTGCTGAAGTTACCCAAGGTTCACGCAATGCAATGTTTATCATTTTTGTGGGTCTTCTTCCCATTTCTGTAATAGCAGCAAGTATTTACGTTTATATCAGGAGAAAGAATTCATAATGAATAATTTTGAGGAAAATCAAAATATTGAACCAACCGAAGAGGTTGATGAATTATCAACGGTGTTTTCCGACCCGACAGCACATAAGGTTACTGCCGACCAAAAGAAGAACGCAGGCAAAAAACGCATACTTTCAATAGTTGCGGGTGTTTTGGCGGTAGCGGTTTTAATTGGTGGTACGGTCGCTGTGGTTAAGCTTATTCCCGAAAAGAATGACGAGGGAACAAACTCTCAAACGCCGGAAATTTCAGTTGTGTCTCTTGCTGAAAAAGATATAAAAAAGGTTACTGTTAAAAACGAAAACGGTACTTTTGTGTTGAATAATCAAGTCACAACCGATGATGAGGGCTACAGCACTTGTGTGTGGTCGCTTGAAGGTTATGATATGGATGTTATAAACGATTACGCGCTTTATGATATTGCAAGTAACGTTATGTCCCTTTCGGCCATGCGTGAGATTACAACAAAAACCGTTGAAGAATGTGGTTTGGATACACCTGTAGCTGAAGCACATGTTGTTAAGCAAGACGATAACCAACTTACCGTTTTGGTTGGCGAAAAATCGCCCGACGGTAGCGGTGTTTACGTAAAGCTTGCCGACAAGGAAAACATTTATCTTGTTGCGGGCGAGCTTGATACCAGCTTAATCTTTACCGATTTAGATCTCGCCAATACTGACGTTATTCCCGCATTGACTTTACCAAGCGGAAATGATAAATATTTGGCAGAGGGTAGCATTACTTCGTTTGATACCTTAACCATAAGCGGTAAAAACTTCCCCAAAACTGTTGTTATTAAACCCAACCCCGATGCCGCAACCTCATCACTTCATACCTTTGTGATGACTGCCCCCTCTGAAAGAATGGCGGAAAACGTTGACAAGGCGTTAATGTTGTTTAATTCAACAACCACTGTTTCGGGTGCTTATGCGCTTGACGTAAAGGCAGAAACCCTTAAAAAATTTGGTCTTAATAAACCTGATTTAACCATAACCGCAAAATTTGCCAAAAACACTTACTCGTTTAAGTTTAAGCTGCAAGAAGACGGCGCGTATGCGGTTTGGTATGACGGTTGTAAAATGATTAAAAAGGTTGCTGCCGATGCTTTAGAAGTGTTTAATTATTCAACCACAAACTTCTATTCAAGCTGGGTGCATTTGCAGTCAATTGATGACCTTTCGGGATTTGTTGTAAAGAGCGAAGGCAAGGAATATAAGTTTGATATTAAGGTTAAAAAGCAGGAAGAGGGCGCTACCGAATATACAATTAAGTATGGTGGCAAAACCCTTACTGCAAAGAATTTCCAAGACTTCTATCGTTACTGCATTTCGCTTTATGCAAGTGATTTTGATACCACCAAGGTTACGGGCGAGCCCGAATATGAAATCACTTATATATACAGTGATAAATCGCGTACACCTACAAAGGTTTCATTCTACCGTGCAAGTGCTACAAAATATCAATTTACTATTAACGGTAAAGCAATTGGTAATGTAAATGCATCTGATATAAATCGCATTTCAACCTATGTTAAGCAAGCCGCTAAGGATGAAAAGGTAAATATTATTTAATTGTTTATATAATAAAAACCGTTCTCGTAATGAGAACGGTTTTTTAATTTATTCCTCTTTGTTTTCAAAATCGGTGTTGATTACAAACCCGCCTTCATATTGTTCTTCAAGTTCAGGCATTGGACTGCCCGGAATATCGTCTAAAATGCTTTGCTTATGGGGTTCGTTCATCTTTGCGATTTTCTCTTCAAGTTCAACTTGAAGCCAATTTTCAAGCATTTCCTGACCTTCTGGGTAGTCGGGAACGTTTGCTTTCTTTCGGCTTATAAACAACCAAATTGCAATATAAATTAAAAGAACTGATGCAGCGCCTATTGATACGATAACACCAAGTGCAAGTCCCGGTGTTTTATATTCAAAACGAATTTCGCTATCGCCTTCGCCAACCTCAACTGCCATAAAGCCAACGTTTACCTTTTCAATTGGAACCGCTTTTCCGTTTACGGTGGCTGTCCAACCCTCGTCATAGGGAATAGAGAAGAACACAAGACTGGTTTTAGAACGGTTTACCTTTGCGGTAAAACTGTTTTTGCCGGTTTTAAATTCGGTCGCTGCGGTGGCTTTTAGCTGCTCACAGTCGTAGGTCATATCTTCGTCGGTAGTATTGAGAGAGGTGCCAACTTGGTTTTGGTCGTATTCATTCGCAACGTCTTCAATATTTTGCATTAAATGACCGTATTTTTTAATTTGTTCGTTTGTAAGCAACATGGCTTTAAGCATCATGTTAGCGCGTTGTGTGTTTTGGTAACTGTCTAAATAATCGTAGGTTATATAATAATCGTACGAAAAACCGTAGGGAAGGTAATTTTCATTTTCATAAACGTAATAATTTCCGTCGGTTTTAAGATAGTTAAAACCATACATTTCGCTTTCGCCGCTTTTTTCATTTACAAATGGGTCTTGGTCTTTGGGATTAATTAAATATTTAACCGACAAAAGCGGACGAAGTGCGGGGTATGTGGTGTCAGGTCGGCTGGCAACACTGCGTTTAATGCCAAGGTATTCATAAAATTCCATAATAGACGCGGGAACAACCGAATGGAAGCTGTTAATTGAAGAATAGCCAAGATACATTGCGGTGTTATCTACACCGTCGTACACGTCAATTCGGTAGGTGTCGGGGTTGCCCTCTAAACTGATTTCACCCTCAATTAGCGAATCAATCATCATTTCTTTAACCTTGTGGGAATGAAGTCGACCCGTTGCAATAAATACGTTACCGTAAATAATGGTTATTACACATATAAGTGCAACCGAAATACGATAAAATACAGTGGGATTCTGTTTTATATACTTTAAAATTAAACCTAAAAGTATTAAGCTAACAATGGCAATTCCGCACGCAATCCAATAACGTGTAAGATAATCGGCAGTTTGGCTTTCGGTAAAAAGACCGTAGATTATTTTACCTTCTTCGTTCTTTTGCGGGAACAAGCCAATCACAAGTGACACCGCAACTGTTATGCCAAGTGTCCATTTGTAACCGTCTTTCCAGTCAACCTTTGTGTCTTCAATGCAAATTGCGGTTGCAAGACACATTAAAAGAATGGGCATATAAAACCAACGTGCATAATAAGAAGAATTAAACGCATAAAACGCACTGTTTAAAATGGGAACAAGCGCCATAAAAATGCAAATGCTTATTACACGCTTAAGCCAGTTTTTCTTGCGGTTAAAAAACCAAACGAAAACGCCGGTCATACTGAAAATCGGTAACCAACCGCCAAGTGACGACCACTTAACTTCAGCACCGGGGAAGAAAACGGGACGTGCCGGAATATCAGGCGGAAAGAAAAAGCATTGTAAAATGTTGCCGTAAATTTGTTCCTTGCCATACATTAATGCATTCCAACCTAAAAGTGTGTCGGAAAGTCGGGAATTTGCAAGAATTGCTTTAATTGACGGAAGCAGTAACGCGGCCGCAAGTAACAGCCCTAGTACCGCCTCAAACGCAAACGCCAAGAAACGTGCGGGAGTAATAGAAATTGCCTTTGAAAATAACCTTACAAAGAAATAAATTATTACAAAAACAACCATTCCAAAGAAGAAGAAATAGTTGGTAATGGCGCAAAGGCAAACCATTAAAGCAAAGAAAAAGCGTTTGTTTTCGGTTAGGAACAATTCAACCGATAGTAAAAGCAAGGGAAAAACGATGAACGCTTCGTGGAAGTGGTTAAAGAAAATATTATAAACCGAAAAGCCCGAAAATGCATAAAGCAAAGCACCAATTTGCGCCGCACGGGGAGTGCGAGTAAAACGACGGATGTAAAGATAACCCGTTAAAGCGCATAGGGCAAATTTTAAAATAAGTAACGGTCCAAGCAGATAGGGTACAACAGACGTTGGGAAGGGAACAGTCAACCAAAAGAATGGACTTCCAAGCAGATAAAAACTGTATGAACCAATAAAGTTTGCACCCAAATCTGTGCCGAAATCCCAAAAAAATTCGCCATTTCGCACCATTTGATGACAGTGCATATAAAATGGTATTTGTTGGGCGTTAAAATCGCCATAAAAGGTGAAGTAGCCCTCACTCATAATCATATATGGCACAAATAGGCAGGTTGCAACCGCCAATGCAATTAAAAATGTTGAAAGCCGCTTTTCCTTTTGCGGCAAAAGCGTGGTCGCTTTAAGTTGTGAAAAGTTCATCTGTCAGTTTCCTTGTAAAAAATTAGTATATATTTATTATATCATTAGAACCAGTATTATTCAACAATAATTTGCTTCTTGAAAACAATAAAGCTATGTGTTAAAATTAACACAAATGGTTTTGGCGGTTTGCCAATAATAAGCTTTTAAAACCGCAGGGTATAACCTTGCGGTTTTAAATATTTGAGGTGAAAATCATGAAGAAAATCAGTTGTATAGCTATTATTACGATTATTTTGATTTCTTTGTTTTGTGTAAATATTAGCGCGGTTAACACAGGCTTTTCAACAAAACAACTTTCAAATAAAGAAACGGGAGAAATTATTTCAAGAATAAACTTGTCTCGTTTTGAGGAAGAAGTAGTAAAGGGTTCAATTGTCTGTTTTGACGTTAGCGAAAACGGAAAGGTTGCAATTGGTGAAAGAAATAACAACAATGAATATATTATGATTTATTCTAGCCAAGGGCTTTTTGAATGTGGTTTTTCTTTTTCCTGTACAGGTGATTTTGGAATCGAATGGGACAAAGAAAATATTAATTTATATTTTGTTCGAAGTGATTTGTTGGTTTCGTTTGATTTAAACGGCAAGGTTTTAGGGGTTTTGGAGGTTGAAAATACAATCGAAAATAACTCTTATCGCAATCATTCTATCGAGTCAACCGAACACACCGTTAACGGCACAAAATACCGCATACAAAACGATATGGGTATATTGAATCTGGTTGCCACGTCATATTCGCAAGTGGTAACTATAGATGCGAACGGAAATGAAGCCATTATATATGATGTGAATTCAGAACAGCTTACAAAAACAATATTGATACTGATAGCCGTATTTGTATTTGTTGTTATTGCGGTAATGGGTGTTGCAAGGGAATTCAAAAAACCAAAACGCAAATAAAAGGGGAAATGGTTGCGTGAAATGCCGACCGTTTTGGTTTTTAAATTGGGGTTTATCGCTGACGCGAGGTAAGAGGTAAGAGGTAATAGTGAAGAGGTTAGGTGTCGCTCCGTGACGGATGTAAATAATCTGTAATTTAATTGATATTACTTGTAGGGGCGATTCACGAATCGCCCGTTGCGATTAACTATTATTTTCGGACAATTCGTGAATTGTCCCTACGATGTGCCGCCAATTAAACTGAGCGATAAACTATAATTTAAACACTTCATTATAAAACTTGTAAATTTATATTTAGTATGATATAATATTATGAATAAGTTTTTAAAGGCGGAATTAGTATGTGTGAAAACATTCAAAATATTGAAAAAAAGCGTGTTCTAAGTTGTATTCAGCCAAGTGGTATGTTAACCCTTGGTAACTATCTTGGCGCTTTAAAAAACTGGGTTAATATGCAGGACGAATTTGACTGCACCTTTGCGGTAGCCGACCTTCATGCAATTACCGTTCGTCAAGAACCTGCAAAGCTTCGTCAACAAATCTATTCTACCTATGCTCTTTTGTTGGCTTTAGGTATTGACCCTGTAAAAAATACTGTGTTTATTCAGTCACACGTGCCGCAGCACGCTCAGCTTTCGTGGTTGCTTTCTTGCAATACGCAGTTTGGCGAAATGTCACGTATGACACAGTTTAAAGATAAATCGGCAAAACATGCAAATAATGTTAACGTTGGTCTTTTTTCATACCCTGTGCTTATGGCGGCTGATATTTTACTTTACAAGCCCGATTTGGTTCCTGTTGGTGCAGACCAAAAGCAACACCTTGAAATTGCACGTGATATTGCCATTCGTTTTAATAATCTTTATGGCGACGTTTTCACCGTGCCCGATGCGTATATTCCAAAAACCGGTGCGCGTGTAATGTCACTTCAAGACCCATTTAAAAAGATGTCAAAAAGTGACGAAAACCCGAATGCTTGGGTTGCAATTTTGGACGATAAGGACACCGTTATTCGCAAGTTTAAACGCGCTGTTACTGACAGTATGGCACAGGTGCGTTTCTGTGAAGAACAACCTGGCATTTCAAATCTTATTACAATTTATTCGGCGGTTACGGGCAAAAGCGTTGCCGAAATTGAAAAGGAATTTGAAGGCAAGGGCTATGGCGACTTCAAGTTGGCTGTGGGCGAAACCGTGGCTGACGCATTAGCCCCCATAAAATCTTCTTATGATGAAATAATTAAAGACAAAAAGGCGTTGGAAGCACTTTACGTTGAAGGTGCACACAAAGCCGAATATGTTGCGCGTAAGACCTATTCTAAAGCAATGAAAAAGGTTGGCTTTGTGGTATGATTTTTCCGCTTATCGGTAATGAAAAAACTGCACTTACCGTTAATAATTTCATTAAAGAGCAACGTATACCCCATGCAATTTTAATTATGGGGGAAAGTGGTATTGGCAAACACACTTTGGCTGATTTTTTGGCAAAGGCAATTGTTTGCGGCAAGGAAAATGCGCCTTGCGGTGTTTGTGAAAACTGCACTGCCGCACTTTCAAACAACCATCCGGATATTACGGTTGTGGCGCCCGAAGACAATAAAAAGAATATTGCTGTTGACCAGGTGCGTTCTCTTCGGCAAGAGGCATTTATAAAGCCCCACAAGTCACAAAAAAGGGTTTTTATTATCGACAAGGCCGACACAATGAATCCTGCTTCGCAAAATGCACTTTTAAAGGTTTTGGAAGAACCGCCCGAAGCAGTAATGTTTTTACTTATTGCCGAAAATAAAGCCGCATTTTTAGACACTGTTGTTTCGCGCTGCGTGGTAATTAATTTAACTGTGCCCGATATTACTGCCGCAACCGAACTTTTGATGAAAAACGGTAAATATAATAAAGACGATATTATAGAAGCGCTTAACGTTTCACGAAATAATATTGGCAGGGCAAAACGAATTTTAAGCGGTAAAGAGGGCACAAAGGCCGAAACCGCCGCGGAGGAATTCTTAAAATATCTTTTTGACAATGATCAGTATAATATGTTGCTTGTTGCAAATGCTTTTTCTAAAAAGCGTGTCGATACCGACCACTTTGTTAAAGCACTTAAAACTGCTGTTGCCAAAAGAATTAAAAATGACCCTAAAAGCCATTTTGCAAAACCACTTTTGGCTTTTTATAACGAAATTTCCAATTACGAACAGCAACTGTTTACAAACATAAATCTTAATTTGTTTTTCAGTAATATGGTTTGTTCGGCAATTCAAATTCTTTGGAGGAACAAATGACTGAGGTTATATCGGTAAAATTTAAAGAAAACGGTCGTTCTTATTACTTTGCGCCCGACGGTAAAACCGTAAAGGTGGGCGATAGGGTTATTGTAGAAACCCAAAACGGTAACGAATTTGGTATGGTAAGCGAAGCTAATTTTGAGGTTGATGAAGCTAAAATTGTTTCGCCACTTAAAAAAGTACTTCGTTTCGCTACTGAAAAGGATCTTAAAAAAGTAGAAGACAACAAGAAAAAAGAAGCTGAAGCGTTTAAGGTTTGTGAAGAACTTGTTGTAGCACACGGTTTAGATATGAAGCTTGTTGAGGTGGAATATTCTTTCGACGGCTCAAAGGTTGTATTTTTCTTCACTTCCGACGGTCGTGTTGATTTTCGCGAGCTCGTAAAAGATTTGGCAAGTCGTTTCCATACAAGAATTGAACTTCGTCAAATTGGCGTTCGTGACGAGGCGAAAATGCTTGGCGGTATTGGCATTTGCGGTCAGCCCTATTGCTGTAAACAGTTTTTAAGCGATTTTCAACCCGTTTCAATTAAAATGGCTAAGGAGCAGGGCTTATCGTTAAACCCAACCAAAATTTCGGGTAGCTGCGGTCGTTTAATGTGTTGCCTAAAATACGAACAGGACGCGTATGAATATCTTAATTCATTTACACCACACGTTGGCGCAACCGTTAAGACCGAAAACGGTACCGGTGTTGTTACTGACGTTAATTTAATTACAGGTAACCTTTACGTTAAACCCCTTGAAACCGATTCTATTCCGTTTAAAACTCATAGAGATAACGTAAAGATTATTTCTTCGGGCAAAAAACGTCCCAAAAATGACAAAATAGACGATTAATCTAAAAAATTTTGTCAAACGCATTATTTTACTTGATTTTTATATTAATTGTTGTTACAATGATATACAGTAAAAGCTACGGAGGTGTTTTTGATGGCTTACAAAATTACTGATGCTTGCATTAGCTGCGGTGCTTGCCAGGCAGGCTGCCCTGTTGATGCTATCTCTGAAGGTGCAGACAAGTATGTAATCGATGCTGACGCTTGCATGGATTGTGGCGCTTGCCAAGCAGGTTGCCCTGTTGATGCTATCGTTGCTGACTAATCTTTATTACATAAAGGTTATAAACACTTGAGAACTAACGCCTTTACTTAACGTAAGGGCGTTTTTCTTAACAAAAATCGACCTTTTTTATATCTGTCTTATAGTATAATTTTTGAAAAGGAGGGGCAGTTTTATATTATGGAAACAAAAACAATAACAACTAACAAAAAAGCGTTTCATGAATATTTTGTGGTTGAAAGCTTTGAATGCGGAATTGCCCTTTCGGGTACGGAAATTAAGTCTATTCGTCAAGGTGGGGTTAATTTAAAGGACGCTTGGTGCAGTATTGATAATGGCGAAATGATTATTAAGCAAATGCACATAAGCCCGTATGACCACGGTAATCGCTTTAATAAACCACCCGCGAGGGATAGAAAACTGCTTATGCATAAGCGCGAAATAATGCGTCTTTTGGGTACAGTTAAGCAAGACGGTATGGCTTTGGTGCCACTTTCTCTTTATTTTAAAGGTTCACTTGTAAAGGTGCAGTTGGGTCTTTGTAAAGGTAAAAAGCTTCACGACAAGCGCGAAACTGCTGCAAAACGTGATGCTAACCGCGCAATTGACCGCGCACTTAAAGAACAAAACCGTTAAATTTGTTCCGCTTGCGGAACATGTTAATTTTACACTTTTCATTTTTCACTTTTCACTAAAAATTTGCTTGCGAATTTTTATACATGGGTGTGTAAAGGTTTCGACAGGGACTTTGCAGTATCGGAAGCGAGCAGTGGCGCAAAACCACTATAAAATTTGCATAAAAAATTAACTAACAACAATAAAGTTGCTTTACCTGCCTAATTAGGCGGCTCATCCGAACCCGAACTACCGCGGTCGGGGTAGGGTGTCATTTTAGCGGTGAACGTGAACATTGGGTTTCTCCACCCTTTGTCACGCAGTAGGAGATACTGATTACAGCAGTCCGACATTCGACGGTTGTAAAAGGGAACGTAAAGATATGTCTGCGCTCGGAGATGCCGGTATGAATGGGTTTTTGGACAGGAGTTCGATTCTCCTCACATCCACCAAAAATAAACGCCCCACTTTTGTGGGGCGTTTATTTTTTATTATTGAGAATCGAACTCGAGAGAGTCTGAACGTAAAAAAAGTTGCCGGGGGCAAGTTTTTTAGTTCAAAGCGGTGAGGTCGGGTACCGAAGACGCAGTCTTGGGTCGACAAGCCCCGAGTATGTTAGCGAAGCGCAACAGACGGTGATTCTCCTCACATCCACCAAAAATAAACGCCCCACTTTTGTGGGGTGTTTATTTTTTATTATTGAGAATCGAATTCGAGAGGGGCTGAATAGCGGCAAGTTATGACATGCTTATAATGATTTAGTTTAAACCTTGCGCCTGTACTTTTAATATGATATACTTAATTCATAATACCTTAGGGGGATGTATAATGTTTTCAACCGATCTTTTACAAAAAGCGCAAAGCGGCGATAAGGTTGCACAATATCAACTTGCCTGTGCTTATAAGGACGGTAAGGGTACTGAAAAGAATGAAAAAGAAGCTTTTAAGTGGTTTATGGAATCTGCAAAGCAGGACTACCCTGATGCTCAGGCCTATGTTGGTTATTTTTACCGTTGGGGCATGGGCTGTAAGCAAAACGATAATGAAGCTTTTAGATGGTATAAGCACGCTTCTCAAAACGGTTGCGTATGGGCAATGCGTAATTGGGCATATTTTTTCAAACGCGGTCGTTTGGTAAGCAAAAATCCCCAAAAGGCATTTGCACTTTTTGAAACCGCCGCCAAAGCTAACGATACAACAGCAATTTACGAACTGGGTCTTTGCTATAAAAACGGTTTTGGCACAACGGTTGATAAACCAAAAGCTTTTGAATGTTTTATGAAATCCGCCCAAAAAGATAAAGAAGATGCCATGTACCAAGTTGCACATGCATATAAGTATGGTAACGGTGTTGAGGAAAACGCCCAAGAAGCAATAAAATGGTTCAAAAAGGCCATTGATAAAGGTAATTTAGATTCTTGCTTTTCTTTGGGGCTTATTTATAAGCACGGTAGGGGCGTTGACGAAGACCGAAAAGAAGCGTTTAAGTATTTTATGCTTGGCGCAATGAAAAACAATAAAGATTGTCAAAACGAAATTGGTCTTTTTCACGAATATGGTTATGCCGGTTTAAAGCCCAAAAATTATATTGAAGCGGCACGTTGGTATAAAGCCGCCGCCGACCAAGGCCTTGCAGTTGCAATTTATAATTTGGGTCTTTTGTATGAATATGGTCGCGGCCTGGAACAAAACTATAACGAGGCAATGCGTCTTTATAAGCTTGCGTCTGAAAAAGGTTATGCGGGTGCATTTAATCGTATGGCGCGAATGTATAGAAAAGGCCAAAGTGTTGAAAAAGACGACACTAAGGCGGTTGAATTATTTGAAATTGCCGCTGCCAAAAATCACGCCGATTCACAATATGAAGCGGGGCGCCATTATCGTTATGGTTGGGGCGTTGAACGTGATATTGAAAAAACGGTTAAATATTATTCCAGCGCGGCAGAAAACGGAAATAAAGATGCGGCATTTTACATAGCGGGTATGTATTATGACGGTAAAGATGTTCCACAAGATTATGAAAAAGCATCAAAATATTATGAGCTTGGCATAAAAAACGGTAGCGGCAGTTGTATGAATGCTGTTGCAATACATTACGGTAGCGGTATAGGTGCTGAAAAGAACATTGAAAAATCAATTGAAATGTTCCATAAGGCAGTAGATGCCGGTAACAAGTATGCTATGTATAATCTTGGCTGTCGTTATTTTTCAGGTTCGCTTATTCCACGCGATATTGAAAAAGCGTTGCAGCTACTTGAAATGTCGGTTGATAAAAATTACGCTAATGCGGCATATAAGCTTGGAACCATTTATATGAATGGCGAAAATGGTGTGGAAATTGATATTTCAAAGGCATATAATTATTTTCTCAAAGCCAAGGAATTTGGTTACGATTGTGATTTCCCACTTGCTTTTACCGAAAAGGCGCTTAATATGACGCCATCTACTGCCGACGATATGCGTAAATATGCCCACGAAATGCGTAATCTTGACGTTTATACTGTTGAAAAGGTTGAAATGGACCTTAAAACAGACTTTGGCAAATATTGGGATTATTTATCGGCCGAATCGCAAGTGTGTCTTATAACAGGTTTAACTGTTTATCTTGATTTCTTTAACAAATATGGCGATAACCGTAAAATTGACTATTCGTCTTCAATAACTCAGCTTTGCAAAGCAATGGAAATGTTGGCTTATGACCTTTTCAGAACAAAGTACGTTAAATATTTGAAGGACAATAATATTTCGGCCGAAAAGCATAGAGGACTTAAGGGAATTACAAGCTTGCGTAACGATAAGGCATATTATCCGGCTGATTCTTCAAACTTTACCTTGGGCAATATACCGTATGTGATAATTGATAATTATAACAGCGATTATAACGAAGAAACAAGTGAAAACCTTTCAATTTCGGAAGACTTTTTGGCTTATTGCGAAAACGTTTTGTTTAAGGGCAACTTTAAAAGCCGAGCCGAGCTTATTGAATATTTAAAGGACTTTACAAAATGCGTAGTAGATATAATTCTTATTCGCAACCCCTCAACACATGACGAAATAATGGACATTATACGTGTTGAGGCATGCGGCGATTTATTGTTAAAGGTTAAGAAGATGATTTATCATCTTTTGGAAAAAATCAATAAAACCGCTATTGAAAGTAACAGCTATAAAAAATAATAAAAGTCCTGACGTTAAGTCAGGACTTTTTTGTTGTAAGTTTTTTTATTAAAACAAATAAATAATGCATTACCATGCCAATTGCAATTGCAACTACAAGGTCGAACACAACGGTTAAAACGCAGGTGGTTATAAGCACCAAAATATCGGTAAAGTGCGACGTTTTAACAATGTGCACAAATTCACGCCATTCACTCATATTATAAGCCACAACAAATAAAATTGCAGCAATTGCGGGCATGGGAATAAGTGCAGCATAAGGCATAAGCACTACTAAAATAAGAAGTAAAACAATTGCGTGAACAATGCCTGAAATGGGGGACTGACCACCGTTTTTAACGTTTGCAGCAGTTCTTGCAATAGCGCCTGTTGCGGGAATACCGCCAAATAATGCCGAGCAAATATTACCGGTACCTTGCGCGATAAGTTCGGTGTTGGAATTGTGCTTGTCGTTTATCATTCCGTCAGACACAACGCATGATAAAAGTGATTCAATAGCCGCTAATGCCGCAATGGTAAATGCGTTTGGAAGCATTTTTACAAACAAGCTAAAGTTTGGTAAATTAAATTTTGGCAAATCGGAAGATACGGTGTAAAGTGAGCCAATAGTGTTTACCTTCATACCCAAAAGCGCAACCAAAGCTGCACAAACAATTACCGCAACAAGGGAAGGCGGAATTTTATTTATGTATTTAATTTTGGGCCAAACAATTAAAATTGCAAGGGCTACTGCACCAATTAAAACTGCTTGCCAGTTTATTGTGCCGATAGTTTTTACAACTTCTATTAGTTTTTCAAGTGTTTCAACGGGGGAATGGGTAAAGGTAAGTCCCGCAAAGTCTTTTATTTGACCAATTAAAAGAGTTAGGGCAATACCACCTGTAAAACCAACCGTTATTGTGTGGGGAATAAATTTAATAAGCTTACCAAGTTGTAAAAGCCCCATTAATATTAAAATTGCACCGGCGGTTATGGTTGCAACTGCCAAGCCCTCAAGACCGTTTGTTGCTACAATGCCTGCAACAATGGTTGCAAAAGCTGCGGTCGGACCCGAAATTTGCACCCTGCTGCCGCCAAGCAATGCAATAACAAACCCTGCAACAATTGCGGTGTAAAGACCTTGTGCGGGTTCAACGCCCGATGCCAATGCCAACGCTATTGAAAGCGGTAAGGCAATTATTGCAACAATAACACCTGCAATAATATCGTTTAGCAATTTTTGTTTTGTATAACCCTTCATGCTTTCAATAAGCTTTGGGTAAAAAATATTTTTCATAAAATTTCCCCTTAAAAAGCCCCTTGCCTTACGGCAAGGGGAATTATATTAAAGTAAATTTTTGCGAAGCTCTTCTGCGGATTTTACAGATAAAAGCGCGGGTGGAATATCAAACACAGTTTTACAACCACATTCGCCCTTTTGGTTTAAGCGGTATGCCGCGCGGGCATAAGCCACCAAAACGTTTGAAGTAAATTCGGGGTTAGAATCAAGCTTTAAGCTATATTCTATTATATGTGTGTTTTCTTCATTCCAACCGGTTTTACCGCTTCTAATAACACAACCACCGTGCGGAAGGGAAGAATGGTCACGTTTCATTTCTTCCATTGTTATAAAGTTTACGGTTGTGTCGTAATCGGCAAAGTAATTTGGCATTTCTTTAATTTGTTTTTCAATTAATGCTTTATTTGCGTTGTCATCTGCCACAACAAAGCAAACGCGGGTATGCTTTTGGCGGGTAGAAAGGGTTGGGTTTTCGCCATTTCGTACAGATTCAACCGCACTTTCAACAGGCACGGTATATTGACGGGCGTCAATTACACCGTCAATACGTCTTATAGCGTCAGAATGACCTTGACTTACGCCCTTGCCCCAAAAAGTATAATCCTGTCCGTTAGGCAAAACCGCATTTGCATAAAGACGGTTAAGCGAAAACATACCGGGGTCCCATCCACAAGAAATAATGCCGATTTTACCGCTTATTTTTGCGTTTTTATCAACATTTTCAAAATGTTCGGGAATTTTGGCGTGGGTGTCAAAGCTGTCAATAACGTTAAAATATTTTACATATTCGGGGGTTTGTACCGGTAAATCGGTAGCGCTGCCACCACAAATAATTAAAACGTCAATTTCATTTTGTTTTGCAATAAGTTCATCCACGTGGCAAACCTTTGCATTTTCGGTTAAAATTTTGACCGTTTCGGGTGCGCGACGGGTAAAAACGTAGCAAAGCTCCATATCGTCGTTTTGCTTTATTGCACACTCAACACCACGGCCCAAATTGCCATAGCCCAAAATTGCTAATTTCATAATATCACTTCCAATGCTAAATTATATTATAAATACACAGCACTGTCAATTATTAATTTCAACTTTTTTTGCCCCTAAAAGACGTGCCTCTTCGGGATTATGGGTTATAAGAATAACGGTTTTGTTTTTTGCAAAATGGTTAATTCTATCTGCGGTGGCTTGTAGATTTTTTTCATCAATACCGTTAAATGGCTCGTCTAAAATCAACAAATTAAATGGTACAGACAATGCCCTTGCAATAGCGGCACGACGCTTCATACCACCCGAAAGGGAGGCGGGGTACAGGTTTTGGGTTTCGCCAATGCCCAACGCGGTTAAATTGTCGTTTGCCGACATTTCGTCTCCACCGATTAAGGTAATATTTTGCAAAATGGTTTTAAAGGGTAAAAGGCGGTTTTCTTGAAACACAACCGACGTGGTTAAGCCATCAAGCGTAATATCGCCCTTTTGTGCCTTTAAAAGACCTAAAATAAGCTTAATAAGGGTAGTTTTACCGCAACCCGAAGGCCCAGAAAGCCATATACGTTCTCCGTCTTTAACTTCAAGTGAAAAATTTTCAAAAATGGGCTCTTTATCGTAAGAAAAGGTTAAATCTTTAATTTTCAGCATTATAAAACCTCCTTACAATTTTTTTAAGCACAAACTCTAATATTATTGAAAGTAACGCCACAACCAAAGTAAGCGCAAATACTGACGGTATATCAAGATACGACTTGTTTTGGTCCAAAAGTGTGCCAAGAGATATTTGCGGTCGGCAAATAACTTCTGCCGCAATACCCGATTTCCATGCAAAGCCAAGTGCTGTCATGCTGGTGGAAATGAAGTTTGGCATAATAAATGGAAGTTTTATTTGAAAGAAAATTTTGAGCGGCGAAAGCTTATAAACCTTTGCCATTTCTATATATTTTTCATCAATGCCTTTAAGCGATGTTTGCACAGTTGACCAAACCATTGGAAGCACCATTAAAAATGCAATGAAAATGGGTAGGTCGTCACTTTTAAACCAAAAGAATGCAAGTATAATAAACGATGCCACGGGCACTGCTTTTATAACTTGAAGTGCAGGTTTTGTTATGTTGTCAAAAATCGGTAATTTGCCTGCAATAAGACCACCCGCAAAGCCGACGCTAACGCCTAAAGCAAAACCGATTATTATTCTTAAAAGTGATTTTAAAACCGCAAGATAAAACTGCCCCGTTTGACCAAGCACGCATAATGCTTTAAGGGTTTCAAGCGGGGTAGGAATAAGTAACTGCGAATTGACAATTAAGGCGGCTAGTTGCCATATCAGCAACCAAAGTGCTGATATGGCAACGCCTTTAAATATTTTTTTAAGCAATTTATTTAGCTCCATAATAGAAATCATCAGCGGGTAATTTTCCGCCTACGCTCTTGGGATTTAAATCAAACAAAAACTTAAGGTAAGCCGAAAGGTTTGTTTTCATAACCTTTCCGTCTTGGTAAACGATATTGCAGTCGGGAATGGCTTTTTTAGCAACAGCTGCAGGTGCAATAATCTTATATTTTTCGCAGTTTGCAGCAGATGCTTCAAGGTCGCTGTTGGTCTTTTCAATGGATTCTTTATATTCTTTAAGGAATGCGTCAACGGCAGCGCTATTATTTTTTGCAAATTCTCGTCTTACAACAATGCAACCCATTGTAAGCTGTTCGTCGTGGAATTTGTCCCATTCGTCATTAAGGTCAATAGCAATTTTAGCGGTGGGAACCTTAACGGTAATGTTGGTTGCTACAGGTTGGGGAGCAATAACAACTACTTTATCGGCTTTTGGGTTTGCCATTTTTGCCACAAGCTCGGTCGGTTGTGCAACAAATTCAACCTTAACGTCTTTACCTACTTCAAGGTTATTGTTTTTAAGCACGTCGTTAATAATATATTCGGGGTTAGCACCCTGACCGGTTGAATAAACTGTTAAGCCCTTAAGGTCGTCAATAGAATCAATTTCATAACCCTTGGTAACAACGTTTAAAACACCAAGTGTATTAACTGCAAGAGCCTGAACGTCAATATCGGGGTTGTTGTAAAGGACAGATGCAAGGTTGGTAGCAACTGCTGCAATATCTGCTTCGCCATTTTTAAGCTTAGCAATAATTTCGTCGTTATTAGCAGCTAAAGAAATGTTATATTTAAGTGCGCCCTCGCCTTTTTCGGCTTTTTCCATAAGGTTTGCAAGGCCAACGCCTGTGGGACCTGCAATACCGTAAACGTTGCAGTTAATGTCGGTAAGGTCGGGCGCAGAACTTTCGGGTGTTGAGCTTGTGTTACCGTTACCGCAACCGGCAAAAGCAAATACAAGTAGGAGTGTGAGAAGAATGCTAATTAGTTTTTTCATAGTTTATCACCTTTATAAAATTATTTTCTTTTATAATATACCCGTTGTTTTCAAGGTCACTCAAAGCGCGGTAAAGGGAAGCGCGACTAATGCCAAGCGTCTTTGAAACCAAGGTCATATTTTTAAAGTTTGTAATAATGCCGTTTTTATCGGCAAGAGAAGTGAGGTATTTAAAAACGGTGTTTTCAGTACCGTTACAAGATACCACGTTAAGTTTTTTGTTTAAAAACCGAACTTTTTCAGATAAAAATGCAATGTAATTAATTGCTGTTTGCGGGTAGGTTTTAAAAAGCCCGCGAAGCTCTGTTTCGGTAACAAACAAAACCTCTAAATCGGTTTTGGCGGTAATAGTGCTTACGTAACAGTCATTCTCGCCAAAAAGTGCCGCCGCCCCAAAGGACATACCCTTGGTAAAGGTTTTAAGGTGCGCTTCGTTTTGGTTGTCGCTTGTGGCAAGGGCAGTACCTTTTATAATGTAGCCAATAGCGTCCTTAAACTTGTGACTGCTGTAAACCACGTCGCCTTTTTTAAAATAAATTGGTTTAGAAAAAGTTGAAATAATTTTATTTTTTTCAATATTTTCCAAATTTTTTAGCAAGAAAAAATTATCGTATTTCAGTAAAAACACCCCCAAAAAGTGTTTCATTTGATACACTTTACTACATTATAACATATGTTAAATAATTGTCAATACTATTTATAAAAAAACTACAAAAAATAAAAATTAGTACTTGACAAATGGCGTTTATTTCGCTATAATGTATAAGTCGCTTTAAGTTATGGCTGTATAGCTCAGTTGGCTAGAGCATGCGGTTCATACCCGCAGTGTCATTGGTTCGAATCCAATTACAGCCACCATATTTTATATGGCCCGTTGGTCAAGAGGCCTAAGACACCGCCCTTTCACGGCGGTAACACGAGTTCGAATCTCGTACGGGTCACCAAAAAGAAAAACCTTGTCGTTTGACAAGGTTTTTTGTTTTATATACACAATTTATATTATTGTGTCGATTTTGGTGTAAAGGTATTAACACCCCATACACCTAAAATTATAATTGCACAGAGTAAAAACTGCCATAAATCAAACTTTTCTCTTAAAATAAATACCCCTGCAAGAACGGTAACAACGGTTATTATGTTGGAAAAAGAAGATGACTGCACAGCTGAAATTTGCGAAGTAGAATAGTTATATAGTAGGAATGCGGCAACCGAAGAAATTACTGCTAAATATATAATGGAAATAATAAATTCTAACGATTTAAAAGCGGCAACAATTTGGGTGAAATAAGCGGTGCGAAGCACTGTCGCCGCAATGAAATTAAAGCCCAAAACACCGCAGAAAAACATAACGTAAGTGCGTTCAAATGCTGAAAAGGTTTTAGATTCACTTCTGCTTAAAATGTTGAAAATTGCCGCAGAAATAACAGCCATAATAAGTAAAATAATGCCTAAAAAATGGTTGGGGTTACCGTCGTTAGAAATTATGCTTATTACCGAAATTGCCGCAATGGAAAGCAGGGTGCAAATCTTTTGAACAGGTGTGGTTTTTTCCTTTAAAAACAGCGCCGCCAAAAGCATTACCGCAACAGGAACAAGTGCAATTATAACACCCGATAAAGCTGACGATACAAGTGATAAACCGTACAGTTCAAAAATGAAGTATAAAAGGGGTTGAGCAATGCTCATTAAAACAAGCTTTGCTTTGGGTTTGCTCTTTAAATTCAGCTTTACTTTTTTGGTTAAAAGTAAAAGGTTAAGGGTAATAAATGCAACCGCAAAACGAACCCCTAAAATTACAAGGGGGTGGGCAACCGTCAGCGCAGTTTTCGAGAAAATAAAACTAAAGCCAAATATTAAATTTGCAAGTAATGCACAAAGCATACCCATAGGTTTGTTTTTGCCTGTCATTTTCCTACCCACTTTGCAATAATTTTCCTAAATATTAGCATATTTGACGCAGTATTTTAACCAAAAAATGTATTTTGTAATTTTTTTGTAACTTTTTTGTAGATAGTACTTGAAAAATTGGTGGTTTTTGTGTATTATATTATTATATAATTAACATTACTATGTTTAAGGATGTGTTTACAAATGTCAAATCGTCTTTTCCAGGGTGTAATTCATCAAATGAAGGACTGTATCGACCGTCCCTTCGGTGTTATTGATGAAAACTTTACCGTTACCGCATCAAGTGAACTTGGTAAAATCGGTGAAGCAGTTCCTGTTTTTAATTTAACTAACGAATTATGCGTTGAAGATGGCTATACATACAAAACTCTTGGCGTAAATCAGGGTACAAGCTATACTGTTTTCGTTGAGGGCGATGATGTGCTGGCCGGTAAATATGCATCTATTTTAGCGGTTGCTTTTGCTAACGTTAAATTTTATTATGACGAAAAATATGACCGTGGTAACTTTATTAAAAATATTATTTTGGACAATATTCTCCCGGGTGACATTTATATTAAAGCACGTGAACTTTATTTCAACAGTGACGTTTCACGTACCGTTATAATTATTCGTTCACTCGAAGCAAACGACGTTTCAATTTACGATGTGGTACAAAACCTTTTCCCCGACAAAGCAAAGGATTTTGTTATCAGCATTAACGAAACCGATATTGCTTTGGTCAAAGAAACCGCACAGGGTATTGACCCAAAAACAATTGAAAAAATGGCGTCTACCATTGCCGATACGATTTCGGGCGAATTTTATGCTCACGTTGTTATCGGTATAGGCACAACTGTTAATAATCTTAAGGACCTTGCTCGTTCCTTTAAAGAAGCTCAAGCAGCGTTAGAAGTCGGTAAAGTGTTTGACACTGAAAAAACCATCGTTTCTTATGATAACCTTGGTATTGCTCGTCTTATTTATCAGCTTCCGACCACTCTTTGCGAAACCTTCTTAAAGGAAGTGTTCAAGCGCGGTTCTATTGAAAGTCTTGACCAGGAAACACTTTTCACAATTCAACGTTTCTTTGAAAATAATCTTAACGTTTCGGAAACTTCAAGAAAATTGTTTGTTCACCGTAACACCTTGGTTTACCGTCTTGAAAAAATCAAGAAGATTACAGGTCTTGACCTTCGTGAATTTGACCATGCTATTATCTTCAAGATTGCATTAATGGTTAATAAGTATTTAAGAAGCAACCCCATCAAGTACTAATCTTTTTTAAAAAGGAACTTTTAAATGGAAAATTTACAGCAATTTGCCGCGGTTAAACCGATAATTGAGTTCCGCGGTGTTTCTAAAACTTATCAAACGGGTACCCACGCACTTGAGGACGTAAATATTAAAATCAATAATGGTGAATTTGTTTTTGTGGTTGGTTCTTCGGGCGCAGGTAAAAGTACCTTTATGAAGCTTATTATGCGTGAAGAAAAAGCCAATACCGGTAAAATTGTGGTAAACGGTTTTGACCTTACGACTATGCGTCGTAAAGAAGTACCTATGCTACGCAGAACAATGGGTATCGTTTTTCAGGACTTTAGACTTATTCCTAATATGACGGTTTTCGATAACGTTGCATTTGCAATGCATGTTGTTGGTGCTGACCCTAAAGACATTCGCAAAGAAGTTTCAAAAGCACTTGCAAAGGTTAATTTAGGCCATAAAGCACGTGCTTTGCCTAACCAACTTTCAGGTGGCGAACAGCAACGTGTTGGTCTTGCTCGTGCACTTGTAAACTCGCCCGATTTAATTATTGCGGACGAGCCCACAGGTAACGTTGACCCCAATATGTCTTATGAAATTGTGTCATTACTTACCGAAATTAATAAACGCGGCACAACCGTTCTTATGGTTACACACGACCATAATCTTGTGCGTGATTTCCAACATCGTGTAATAATGCTTGACAAGGGCAAGATTGTTGCAGACAACGTCGGAGGTGATATCTAATGAAATTAAGTAGTGTTAGATACCTCACCAAAGAAGGTGTCAAGAATATTTGGGTTAATCGCTTGATGTCACTTGCATCTATTGGTGTGCTTGTGGCTTGTATGGTAATCATAGGTCTTGCGGTTTTAATTTCTGAAAACGTTAACGTTGCCATTGGCAATTTGGAAGAACAAAACGTTGTTATGGTTTACATGAAGGACTATAATTGGGCGCTTTATAATGACGAAACACCCGATAAAAACACTTCATCTAATTCCGAAAGTACCGATTCTAAAGGTGTTAAAGATTCGGACTATGTAATTCATAACGAAAAAGAAGCAAAAGCCCTTTGTGATGAAATTGACAAAATTGAAAACGTAGCAAAGGTTGAATACGTTTCAAGCGAAGAAGGTCTTGAAAACGTTAAGGAATCTATGCTTGAAGGTCAGGAAGAATATTTTTCTTTTCTTGACGATGAAAACCCCATGTCATGCGCGGCAAAGGTAACTATGGATGACATGGCAAGATTTGACGAAACTATCAAAAAAATTGAAAAGCTTAAAGGTGTGGACAGAATTGTTTCGCAGGGTGACTTGGCAAACACCATTAATGCAATTAAGCAGGGTGTTGGCGTTGCGGGCTTTTGGATTATTGCAATTTTGATGATAATTTCACTTGTAATTGTTTCCAACACAATTCGTGTTACAATGTATAACCGTAAGCTTGAAATAAGTATTATGAAAGCGGTTGGCGCTACCGACGCTTTTGTAAGAATACCGTTTATAGTTGAGGGTATGATAATCGGTTTGATTTCGGCGGTTTTATCGGAAATAATACTTTACTTCTGCTATCGTGTAGCAACCGAAACTATTATAAGCACACTTGGCACAAACGATATCGTTAAATATGGCGATATGGCACTTATACTGTTTGCGCTCTTTGCAGGTATTGGTATATTTGCAGGTGTTATTGGTAGTGCTATAATGATTGGTAAATATCTCAAACGTGAGGGTAGCGAATTTGCGGCAATCTAAATTTATTAGGAGATTTTATGAAACAAAAACTTTTTAAAATTTTATCGCTTTTATTAATTGCAACTTGTGTTTGCTGCACCTACGTTGCATCTGCTCCCACCGCAAGTGCAGCGCAGTCTGTAGATGAAATCAAGGACAAAATTGATCAACTTGAAAAGGAATCTGCAGCACTTCAAGCAGAAATTAACAAGCTTAAAAACCAAATTAAAGACCAGCAAAAACTTAAATCGGCAATTGAAAGCAAAATGGCAGTTGTGCAGAAAAAGATTAATGCATGCAACGAACAAATTGCTGAAATCAACAAGCAAATAGATAAAAACAAAGCCGCTATTGAAGAAAATAATAAAAAAATCGCCGAAGATAAGGAACTTTTCAAAAGACGTCTTCGCGCCATTCAAATGAGCAATACCGGCAGCAACATTCAAATTCTTTTAGGCGCTAAAAGTTTTTCGGAATTTTTGCAACTTTCACAACTTACCGCTTCGGTTTCAGCAAAAGATAAGAAGTTGATGGAATCTATTATTAAGGAAATTGAAGCACTTAATAAAAAGAACGAAGAAAACAACAAGCTTATTGAAGAGCAGGCCGCCATTAAAGCGGAGATTGCAAAAGACCAAGCAAAACTTCAAGCAGACGCTAACGAAATTCAAAAGATTATTAATTCAATTAATAAAGATAAGAACGAAATTCAGGCAGATAAAAATGTTGTTGACAGAGACCTTCAAAATATGGAAAATGCCTTGAATGAAATTTTATACGGTAGTTCGGGCGGCAATTTTGTCAATAACGGTAAGTTTTTGTGGCCTACCACCTTTAAGCGAATTTCTTCATACTACGGTACTCGTTGGGGAAGAATGCATAACGGTGTAGATATTTCAAACGGTACCTACGGTCAACCAATTTATGCAATGGCAGACGGTAAGGTTTATCAGTATTATAACAGCTGTAAGCATAACTATGGCAAGAGTCCGCTTAAGACCTGCTGTGGCAATGGTTATGGCAACTACGTAGCAATTGACCACGGAACCTATAGCGGCGATTCTTATGCAAAGGCAAACTACAAGGCATATTATGCGCATATGGGCAGCGTAATTGTTTCGAATGGTGCTTACGTTAAAAAGGGTCAAATTGTGGGTTACGTTGGTTCAACCGGTCGTTCAACCGGTCCACACTTGCATTTTGGTATTATGAAAAATAATGCTTGGGTTAACCCAATGAATTACTTTTAACTAACAAAAAGCCATCACTGTAATTAAAGTGGTGGCTTTTTTAAAACGAGGTGTCTTTATGGAAGAAAAGGCGGTTATGTCGCAAGAAATGGAAATTGGCGCAAAGATTATAGGTCAAGCAGTAGTCGAAGCCGCAAAAGTGTGTAATGAAATTACCGAAAAAAGCGGGGAAGACGGTAAAGAACTTATAAATCTCGTAATGGGCAGATGTGAGGTTTTAAAGGCGGAAATTCTTGCAATTTCTTTGTGTGAGGTTAATTTTCAGCAAAAGCAGGAAATGATGCAAACCGAAAAAGAATCTGCTTATGATTATTTCAACAGTATTTTAGCGCAAATTAGTTAAAAATTTATCATAATCGCTATTGTTTTTTATTGTCGATTTTGATATAATAAAAAGGTATAAAACCGAAAGGAGTACATATATGAACTATTCACATGAAGTAGAAAATATGTGTCCTTTAGCAAAAGGCACATATCACGGTCCTGCTCCCATTCCGGAAGAGGGCAAATGGGTTCAAGTTAAGGAAGTTAAAGACGTTTCCGGCCTTACCCATGGTATCGGCTGGTGCGCACCCCAGCAAGGTACTTGCAAACTTACTCTCAACGTTAAAGAGGGTATCATTCAAGAAGCATTGGTTGAAACTATCGGCTGCTCGGGTATGACCCACTCAGCTGCAATGGCTTCTGAAATTTTGGTTGGCAAAACCATTCTTGAAGCACTTAATACTGACCTTGTTTGCGACGCTATCAACACCGCAATGCGCGAATTGTTCTTGCAAATCGTTTACGGTCGTACACAAACTGCTTTCTCTGAAGATGGTCTTCCCATCGGTGCAGGTCTTGAAGACTTAGGTAAAGGTCTTCGTTCACAGTGCGGTACCACTTATGCAACTCTTGCAAAGGGTCCCCGTTATCTTGAACTCGCTGAAGGTTACATCACTAAAATTGCTGTTGACGAAAACGACACCATTATCGGTTACAAGTTCGTTCATCTCGGCAAGATGATGGATATGATTAAAAAGGGTATGGACGCTAACGAAGCTTTGGAAAAAGCAAGCGGCCAGTACGGACGTGTTGATGACGCTGCTAAGCTTCTCGACCCCCGTGAAGAATAATTAAGGAGGAAATGAATAATGGCAT
>JAZNJR010000036.1:0-10083 GCA_045578165.1 Acutalibacteraceae bacterium
GCGGTGCCCAAAATCGTTGGTCGCTCCTGCTCGTCGCTAACGATTTTGACCGCTACGCCAACTCACACTCCCTGCCCCGTCCACAGGACGCGGTCGTGTTCCTTTCCCCCCTCCTCCTTACGCAGGAGGGCGAGGCTTCGCTTTACAACTACTTTATCTATAATTCAGGCGTAGCCCCGAAACTTGCCACTTTCAACTTTCAACTTGCAACTTATAATCGGCACGCAGTGCCCCTTTAATTACGCATTACGAATTACAAATTAAAAATTAAAAGTGCCTGACCCGTGGGTCAGGCACTTTTGCTTTAATTAAACTAACTCAAGAATGCACATCTCTGCTGCGTCACCGCGGCGAGCTTCAGTCTTGATTATACGGCAGTAACCGCCGTTTACTTCTTTATACTTGGGAGCGATCTCGTCAAAAAGTTTCTTAACGACATCTTCCTTAGTAATATATGCCAAAGCCTGTCTCTTATTGTGGAGACTGTCGACTTTTGCGAGGGTGATCATCTTTTCAGCCATAGCGCGAACTTCCTTCGCTCTTGTGACTGTGGTTGTCATTTTACCGTTTTCGAGTAAAGATGTAACCATATTGCGAAGCATAGCATCGCGGTGATCGCTCGCTCTGCCGAGTTTTCTGGTTCCGGGCATCTAAATCACTCCTTTGCCGAAAGTACGGACTTATTCGTCCTCATCGCGAAGAGAAAGACCAAGTGAAGCAAGCTTAGCAACAACCTCTTCAAGAGATTTTCTGCCAAGGTTTCTTACCTTCATCATATCCTCTTCAGTTTTATTAATCAAATCTTCAACAGTGTTGATACCGGCTCTCTTGAGACAGTTAAATGAACGAACTGAAAGGTCAAGTTCTTCGATAGTTGTTTCGAGAACTTTGCCGTTTTCTGTATCATCCTTGTCAACCATAATCTCTGTGTTAGAAACTTCGTCTGAAAGTTCAACAAAGAGGTTAAGGTGCTCAGTAAGAATCTTAGCAGCAAATGAAACAGCATCCTTAGCGGAAATTGTACCATCTGTTGTAACATCTATTGTGAGCTTGTCGTAGTCGGTAATCTGTCCTACACGAGTATTATCAACTGTGTAGTTCACTTTTAACACGGGTGTATAGATTGAGTCAATAGCTATTACGCCGATTGCGGGGTCAAGAAGCTGTTTGTTTCTGTCTGAAGAAACATAACCTCTACCCTTGTCAGCTGTAAGTTCCATTACAACGTGTGCGTCTGCATCGAGAGTTGCAATGTGGTGATCGGGGTTGAGAATTTCAACCTCTGAATCAGCCTTGATGTCACCCGCTGTGATTTCACCGGAGCCGTTTGCCTCGATATACATTATCTTCGGATCGTCTCCGTGTATTTTGAGAATAATGCCCTTAAGGTTAAGAACAATCTCGGTAACATCCTCTTTTACGTTCGGGATCGTTGAGAATTCATGAAGAATATTGTCAATTTTGACAGATGTAATTGCGTAACCGGGAAGGGATGAAAGAAGAACTCTGCGAAGGCTGTTACCAAGTGTTGTACCAAAACCTCTTTCAAGAGGCTCAACAACAAATGAGCCGTATGCTGAATCTTCTGCCGAACCGATAAACTTTACTTCGGGTTTCTCAATACCAATCATACCAAACCCTCCTTAAAATTTTACAGTTTAACTGCAATTTTTGTTTCGCTTGTCAACACAAGCATGAGGCTAAAGAGCATTATTTTGAATAGAACTCGACGATAAGATGCTCTGCAACAGGAGCTTCAATCTGATCTCTTTCAGGAAGGTTAACAACCTTAGCTGAATTTGCTTCACGATTGATATCAAGCCAAGCGGGAACGGGACGGCTTCCGTTAGCTTCGATAATGTTCTTAATAGCGTCAGTCTGAGCCGATTTCTCTTTGATAGAGATTACATCGCCTGCCTTGCAAAGGTAAGACGGGATATCGACTTTCTTACCGTTAACACAGAAGTGACCGTGTGTAACGAGCTGTCTGCCTTCTGCACGGGAATCTGCCCAGCCGAGAAGATAGACAATGTTGTCCAAACGGCTTTCACAGATACGAAGAAGGTTTTCACCTGCCTGGCCCTGCATTTTTTCAGCCATAAGGAAATACTTGTGGAACTGTCCTTCAAGTACGCCGTAGTAACGTCTTGCTTTCTGCTTCTCACGAAGCTGCATTCCGTAGCCGGAAATTTTCTTACGTCCCTGACCATGCTGGCCGGGTGCATAAGAACGACGCTCTAAAGCACATTTATTGGTATAGCATCTGCCACCCTTTAAGAAGAGCTTCTGGCCCTCACGGCGGCAAAGCTTACATACCGCACCGGTATATCTTGCCATAATTCGTTTCCTCCTATTATGTTATACACGCCTTCTCTTGGGCGGACGGCAGCCGTTGTGAGGAATAGGTGTTACGTCTTTGATGAGAGTAACATCAAGACCTGCAACCTGCAATGCTCTGATAGCAGCTTCTCTTCCTGAACCGGGGCCTTTAACATAAACTTCAACAGTTTTCATACCATGCTCAATAGCAACTTTTGCTGCAGTTTCAGCAGCTGTCTGAGCAGCAAAGGGAGTAGACTTACGAGAACCTCTGAAGCCCATTTCGCCTGCACTTGCCCATGATACTGCGTTACCCTGAGTATCGGTAATTGTAACTATCGTGTTATTGAAGGTGGATTGGATATGAGCCGCACCGCGTTCAATATTCTTACGCTCACGACGCTTGCGTGTTCCGACTTTTTTGCCGGTAGCTTTTGTAGCCATTCTAATACCTCCTTCGACTTATTTCTTCTTGTTAGCTATTGTTTTCTTGGGACCTTTACGAGTACGAGCGTTTGTTTTTGAACGCTGACCTCTTACGGGAAGGCCTTTTCTGTGGCGAACGCCACGATAGCAACCAATTTCTACAAGTCTTTTGATATCGAAAGCTGTTTCACGACGAAGGTCACCTTCGACCTTTACGTTGTGATCAATATACTCACGTAATTTTGCTACATCATCTTCTGTAAGATCCTTAACTCTTGTATCGGGATCAATACCTGTAGCTGCGATAATGTCGTTAGCTGTCTTGGGACCTATACCGAAAATATAGGTAAGACCAACTTCGACTCTTTTATCTCTGGGTAAATCAACACCTGAAATACGCGCCATTTGTCAGTTGCACCTCCAAATAATGGTTTGCGTAGGGATTAGCCCTGACGCTGTTTGTGCTTGGGATTCTCACAGATAACCATGATTTTTCCCTTACGTTTAATTACTTTGCACTTTTCGCAAATTTTCTTGACAGAAGGTCTGACTTTCATTAGAATACCTCCTAAAATTCAGCTTTTGCCTTTTATTATTTCGAACGCCATGTGATACGTCCACGTGTAAGGTCATAGGGTGACATTTCCACTGTAACCTTATCTCCCGGAAGAATACGAATATAGTTCATTCTGAGTTTTCCGGAAATGTGGGCTAAAATTTTATGACCATTTTCAAGTTCAACCTGAAATGTTGTGTTAGGTAATGCTTCGATAACAGTACCTTCAACTTCGATCATATCGTCTTTTGACATAACAAATACCTCCCTGATTAATTTTGTTATTTGTCTGTTTTTTAAATCTTTGTCATAATTAACGGTCCGCTGCTTGTTATAGCAATTGTATGTTCAAAGTGAGCGGACAGTTTGCCGTCGGTTGTCTTTACCGTCCAGCCGTTGGACAATGTTTTAACAGATGCCTTACCCTCGTTAATCATGGGCTCAATGGCAATTGTCATGCCCGGCACCAAACGAACTCCTCTGCCGGGAGTACCGTAGTTAGGCACCGCCGGGTCTTCATGAAGTGCGGCTCCAACGCCGTGACCTGTGTATTCTCTTACAACTCCGTAACCACGTTCTTCGCAATAGGTCTGAATCGCGTTACCAACATCACCGAGTCTGCCGCCGGGAACTGCCTTTTTGATGCCTATATAAAGGCTCTCTTCGGTAGTTTCTATCAGCCGCTTCGCTTCTGCTGAGATATCTCCGCAGGCGAAAGTGGCGGCATTATCACCGGTAAATCCGTTGATACAGGCTCCGAGGTCGATACTTACTATGTCGCCTGCTCTTACGATGTGTGATTTGTCGGGAATACCATGAATAACCTCGTCATTTATGGAAATGCATGCGGCAGCAGGAAAGCCGTTATAACCGAGGAATGTAGGTTTAGCACCCTTACTCTCGATATATTTTCGGGCTATGCGGTCAATTTCCCAGGTTGAAACACCCGGTTCAACTGCCTCCCCTGCTACTTTAAGTGCTTCTGCAGAAATCCTGCAAGCTTCAAGCATCTGCCTGATTTCTTTTTCGCTTTTAAGCACTATCATGCTTAATCCTCCAATACCTTAAGGATTGAGGCGGTAATCTCCTTAATGGGAGCTGTACCCTCTACGCTGCGGAGTTTACCGCATTTTGCGTAGTAATCCTTTAACGGCTCGGTCTGTTCGTGATAAACATTGAGTCTGTCAAGAACTGTTTCGGGAGCATCATCTTTACGAATCTGAAGCTCACCGCCACAAGCATCACAAACGCCTTCAACTTTAGGTTTCTTATTTTCAATGTGATAAGAAGAACCACAAGCTTTACATACGCGTCTGCCTGACATTCTGTTTACAATGTTCTCATCGGGAACGTCAATATCAACAACTTTGTCAATAATAACGCCCATATTATCAAGAGCCTCAGCCTGAGGAATTGTACGGGGGAAACCATCAAGGATGAATCCGCCTGCACAGTCATCAGCTGCCAACCTATCCTTGATGATGCCGATTACGACATCATCAGGAACAAGTTTACCGGCTTCAATAAACGATTTAGCTTTAAGACCCATTTCAGTTCCGTTTGCAAGTGCTTCACGGATGATATTTCCTGTGGAAATTGTGGGTATCTTAAGCTCTGCGGCAATTATTTCTGCCTGTGTGCCTTTACCGGCACCGGGAGCACCGAGAAATATAAGTTTCATTATCGGTTCCTCCTATTATCAATCAAGGAAGCCTTTATAATGACGGAGCATCATCTGGCTTTCAAGTTGTTTAACTGTTTCAAGTGCAACACCAACCATAATGATGATTGATGTACCGCCCAATGAAATGTTCATACCGTCACCATCAAGTACAAGACCTGTAATTAATGTGAACAAGTTGGGGAACAATGCAACAACACTAAGGAGCAATGCACCGAGAAGAATGATTCTTGAAATAATCTTCTGGATGTACATAGCTGTGGGTTTACCGGGACGAATGCCGGGGATTGTACCACTGTTGCTACGGATGTTGTTAGCCATTTCAACGGGGTTATACTGAATAGTTGCATAGAAGTATGCAAAGAAGATTATGAGTAAGAAGTAAATTACACAGTAGAAGGGATTAGATACATCGAATAAATCGAAAATCTTTGCCAAAACACCGTCATCTTTAATCTTACCTGAAACGAAAAGTTCGATTGTAGGTGGAAGTGAGAGGATTGAGCTTGCGAAAATAACAGGCATAACACCGCTCATATTAACTTTAATCGGAATATGAGTGCTCTGTCCACCGTACATCTTACGGCCTACAACTCTTTTTGCATATTGAACGGGGATTCTACGTTCAGCATTGTCCATCCATACGATATAAGCAATCATAAGGAGGTAGAAGATAACAACAAGAACTGAGAGAACTGCGTAAACAGGACCTCTTGAGAAATAACCGGGTGCTTCATCGGAAGTACCGAAGAGCATTGTCATTTCTGTGGGGATTCTGGAAATAATACCTGCAAAAAGAATGATTGAGATACCATTACCGATACCCTTGCTGTTAATCTGTTCACCGAGCCACATAACAAATGTAGTACCTGCTGTGAGCACGAGGATAATAACGATACCCTGGAATACCTGAGGGAAGATTTCATCGCCTTTGTAAAGAACGTATTCTTTAGTGTGAAGGTAGATGAAGTATGCAACGCTCTGGAGAAGACCAAGAGCAAGTGTTACATAACGGGTGATTTTAGCAATTTTCTTTCTGCCTTCTTCGCCTTCTTTTGAAAGTCTTTCAAGAGCAGGGATAGCAACCGTAAGAAGCTGGATAATAATCGAGCTGTTGATATACGGTGTAATTGAAAGAGCGAAAATTGTACCGTAGCTGAAAGCATCACCTGTCATCATACTCAAGTAGTTGAGGAATGTTGTTCCTTCAGTTGCAGCGAGAAGTCCGCCTTCACCGATACTTACGAAAGGTGCGGGGATGTTAGCGCCGATTCTGAAGATAACTACGATCAATGCTGTAAAAAGAATCTTTTTTCTTAAATCGGGGATTTTCCATGCATTAGCCAAAGTCTGAAACACTTCAAATCACCTCTGCCTTTCCTCCGGCAGCCTCAATTTTTGCCTTAGCTGCATCAGAATAAGCATTAACCTTAACAGTGAATTTCTTGGTGATGTCGCCATGTGCAAGAACTTTAACACCGTCAAGTGTTTTATTTACGAGACCTGCTGCTTTAAGTGCGTCAATATCAATAACTGCACCATCCTCAAATCTCTCTTCAAGGGCTGCTACATTAACAATAGCGAATTCCTTGCCGAAAATATTAACAAAACCTCTTTTGGGAAGGCGTCTTTGTAAAGGCATCTGGCCGCCTTCAAAACCGATCTGCATACCGCGACCGGCACGTGCCTTCTGGCCTTTGTGACCCTTACCGGCTGTTTTACCCTGGCCTGAACCGGGACCTCTACCGATACGCTTAACTTCCTTTTTGGAGCCAGCTGCGGGTGAAAGCTCGTGAAGCTTCATATATTGCACCTCCTTGCTTATTCTTCAGTAGCCTCAATAAGATGAGCGATTTTTTTAATTTTGCCTTTGGTAGCCGCATTATCGGGCTGTACTGCTACATCACCGATTTTGTGGAGACCTAACGCATAGGCGGTGGCAATCTGGTCCTTTTTGGAACCGATAAGGCTCTTTACGAGCTTAACTTTAATGTTAGCCATTTATACCACCCTCCTTAGTCTTTAAAATGCTTAACGGATTTACCGCGAATGTTAGCAACTTCTTCAACATTGCGGAGTTTCATAAGTCCGTCCATTGTAGCTCTTACTACGTTGCAGGGGTTGTTAGAACGAAGTGCCTTAGCACGGATGTCCTTAATACCTACTGTCTCAACAACAGCACGAACGGGGCCACCTGCGATAACGCCGGTACCGGGTGCTGCGGGCTTGAGAAGTACTACGCCTGCGCCAAATTTACCGATAATCTCGTGAGGAATAGTTGTTCCCTTAAGAGCAACCTTGACGAGATTTTTCTTAGCGTCCTCGATACCTTTACGGATAGCATCGGGAACTTCGTTTGACTTGCCTAAGCCAAAACCTACTGTGCCTTCGCCGTCACCTACAACAACAAGTGCGGAGAATTTCATAATTCTACCACCCTTAACTGTCTTAGATACACGGTTAATAGCTACGACTCTTTCCTGAAGTTCAGAGTCCTTGCGAGCTGCTTCGAATTTAGCCAAAGTAATTCCTCCCTTTCTTAGAAGTTGAGGCCGCCCTCACGGGCGCCTTCGGCCAAGCTCTGTACACGGCCGTGATAAATGTAACCGCCGCGGTCGAAAACTACATCTTTGATGTCTTTTGCCGCTGCACGCTCTGCTAATAACTTGCCTACCTTAAAGGCTGCGTCCTTGTTTCCGCCGTAATCCTTGAAGTCCTTTTCAACAGTTGAAGCTGAAACGAGTGTTACACCGTTTACGTCATCAATCAACTGAGCATAAATATGCTGAAGAGAACGGAATACATCGAGACGGGGGCAAGCAGCTGTACCGCTGATTTTACCACGTACTCTTTTATGACGCTGAACCCTTGCTTTATTAGTGTTCGGTCTTTGTACCATTATTTCTTCACCTCTTATTTGAATTCAGGGATTATTTACCGCCCTTACCGGCCTTGCCTTCCTTGCGACGGATAACTTCATCAACATACTTGATGCCCTTACCCTTGTAAGGCTCCGGAGGTCTGTGACCCCTGACTTCAGCAGCAAACTGACCAACCTTTTGCTTATCAGGACCGGAAATAATAATTTTGTTGGGAGAAGGAACTTCAATTGAAATGCCTTCAATTTCAGGAACTACAACGTTGTGTGAGTAACCGATGTTAAGAACAAGGTCTTTACCCTGCTTAGCAGCACGGTAACCGATACCGTTGATTTCGAGTTCCTTTTTGAAACCTTCACTAACACCTGTTATCATATTAGCGATAAGTGTACGGTTAAGACCGTGAAGTGAACGGTTTTCTTTCTGATCGTTGGGGCGTGTAACTGTAATCACGCCATTATCAAGAGCGACAGTGATGTTATCATTAACTGTTCTGGTAAGTGTACCCTTGGGTCCCTTAACGGTAACAATATTGCCGTCGATCTTGACATCAACGCCTGCCGGAACGGCAATGGGCATTCTGCCTATACGTGACATAATACTGTACCTCCTTACCAAATGTATGCAAGAACTTCGCCGCCAACATTAGCTTTGCGAGCGTCCTTATCTGTCATAATACCCTTAGATGTTGAGAGGATTACGATACCGAGGCCATTCTGAACCTTGGGCATATCCTCACAGTTTGAATAGATGCGGAGTCCGGGTTTGGAAACTCTGCGGAGTCCTGTAATAACCTGAGACTTGTTGGGGCCGTATTTGAGAGCAATCTCAATAATGCCCTGTTTGCCGTCTTCGATTACTTTAAAACTCTTTATATAACCCTCATCTACAAGAATCTGAGCAATTGATTTCTTGATGTTAGATGCGGGAACCTGCACTGTATCGTGCTTTGCTGAATTAGCGTTACGGATTCTTGTAAGCATATCAGCAATTGAATCAGTAATCTGCATGCCGTGTTTCCTCCTTTATCAATTGCTCTTACCAGCTAGCCTTCTTAACACCGGGAATCTGGCCTGCGTGAGCAAGTTCCCTGAAGCAAATACGGCAAACACCGTATTTACGAAGATAAGCGTGCGGTCTACCACAGATTTTACATCTGTTGTACTGTCTTGTGGAATACTTTGCAGGTCTCGCCTGCTTAACTTTCATAGATGTCTTAGCCACGTTGACCCTCCTTACTTAGCAAACGGAGCGCCGAGAAGTGTAAGCAATTCGCGGCCTTCTTCGTCTGTGTTAGCGGTTGTGATAAAGTTAATATCCATACCGCGAACCTTATCGATTTTATCGTACTCAATTTCAGGGAAAATAAGCTGTTCCTTGATACCGATGGAGTAGTTACCTCTACCATCGAATGTGTTGGGGTTGATACCTCTGAAGTCTCTAACTCTGGGAAGAGCGAGATTGAAGAATCTATCAAGGAATTCATACATACGGTCACCACGGAGAGTAACCTTTGCACCGATGTCCATACCTTCACGAAGTTTGAAGTTAGCAACTGATTTCTTTGCTTTACAAACTACGGGAGTCTGACCGGTAATCTGCTTGAGGTCTTTGATGATAGCGTCAAGAATCTTGGAGTTATCTTTAATCTCACCTGTTGTAACGCTAACAACGATTTTATCAAGCTTGGGAATCTGCATAACACTCTTGTAGCCGAATTTTTTCATAAGCTGAGGGGCTACGTCAGAGTTGTAATATTCTTTAAGTCTTGCTGACATTTTTAGACCCTCCTTAATTAAAACTTAGCGCCGCAAGAAGCTTTCTTGCAAACTCTGAACTTTTTGCCGTCTTCGATGATGTGACCAACTCTTGTGGGCTGACCACATTTGGGGCAAATAAGCTGAACTTTATCCGCATAGAGAGCGCCTTCAGCTTTAATGATGCCGCCTGCTTCGCCCATTTTGCGGGGTTTTACGTGTTTGGAAACGATGTTTACGCCTTCAACAATAACCTTGCCTTCTGAGGGAGATACCTGAAGTACCTTGCCTTTTTTGCCGCGGTCTTTACCTTGAATAACGATGACCTCGTCGCCTGTTTTGACATGAACTTTACTCATTAGTCGTACCTCCCATTAAAGTACTTCCGGAGCAAGAGAGAGAATCTTGAGATATTCTTTCTCACGAAGTTCTCTTGCAACGGGTCCGAAAATACGGGTACCCTTC
>JAZNJR010000037.1:0-3187 GCA_045578165.1 Acutalibacteraceae bacterium
TGACATAATTTATAAAGTGTAGTATAAATAAAATATACGCTATAAATATGCGTTTTTAAAAGGTTAGCGCCATAATTTATGTGTCGCTGATTTTTTATTCTTTAAATTTTAGTTTACATAATTTTTGCCTTTTTCCATATCTTGTGTTTACATTTTTAAATTGTCAATATCTTGAAATGGCATATCTTGTCCAACCTTTGCATAATATTTTCTTAAAAAAGGAGATGTTACTATGCAACGAGGACGAGTATTAAATTTATCGAAATTTCAATTTTTGGATTTTTTGAAAGCCAACGTCTATTCGATAGTTAGTTTTTTGTTTTTAATTTTGGGCGTTGTTTTGGGTTTGATTACCTTTAACGATTTTAAAATAATACCAAACCTTTTAGAAAAGTTTTTCGGTTGGTATATTGAGTTAAGACAGTCGAGCGATTTTTTGAAAATAGTATTTGATTCTTTTTTAAAATCAACACTACTTTTTTTGATTATTTTTGTATCGGGCACGTCGCTTTTTGGTGTGGTTACAGTACCGCTTATTAATTCTTTTTTCGGCTTATTTTACGGTGCGGCGGTTTCGTATTTATATTCAACCTTTGCAATTAAAGGCGTTGCGTTTAACGCGGTAATTTTTTTGCCTTCAAATTTGGTTTTGTTGGTTTTTCTTGTTTTTGCAGCAAGACTTTCAGTAAAGTTTTCGCTTGAAATTGCAAAGCTTACCTTACCAAATACGGCGCAGGGCGATTTATTTTTACTTTTTAAGGATTATTCAATAAAATATTTGTTGGTATGCTTAGGCGGTGTTATTTCCGCTTTAATTGACGGTATTACAGCAATAAGTATGTTAAGATTTTTTGAATTTTAAAAAAATTAAGGAGGTGCAATTATGAAAAAGCAAATAGAAGCTTTTAAGCAGTATTTAACTTTCGAAAAAAAGTCATCAAAAAATACTGTTGAATCGTATATTCGTGATTTGCTTCAGTTTTCAGATTATTGCACTTCTGTTAAAATTTCAACTGTTCAAAAAGTTAAGACTTTAACTATTAATTCTTATCTTGAATATCTTACAAAGCTTAAAAAATCTGATGCAACAAAAGCTCGTGTAACTGCTTCACTTCGTGCTTTTTTTAGGTACCTTGTCAGTATTGGCGTTGTTAATGATAATCCCGTTTCTGCCGCCGAAAAAAATAAGGTTGCAAAAAAGCTTCCCGGTGTGCTTGATTCTTCTGATATTGTTTTGCTTTTGTCACAACCCTCGGGAGATGATTATAAAAGCATTCGCGATAAGGCAATGCTTGAACTGCTTTATGCAACGGGTATAAAGGTTTCTGAACTTTTGGAGCTTAGCGTTCACGATTTTAACATTCAACTTGGTATTTTGCACCTTTCAAACGGCAAAAAAGAACGAATAATTCCAATTTACCCTGCGGCTGTAAAGTCGGTTGCTAACTATCTTATAAACGTTCGTCCTGCTATTGTTTTAGAGCCGACACAGGACAAGCTTTTTACAAATATGAACGGGCTTCCAATGTCACGCCAGGGTTTTTGGAAACTTATTAAACAATACGCTGCGCAGGCAGGTATAAAAGAAGAAATTACACCACATACACTTCGTCACAGCTTTGCGGCGCATCTTCTTGAAAACGGTGCTAAACTTCAAGATATTAAAGAAATGTTAGGTCATAGCGACATTTCTTCAACTCAAATTTACGCACAGTACATAAAAAATAAATATACCGCAAGTTATGCAAAGTTCCACCCACTTGCAAAATAATTCAAACACCCGATTTTTTCGGGTGTTTTTTTCATTTAAATATTGATTATATAAATAAAATATGGTATTATAAATTGAATACGTATGTGAGGAGAAGTGCATATGTCCGATAAACGCGCAATTGGTGTTTTTGATTCGGGGCTTGGCGGTTTAACTGTTGTTAAAGAACTGTTTAAAACCTTACCGAGAGAGAATATTATATATTTTGGCGATACCGGTCGTGTGCCTTACGGTACGCGAAGTGTTGAAACCATTAAAAAATATGCTCGTCAAGACGAACGTTTTTTACTTAGTCGTGACGTAAAGCTTATCATTGCGGCTTGCGGTACTGTTTCCAGTGTTGCGGGAGATACTGCAAACGAATTGCCTGTTCCGTTTTTTGAAGTTGTTTCTCATGCCGCTAAATCTGCAGTGGAAGCCACAAAAAACGGTAAAATTGCCGTAATTGGTACAAATGCAACGGTAAAAAGCCGCCAACACGAAAAGGTTATTAAATCGTTAATGCCTTCAGCCGAGGTTTTAAACCAAAGCTGTAACTTGTTTGTGCCGCTTGTTGAAGAGGGTTGGTATGACCCAAACGACGTGGTTGTGCTTGAAACAATAAGCCGATATTTAAAACCTGTTTTTGAATTTGGGGCAGATACTTTAATACTTGGTTGCACACATTACCCAATTTTAAGTGAAGCAATTCAAAAGATTTTGGGTGACGGTGTTACCTTGATAAACGCAGGTACTTCGACCGCCTTGGCAGTTAAGGAGTATTTGAAAGAAAAAAATATGGAAAATGATTCAGTGACGGGTAATACACACGGTTTTTACGTTAGTGATAAGCCCGACACGTTTGTAAAACAGGCGTCGGTTTTGCTTGGTCGTGAAATTGACGGTAATAACGTACAAAAGGTTGATATAAACAATTTATGATTAAAGACGTGATTATTGATATTAAGACCGAACAGTCACTTGACGGTCAGAATGATTCTATTGAGTTTTCTACCGACGGTCGCTTCGGTATTAAAGACGGAAGTTATTTCATCAGCTATGATGAAAGCGGTCTTTTAGATATTGAGGGCGAAATTAAAACCACCCTTTATTTAAAACCCGATAATACTGTTATTTTACAGCGCAAGGGTTCATATAACAGCCGAATGGTTATCGAAAAAGGGGTTAGAACAAACTGTTTTTATTCTACACCCGTTGGAGATTTAACGCTCGGTATTTTTGGTGAAAAGGTCGTTTCTAATTTAAACGATAACGGCGGAAGCATTAAGCTGACCTATCTTATTGATAGCCAAGCTAAACTTTTAAGCCGAAACAAAGTAAGTATTTCTGTCAGAGAGGTTAATTAAATGTCTATAGTAGTAGCAAACGCAAAAGAACAAATAAAAAATATTATAATAAGCGCCGCACAAAAAGCAA
>JAZNJR010000038.1:0-6066 GCA_045578165.1 Acutalibacteraceae bacterium
TTATACAAACCGTTATAACGTATTATTCAATAAGCTTAACCCCGGTCAAATGAAGAGCGAAGTACTTTGTACTGTTCTTATTGACGGTGTAGCAGCTTCTAACACATACTGCTACAGCATTGAATCTTATGCTAACGGTAACCTTGAAGATGGCAGTGACCGCGCAAACTTGCTTATCGCAATGCTCCGCTTCGGTGCTTCTGCTAAAGCTTTCAATGGCTAATATCTTTTAAATAAAAACACCCTTCCACTCGGAAGGGTGTTTTTTTATTTGGAATTTTTTATCATTATATATGATGTTAATTTTTTACATATATTGTATATTTTTTTGCATTGAAAAATCATTTTGTGTATGTTAATATTAAATAAAAAGGTTTAAATTTATAGTGGAAATATTGTTTATTTTATTAGTATATGTATTTTAAAAATTTTTTATATTTATATTTTTTAAGGGGTGCTTTTATGAAAAAAATTATCTCGGTTTTGACAGCGTTAGTAATGCTTTTTAGCATTTTTGCCATCGTACCTTTTACTGCTTTTGCGGATGAGGTAGATGTTTGGGATGGCACTACAGCCACTGATTTTGCAGGTGGTAGTGGTACTGCTATTGATCCGTACATAATTAAAACACCTGAACAGTTTCATTTGTTGGCAACTATCGGCGATGGTGGTGCGGGCAAATACTATAAGCTTGTTAATGACATTTATTTAAATAATGTTACAAAAGATAATTGGAAGTTGTCTGCTAAATCTTGGGATGTTAGCGGTATTTCTTTCCAAGCAAATCTTGATGGTAACGGTCATACTGTTTACGGTGCGTATTATAACGGTGACTCAAGTTTTGTTTCACTTTTGGGTCGTGCTAAAGGTAATAACATAACTGTTAAAAATCTTACACTTTCCGATAGTGAATTTACTACAACCGGTGCACATGTTGCCGCCTTGTTTGGTTTTTCAGCCAGTGGATTTTCGGTTAATATCAGCAAGTGTTATTTTACCGAAAGTGTAAGTGTTACAACCACCAACACAAGTAATGACACCAGTGCGGGCGGTATTGTTGGTTATGGTACAGGTACAGTAAACGTTGATAACTGTGCATATTTAGGTACGGTAAGTTCAAACTTGTTAGAAGGCGCAATTTTTGGTTGTCTTTGGTATACAAATGGTTATATAAAAACAATTACAAATACTTTTTCAACTGCTGATGCACCTTTTACCGGTAAGCTTTATTTAACTTCGTCTACAAATAATTATGGTGTTGGTACTGAAGTTACTGCCGAAAACGGTGTAACAAGATTTGAAAGCGCTGATATGATTAAGGGCGCTGCAGCTAAAGAAAATATGCCCAACCTTAACTGGAAAGGCGTTTGGATGACAACCGAAAACGGTTATCCTGTTCTTCGCAATCCTAACGGTATTAAGGGCGAAGTTTGGGGCAGTACAAAAGCCGACAGTTTTGCAGGCGGTATTGGTACTGAAGCTGACCCATATTTAATTGAAACCCCCGAACAGTTAGCACTTATGCTTTTCAATGGTATTACAAATACCGGTAAGTATTATAAGTTAACTACTGATGTTTATCTTAACGACGTATCAAGCGCTGACTGGGCAAGTAATTCGCCTACAAGTTGGTATGATGATACCGCAGTAAGCGCCGGTTACTTTGACGGTAACCTTAACGGTAATGGTTATACTATTCACGGTTTGTATTACAGCGGTACAGGTTACGCAGGTTTGTTCCCCCGTGTTAAGAACGTTAAAATCAGTAATTTGCGTATAAGCAATGCTGATATTTCTTCAACAAGTAATGCTGTTTCGGCTTTGGCAGCTTTTACCACAGGTTCAACTAATGTTGTGTTTGAAAAATGTATTGTTGATGAAACTGTAAATCTCTCCATAACAACCAACCATGGTATTGGTGGCTTTGTTGGTCGCGGTAATGCGGTTATCAATATTTCTGATTCCGCAGTTATGGCACAAATCACAGCCGATTCTTATAAGGGCGCGTTTTTTGGTAACTGCTGGGGTGGTTCCCGTAAGATAAGCAACAGCTTTTCTGCTACCGATGCTCCTATGACAGGTCATACATCTAATAGTATTACTGCAACTGATTGTTATACAATCGGTACAGAAACTCAAACTACATATACTGTTACTAAGCTTGACGGTATAGATATGATGAAGGGTGCTGCCGCTAAAGAAAATATGCCCAACCTTAACTGGAAAGGCGTTTGGATGACAACCGCTACTTTCCCAACATTCCTTGACGTTGAAGGTGCTAAGGGTCGGGTTTGGTCAAGTGCAGTTGCAAACAATTACGCAGGTGGTACAGGTACCGTGGCTGACCCGTTCTTAATTGAAACCCCTGAACAACTTGCAAAAATGGTTAAGGGCGGCGATACAAAAGGCGGTTATTACGAACTTACTGCAGATATTTATCTTAATGATGTAACAGATGCTGACTGGATGAACAAATCTCCTAACCGCTGGTATGACAGGGCAGACATTAATAACGTTGCTTTTGTGGGTAATCTTGACGGTAACGGTTATACAATTCACGGTCTATACTATACAGGTGACACTTTGTTTGCGTTGTTCCCACAAGCGAATAATACAACTATTACTAATTTGCGCATAAGCAATGCTTACGTTAACTCTACTGAACGAGCTGCTGCTTTAGTGGGTTTTGGTCAAGGCACGTTAACCTTTAAAAAATGTATTGTTGATGAAACCGTAACCCTTAAAAACGAGATAGCTTCGGGCGCACAAGAGGGTATAGGTGGCTTTGTTGCTTACGGTTCACCAAGCATTTTTATTGAAGATTCCGCTGTTATGGCATCTATTTCTTCTAATACTGCAAACAGCCAAGGTGCATTTATCGGTAACTGCTGGGATTATAAATTACAACGTTCGATATCGTTTAGCTTCTCTGCAGTAAATCTTCCTTTAACTGGTCATAAGTCACATGGTGTTTCCATGTACAACACCTATAATATCGGCACAGAGTTAGATATTAATACAGGCAGTGTTGTAAAACTTGACAGTGCCGATTTAATGAAGGGTGCCGATGCAAAAGAAAATATGCCGCTTATTGACTGGGATGTTTGGTCGGTAACCGACGGATTCCCGATAATTTCGGGTGTAAAGAACGAAAACACTTACACCATTGATGACCTTGAAGGTTATTATAAAACACAGGGCAGAACCGAAATTGTAAACGATACCTTGTTTATTGACTGGACTGCATCCGGTATCGAATTTAATGCAAATTGTTCGGGCGACGTGGTCGTTACCTTTAATACTGAAAATATCGTAACCGGCGACGCAAACGGTATTTATTTCACAGTTGTTGTTGACGGTGTTGTTCAGTATCAAAACTTAAGAATGCCTGAAGATACCAGTTCTGAAAATTGGTTTAACAATTCAACAGGTTACCCCTATCATATTCAAACAGCAGGTAAATCTAAATTTGTTATTGCGAAAGATTTACCCGCAGGTAATCACACTTTTGCAATTTATAATCAAACAGAAGCAGAAAAGGCATCCTACGGTATTACCGCTATTAACTTTAACGGTGAATTACTTGATCCACCCGCTGAAAAAGAACTGTACGTTGAAATAGTGGGCGACTCAATAACTGCCGGCTGTGGTATTCTTACCAATGCAACCGGTGACAACCTTCCTCTTTATCAAGACGCAACAATGGGTTGGCCTTATCTTACTGCAAAAGCGCTTGATGCCGACTGGTCAATTTTGGCAAAAAGTGGTATAAGTGCAGGTAACGGTTATGGTTGGTACGGTGCTGACGGTCCCTCCATGCAAACCGTTTACCCCAAGACAAGATATTACGCAAAGAACACTGCTGATTATGAATTCACACGTAAAGCAGACGTTGTAGTTATCGGTCTTGGTACAAATGATATGTGGACATATCTTGATTACGATAAAACAACTGCTGACGTTGAAGCCGAATTTGAGGCAATGATAGCCCTTGTTAGAAGGCATAACCCTGATGCTAAAATCGTTTGGGTTTATGGTATGATGCGCGACGATGCAACAAGCGTTATAAAAAAGGCAGTTGCTGATATGGGCGGCAAAGCAAACGATATTTATACAGTTGCATTGCCCAAGTCGGTTGATGGCGGTAAGGGACATCCGTCACTTGCTGTTCAACCCACTTATGCCGAAATAGTTTCGCAATTTATTACCAATATGTTAGAAGGCAATTTGGACGACGGAGATTATGTTTGGGATGGAAATATCGAATTCTTTGAAAAAGGCGATGGTAGCTCAAGTAACCCATATTTAATTGAAACTGCTGAACATCTTGCATATTTGGTTACAATGGGTGACGAAACAAGCGGTAAATATTTTGAATTGGCAAATGATATTTACCTTAACGACGTTACTAAAAATAATTGGATCGATTCCGCTAGACAGTGGATTGGAACAAGTGCCACCAATAACGTTGCCTTCCAAGGTACGTTAAACGGTGCTGGTCACACAATTTACGGTCTTTATTATAAAGGCAGTGACAGTCAAACCGTTGGTTTGTTTGCTCAGTCAAGCTCAAATGCGGTATTTAAAAATATTACCATTTCTGATTCTTACATAGAATGCACCAATAGCAGTTCCTCTACTACTGCAGCTGCATTTGTTGGTATTGGCTCGGGTAACGTGACATTTATAAGATGCGGTATTACCGAAAGCGTTGAAGTTATCTCGGCAGTGGTTGCAGGTGGCTTTGTTGCTAACGGTAACTGCGTTGTAAATATTTCTGATTCATTCTCATTGGGCCACTTTGAATCGTTGGTAGATGCTACAACATCTGCCTCACTTCATAGAAGAGGTTCAATGGTTGGTGGTATTTACTGGTCAAGCGGCAGTACGAGAGCAGTAAATATTGTTAATAGCTTTGCTAAAGAAACTTTCTCTACATATTTTGTAACATCATCTATAAACAGCTATACAGCCGAAAAGTTAGATTCTACAATATTCGCCGATAAGGTAGAAGGAACCTACGTAAGTGAAGAACTTATGAAAGGCGCGCAAGCTCAAGAAAATATGCCCAACCTTAATTGGAAAGGCGCTTGGACGATCACTGCTGACAGTTACCCTGTACTTCGCGATTCTAACGGTGTTGAGGGCGAAGCTTGGGGCGGCGCTATTGCTGATAAATATGCCGGCGGTAGTGGTACTGCAGAAGTTCCTTATCTTATTGCAACTGCAGAACAACTTGCAAAACTTGTGCAAGACCCTGATACTGTAGGCAAATATTATAAACTTGTTGCTGATATTATTATCAATGACACTTCTTCTGATAATTGGAAAGAATCGGCAATTCAGTGGTTTGGCTACGATAAGGGCGCTGAATTTGCAAACTTCTATTTCCAGGGCACTTTAGATGGTGACGGTCACGCAATTAGTGGTCTTTATTATGACGGAAATAAATACTACGTTGGTTTGTTTGCAGGTGTTAAAAACAATGCAACCATTAAGAATATAATTGTTAAGAACAGCTATCTTGAAAGTACCAGTTATCTTACAAGTGCAAATAATGACGGTTCTATTTCGGTATTTACGGGTTATATTAATGGTCCTGTTAATTATGAAAAGTGCATTATTGAAGATAGTGTAACCGTTTCCGGTGCTTATGCATCAGGTTTCGGTAGCTGGGGCACAGGTAATGTTACAATTAACAATTGTGCTTCTTACGGCAAATTTACCGGAACATTAGCCGAAGCTTCATTTATTGCAAATATTTGGAGCACACCAATCAACATTTCTAACAGCATTGGTTTTGACGTTATTAGTTCAACACGCGCTTATACTGGCGAAAACAACTATAGCTTGGTTGCTGATGAATTTGGCACTAACGTGGTAACCGTTGAACAAATTAAGGGCACAGCCGCCAAGACAAATATGCCTTTGCTTTCTTGGAATGACGATTGGTTTGTTACCGGTGGTTATCCGACAGTTTTCGAAACTGAAGCTCCCCACGAACATAGCTATGGCGACTGGGTAATTGTTGACGCAACTGTAGACGCAGCAGGTAGCAAGACTAAG
>JAZNJR010000039.1:0-15376 GCA_045578165.1 Acutalibacteraceae bacterium
TTCATATCAACACAACGTTTCCATGTGATTTTTTTAACGTCAATACCTAACGCGTTACCTTGTTGAATGTGGTTATCTAGCATTGCGGCTAAAAGGTTATTTGCGGCTCCAATTGCGTGAAAATCACCTGTAAAATGCAGATTAATATCTTCCATCGGTACAACCTGGGCATAACCGCCGCCTGCCGCACCGCCTTTAACACCGAAAACGGGCCCCAAAGATGGTTCGCGCAAAGCAACACAAACACTTTTACCAATTTTTGACATACCGTCGGCAAGACCAATTGTTGTAGTGGTTTTACCTTCGCCGGCGGGGGTGGGGGTAATAGCGGTAACTAAAATTAATTTACCGTCGGGTTTGTTGGTTTTTTGGGCAAGAGACAGGTCAATCTTTGCTTTATATTTACCGTATTGTTCAAGGTATTTATCGTCAATACCTGCAGTTTTTGCAATTTCGGTAATGGGCATCATTTTACACTGTTGTGCAATTTCAATGTCACTTAAATATGCCATTTAAAACACCTAATTTCTAATTTAATAAATGGGAAACTGCGCGCAAAGCTCTTGCACTTCGTTTGAAATCCGCTCTTTATTGCCTTCAAAATCTTCAATAACCTCGCGAATCCATTTTGCAATTTTTATCATTTGGGCTTCTTTAAAGCCACGTGTTGTAACTGCAGGAGTACCAATTCTTAATCCACTTGTAATAAAAGGTGACTGCGGGTCGTTTGGAATGGTATTTTTATTTGCGGTAATATGAACTTCGTCAAGACGATGTTCAAGCTCTTTACCGGTAATTCCTTCATCAACAAGGTTTAAAAGCATTAAATGGTTATCAGTACCGTTTGAAACAAGCTTAAAGCCCTCGTTTTTAAGCGCTTCAGCTAAGGCAGCGGCATTTTTTACAACCTGCTTTTGATATTCTTTATATTCGTCGGTCAACGCTTCACCAAATGCAACTGCTTTTGCGGCGATAATATGCATTAAAGGACCACCTTGCGTACCGGGGAAAACTGCTTTATTAATTCTTTTTGAAATTTCTTCATCGTTTGTAAGAATTAAACCGCCACGCGGACCGCGAAGGGTTTTATGAGTTGTGGAAGTAACAACGTGTGCATAAGGAATGGGGGAGGGATGAACACCTGCCGCAATAAGACCTGCAATATGTGCCATATCTACCATTAAATATGCGCCGACTGAATCAGCGATTTCACGACAACGTTTAAAATCAATTACACGCGAATACGCACTTGCACCCACAACTATGAGCTTTGGTTGACATTCCCTTGCAATGCGTTCCATTTCGTCGTAATCAATTAATTCGGTTTGTTCATTAACACCGTAAGGAACAATGTTAAAATATTTACCGGAAATATTAACAGGCGAACCGTGTGAAAGGTGACCGCCTTGTTGAAGATTCATACCCATTACGGTATCTCCTGGGTTTACAAGGGCAAAAAAAGCAGCCAAATTTGCGTTAGCGCCACTATGCGGTTGAACGTTTGCATAGTTACAACCGAAAAGCTTTTTGGCGCGTTCAATCGCAAGTTCTTCAACAATGTCTACGCAGTAACAACCGCCATAGTAACGTTTTGAGGGGTAACCTTCGGCATATTTATTTGTAAGAACACCGCCAGCGGCAAGTAATACCGCGTTTGAAACAATGTTTTCAGATGCGATAAGTTCAATATTGTGTCGTTGTCTTTTAAGTTCATTATCACATGCTCCGGCAACTTCCGGGTCATAGTTTTTAAGTTCTTCAAAAAAGTTCATTTTTTTACTCCTCATAATAAATTTAAGCACTTTAAACACTCAAAAATTATAACATAATGAATATATTTTGTCAATTTTTATAATATAATAATATTAATGGCTAAATTTGTTAAAAAGTGACTCGGTAAACTTGACTTTGCAACAAATTTGTTTTATATTAATTAGAAGTAATAAATTAAAACGGAGGTAATTTTATGAATATTAAACCATTAGCTGATAATGTTGTTTTAAAACTTGCCCAAGCTGAAGAAACCACTAAAAGCGGTATCGTTTTGGCTTCTACTGTAAAAGAAAAACCCCAGTTTGCCGATGTTGTTGCGGTGGGCCCTGGTGGTATTATTGACGGTAATGAAGTTAAAATGTATTTAACCGTTGGGCAAAGGGTTATTTTCACAAAATATTCCGGTACTGAAATTAAGCTTGACGGTCAGGAATATATTATTATTCGTCAGTCTGATGTTTTGGCTGTTATTGAATAGGAGGTATTTTAAATGGCTAAAGAAATTATTTTTGGTATTGAAGCCAGAAAATCGCTTCAAAACGGTGTTGATAAGCTTGCCGATGCGGTTAAGGTTACACTTGGTCCTAAAGGCAGAAACGTTGTTTTAGATAAGAAATACGGTGCACCGCTTATTACAAACGACGGTGTTACAATTGCGAAAGAAATTGAACTTTCCGACCCGTTTGAAAACATGGGTGCACAGCTTGTAAAGGAAGTTTCTATTAAAACAAATGACGCTGCAGGCGACGGTACAACAACTGCTACGGTTTTAGCACAGGCAATGATTAATGAAGGTATGAAGAACGTTGCCGCAGGTGCTAATCCTATGGTTGTAAAGCGCGGTATGAAGCTTGCTGTTGATACTGCTATTAAAACTGTAATTTCAAATTCGCAAAAAATTAGCGGTACTGATGATATTGCTCGTGTAGCCACTGTTTCTTCTGGCGATGAAACTATCGGCAACTTAATCGCTGAAGCAATGGCAAAGGTTAGTGCTGATGGTGTTATCACTGTTGAAGAATCAAAAACCGCTGAAACCTATTCTGAAGTGGTTGAAGGTATGCAGTTTGACCGTGGTTATATTACGCCCTATATGGTAACTGATACTGAAAAAATGGAAGCAGTTTTAGACGATGCTTTACTTCTTATTACTGATAAGAAAATTTCTAACATTCAAGAAATTTTACCAGTTTTAGAACAAATTGTAAATGCAGGTAAAAAACTTCTTATTATTGCTGAAGATATTGAAGGCGAAGCCCTTTCAACCCTTATTGTTAACAAACTTCGCGGTACATTTACCTGTGTTGCGGTTAAGGCACCCGGCTTTGGTGATAGAAGAAAAGAAATGCTTCGAGACATTGCAATTTTAACGGGTGGCGAGGTTATTTCGGAAGAATTAGGTCTTGACCTTAAAGAAACCGATATAAGTCAGCTTGGACGCGCACGTCAGGTTAAAATTTCTAAGGAAAATACAATAATTGTTGACGGTGCTGGCGACAGTCGTCTTATTGCTGACCGTATTAACCAAATTAAGAACGAACTTGCGGTTACTACATCTGATTTTGACCGTGAAAAGCTTCAAGAACGTCTTGCAAAGCTTGCAGGCGGTGTTGCAGTTATTAAGGTTGGTGCTGCTACCGAAATTGAAATGCGTGATAAGAAACTTCGCATTGAAGATGCTTTATCAGCAACAAAAGCCGCTGTTGAAGAAGGTATTGTTGCAGGTGGTGGCGTTGCCCTTGTTAATGCGATAAATGCAGTAGACGATTTAATTGAAACACTTGAAGGCGATACCAAAACGGGTGCTATGATTATTCGCAAATCTTTAGAAGCACCTATTCGTCAAATTGCTTACAATGCAGGTCTTGAAGGTTCTGTAATTATTGAAAAAATTATTACAAGCGGTAAAATAAATTACGGTTTTGACGCTTATAATGAAGTTTATACCGATATGCTATCTGCAGGTATTGTAGACCCAACAAAAGTTACACGTTCTGCGCTTGAAAATGCTGCCAGCGTTGCTTCAATGGTGCTTACAACCGAAAGCTTGGTTGCAGATAAACCCGAAGACGTTGCCGCTGCTAATGCTGCTGCAGCCGCAGCTGCCGCACAAGGTGGTATGTATTAATGGCATCAAAAGAAAAAAGGTTTATTAAGGTATATTCTGAATCAATGGGCGAAAATCAAATCTTTGTTGACAGTGTAACCGGTGTTAATTATTTTTATCATAACAGCGGCTACAGTGGCGGTTTAACCGTTTTACTTGATAAAGAGGGAAAACCCGTTGTAACACCAATTGAAAAATAAAGAAAACCCCGACCATTTGGTCGGGGTTTTAAATTTAATGTGGTAATGCTTTTCTAATTAAGTAATTAATTTTGCTTTTTGAAGTAAATAAAATGCTTATAATTGCAATTTCCATAACAGTTGTTAAAATTACAAACGGAACGCGAGAAATTAATACCGTCCAAAAAGCTGTAATTCCGCCACGGTATAGAACCGAGATAAATATTGTGTTTATAAATAGGGAACAGGTAAACTTATTGATTAAAGTAGCCAACGTAATTTTGATTACGGTTGCTTTTTTATATAAAAACAAGCCCAGTATTAAACCAACTAGCATATTTGTAATTGTGTAACCCACAAAATAAGGACCAAACGGTTTAATTAAGGCGCCGATAAAATCCCCCAAACCGCCAACTGCAACAGCATACGGAACACCTAAATAACAAGCGGCAAACGCTACGGTTACAAAACCAAAGCTTATATTGTTGTTCCAAACCTGGTAAGAGGGGACAAACCTTTCTAATATGACGTTTAAAGCGATTAGAATTGAAGTTAATAATATTTTGAATAACTGATTATGCTTCAAATGAAAAACCTCCTATTACCCGTATTCCGAATAATAAGAGGCAAAACAATTATTAGACGGCAGCGGGATGCGACAACCAAACCGCGAAAATTTCTTCGTTCTTGCGGCAACTCCCCGTCCGTAAGACACTTGACGCTTGGTTATCTACTCTGCATTATAAATTAATTATATTTGTATTTATTCGTTTGTCAATAATTTTGTATCTCTGGCATAAAAGAAGATGTATTGTTGTGCAATACCGGCATATTCTTTAGCACAATCGGGTAATTCGCCATTAAATAGTGTGTCCATTGCGCGTTTAATCCATACGTCTTTTGGAAAAGCACGGTCTTGATGATGTGAAAAAAGCAGGGCACAGTCAGCAACCTTGGGACCTACACCTTTAATTTTCATAAGCTCATCACGGGCAACATCAAGCGGTGCATATCTTAAATGGTAAAGGTCAATCTCACCATTTGCAACCTTTTGCGCGGCATCAATTAAATATTTAGCGCGAAAGCCGCTTCGAAGCGGTGCTAAATCTTCGACCGTCAAATTAGCAATTTTATCGGCTTTAGGGAAAGCGTAATAACCGCCCTTATCTTCGCCGAAGTATTCACAAAACCGCTGTATAATGCCTTTAATTCGGCTTATATTGTTGTTTTGTGAAATTATGAAAGAACATAACGTTTCAAAGGGCTCTTGGTTTAAAATGCGTATACCATAAGAATATTCACATGCGGCTTTAAGTGTTTCGTTTTGACTTAAAATTTTAACAATTTTAGAATAATCACGGTCTAAATCAAAGTAATTTTTCCAAAAAAGGTTAAAATCGTTTTCACTTACGTTATAAAGCACAACGGTACCGTCTTCAAGCTTTTGTAGAGAAAGAAATTTGTCATTTGCAACACCCGACCATAAACCATTTTCATCACAAGACCAACGGAACGCTTGACCGCAGTCAAGTGTGTGTGGCAAATCAAATTCTTCAATTCCTTTTATGTAAATGTTGTTATTTTTTGAAATTATTTCGTACATTTTATCACTCCGTATTTGCATTATACAAATTTTGTGGTAAAATAGCAATATAAATTAATGAAAAGAGATGCTTATGCGACAAGATATTTGTACCATTCCGATTAGTGAAATTTTTGAAGTAAACGACGGTTGTCCAATTTGTCGTATGCGTGAGCTTGTTGAAAAACGCATTATTGATTACATAATGGGCGCTGCTATGATGGAACCTGACGTAAGAATTGAAACAAACCGTCTTGGCTTTTGTGAAAGACATTTTGATCAAATGTTAAATTCACGCGGTAGACTTCAGTTGGCCCTTATTTTAGAATCACATATTGATGAAATAAATAAAAACATTTTCGAAAAGAAAATGTTTAATTCTCCGGCAAAAAAGGGAGATTCTGCTAAAAAAATAACCGATTCTTGTTTTGTTTGTGAAAAAATTGAATGGGGCTTTTCACGCATGGTTGAAATGATTTTTCGTTGCTATGAAACCGATAAGGATTTTCAAAGAATGTTTAACGATCAACCAATGTTTTGCCTTAAGCATTATGAAATGCTTATGAATTCTCCACATAGAAAAATGCTTCGTAAAAGCGGTAGTGAATTTGCAAATAACCTTACAAGAATAACTGCAGATTATTCCAAATCACTTCACGATGATGTAAAAAAATTCTGTTCTATGTATGATTATCGTGCTAACGAGGGTGTTAAAGATTGGGGTACCAGTCGTGATTCGGTTGAACGTACAATTGCATTTTTGGTTGGCCGTAATCATAACGAGGAATAGTTAACAATTTTGCCAAAAACGGTCGAATGTTGATAACTTTTGCCTTTATTTAAGGGGTTTATTCCACTTTTCCACCGAGTTATTAACTTTTTTATGTAAACCTGAATAAATTAGAAATCTTTGCCAAAACTATATTAACAACGCATAAAAGGGGCGGTTTTTTTGGTAAAAGGTGTAAGTAAAACAATAATTGAAGTTAACAATACCGGTAGTAAGCTTTTTGAAAAAATTGTATTTTATGTAACCCCCGAATATGGAAATTTAAATGCCAAACAATTAAAACGCGCGGCGGCAAATTTTTCTTTTAATTACGACAGTACTTTTCAAAATTCGGGTCTTAGAAAAATGGTTAAACGCAAAAAAATTATAAATACGGTGGTAATTTCTGTTGTCGGTTTGTTGATCGGTGTTGGAATTTTGGTTTTTATATTGTGAATAAAGTGTTAAAAAATGCAAGAAGTGGCTTTACTTCTTGCATTTATTGTTTTTTTAATATATAATATTATATATTTTTATTTTAAGGTGTTATTATGAAAAATATTTTCTTGAGTGGTGGCAAGGTTTTCCTTTCCACAATTATAGTTTGTTTTATTAGTTTTTTTATTGTAATTTCTTTTAACGCTCTTTCGGTTGGTTTAACAACAAAAGAAATTGGCGAAACCGTTTATGGCAGAACAAGTGAAGATGCCGAGTATGAAGAACTTTATAAGCATTATTATAAAGATGGGAAAGATACTAAAACTAAAGAATATGAAGAAAAAGGTTATGAAATTTTAAGATATTCTTTCCGTTCTGAAGTTTCAAAAGGTGCTGAAATTGGTTTTAGCATTGCTTCGCAATTTTGTTGTGCTGTTATTTTGGTTTCCTTTATTTATAACGAGCTTTGGAAAAGGGGAAACAAAGATTTTGAAGCATTTCGTCTACATAATAAACCGGTTAAAAAAATTAAGGGCTTTTTAATTGGTTTGGTAGCAGTTATTCCGTCATTTATTTTGTTAACTTTTTTTGTTGTTACACAAAACAGTATTTCTGCAAAAATACCCATTGCATACTATACCTTTGTAAATAGTTATGTTTTTGAAATTATTCATGCTGTTACCGGTAAGGTAATGTATTGGGCAGACGTTAAAATTTGGCAGGTATTTGTTTACTATGCTTTATTGTTAGTAATTCCGGTTATAAGCTTTATATCATATTTTATTGGCTTTAAAGATATTTCAATTTCTGAAAAACTTATTTATAAAAACAACAGCAAAAAAAGGAGAGTTTAATTAAAAATGGCAGGTCTTTTCGGCTTATTCAATTATGAAAAAGAGGGTCCCGGTATTAACAAAAATGCCCCCAAAAAGCACACCTTTGTCGTGTTTTTTGAAACCTTTTTTCGTAATTTTTGGAAGTTTATTCCAATTAATTTGGTTTATTGTTTAATTTGCGCCCCTATTTTTACAAACGGTTTTGCAAATGTTGGTATGACAAACGTTGCACGTAACACTGCAAGAGATAAACATTCATTCGGTCTTTCCGACTTTTTTGATACCATTAAAAAGAATAAAAAACAGGCATTAATTGCAGGTATTATTAATGCGTTTGTTTACATTTTAATGGCAATTAACTTTGTATTTTATTTATTTTATACCGAAGGTATTATGCAAAGCATTGGCTTTGGCTTTGTGTTTGCGGTTTTGTTTGTGTTTACTGTTATGAATTACTTTTTGTGGACACTTATAATTACCTTTAACTACACCCTAAAACAAGCATTTATGAATAGTTTTCGTTTTGTATTTGTCAACTTGAAAAAGAATTTACTTTGCTTTTTTATTAACGCATTGATAATTGCTGCAGGTGTTGGTATTTTATTAATTTCATCCAATTTCTTCTTTATGGTTTTGGTTATTGAAATTATACTTTTCATTACCATTTTTCCTGGTTTTAGCGCACTTTTGGTGCAGTATTGCACCTTCCCCTCAATTAAAAAATATATTATTGACCCTTATTATGAAGAACATCCTGATGAAGATTTACAAAAGCGTCACGATTTGGGACTTGATGTTCCAAAGGACGAACCTGAAGAAGATGACGAAGAAGACAGCGATGTAATTTTTGAAGACTAAAAATCATATACTCCTTTAGAACGTTCTAAAGGAGTATTTTTTATGAATTGCAGAATTGCCGAACTTCGTAACAAACAGGTTGTTTGTGTAAAAAACGGAAAGGTGCTTGGCTATATTTCTGATATTGAACTTGACACCAAAAGCGGTACGCTGATATCTCTTATAATATATGGCAGACCGCGTTTTTTCGGACTTTTTGGTAAAAGTGAAGATATTATAATTCCTTGGTGTGATATTGAGGTTATTGGTCCCGAAACGGTACTTGTTTCAAGTGATTCGCCCTATTGCGTAACAAAATAAATACACCGCCTTTTTGGCGGTGTTTTTTTATTATAAATTTTTAAGTTTTTAAAATGAAAGCAATTTATAATAGGGGTTGGTTTATTTTTAAATTTGTTCTTCGGCATATCACAGCGATATTCAAAATTTGCTTTTAACGGTTACAGATAAGGAACTGCTTAAAAAAACGGGTGGAATAGTGCAGGGAATGAGCGGCAGTCCTTTAATTCAGAATGGTAAGTTGATTGGAGCCGTCACGCATGTATTAGTCGATGACCCAACTAAGGGTTACGCGATATTTGCTGAAAATATGTTAGAAACGGCTCAAAGCGTAGGGCAGGGGCTTGCTCTTGCCGAAAACTTAAAAGATGCATCGTAAAACAAAAGCATCCCGATTAATTTCGGGATGTTTTTGCATAGTCAGATGGTGAAATTCCAACATTCTTTTTAAACTCGCGGCTGAAATAACTTTCATCATGAAAACCTGAAAGCTCAGCCACCTTACTTACAGAGTACATCTGGGTTTCCAAAAGCTCCTTGGCATGGGCTATTTTCAGGTTATTTATATATCTAATAGGTGAAATTCCCATAACCTTTCCAAATACTCTCCTGAAATAAACCTCACTTATTGAAGAAATTTGAGACAGTTCGGCAATAGAAATATTATCCTTAGTATAATTATGGTGAATATAGTCAATTGCAGGTTTTATTTTTTCTGCATATTCACCCGAAACATACTCCATACTGTTTTCTTTAATCATATTGTAAATAATACTGTAAAGTTCTGCTTTACACTTTATTTCATAGCCTGATGATTTATGGCGCCAAGTGGATTCAGCTGATTTAAAACAATCAGTTATATAATTTGAATTTTTAACTTTTACAATAAAGGGGGCAAAATCCGTTTCTTCATCCAAATCAAAATTTATAGCATAACAACCACTGTTTTTACTAGATCTCGTCACAGTGTAATTGGAATTTTTAGGAAGATAAATAATTGATTTTGGGGATGCTAACAACTCTTTGCCGTTATTAAATTTAAAAATACACTCACCCTCGGTATAAAAAGCCAGTCCGTGATAAGGGCGATTTGTATGCACAGGAGTACCTGTACCCGGTGGAACGTAACAGGCGACTGCAATTTTATTGATATTAAAATTATTTTTCATAAATTTTTCCATATATATCACCTTATGTATTTTACGATTTTGTATCGAAATAGTCAAGTAGTTTCGGGAAATTCATTGTATTTTTCCGCTTTTATAGTATAATTAAGTCAAATCATTGCGAGGTGGTTAAATTGAAAAATTATAATAATAAAAACTCCAATTTACGCAATCAGTTTGATAATATAAAATGGAATGCTGATAGCGGTGTTAGTCCTGAAGAACTGAAAGAAATGTATAACAGTATTATGCAAAATTGCGGTGATTTGCCTAAGAATATTATCAAAGCAAAAACCTTTGAAATGATTCTTAAAAATTCTCGTATTGCTATAGATAAAGATGATATTTTTCAAGATAAACTCTTTGGAAGAGATATGATTGAAATTCAGCGGAGGACTTGGGAAAATAAAATTATTAAAGAAAAACTTACTGATTTTCATTCACAGGTTTCTGCAGCATACGAATGTGGGGCTTTTAGAGCGTCAAGTGATTTCGGTCATACTTCGCCTAATTCTCAGTTACTACTTGATATTGGTTTTACAGGTTTATTGGATAGAATCAATGAATATTCTCAACAAACCGGACTCACCAAAAAGCAAATATATTTTTATGAGTCTTGCAAAATCTGTCTTGAAGCAATTTTGCATTTTATTAAAAGACTTGCAAATGAAATTGAGCCTTACAATAAAGAAAACAGTATAGCATTATATAATATTGCAAACGGAAAACCCCAGAATATTTATGAGGCTATGCAACTTTTAATTGTTTACTTCTTTTTGCACGAATATATCGGTGGAACACGCGTCAGAACTCTTGGCAGACTTGATGTTTTGCTTTATCCCTTTTATAAAAACGATATAGCAAACGGCATATTCACAAAGGAAGAAATTAAAGAAATGATAAAATTTTTCTTTAATAAATTTTGGACTGCTAAAGTGCCTTTCGATTTACCTCTCTGCCTTGGTGGAATTGATGAAAACGGAAACGAAGTTACAAATGAGTTGACATATCTGCTTGTGGAAACCTATAACGAGCTTGATATTCATAGTCCGAAAATTCATATAAGAGTGTCGGATAAAACACCTGAAGATTTTGTTAAATTAGTGCTAAAATGTATAAGAGGCGGAAACAGCAGTTTTGTTTTCGTAAATGATAATACGGTTATCAAAAGCCTTATGAATGTTGGAATTGAAGAAAAAGATGCTATGAATTATGTCCCTATTGGCTGTTATGAGCCTGCTGTTTGGGGCAAAGAAATCGGTTGCACAGGTAATGGCGGCGCCAACCTTGGAAAAGCGGTGGAGTTTGCAATAACAGGCGGTATTGACTTAAACAGTGGTAAACAGATTAGTGTGAAAACAGGCGAAATTAAAACTTATGAAGATTTTATTTCAGCAGTTAAAACTCATATAAAATTTATGGTAGAAAGCGGAATGAAATATATTCGCGAAATAGAGAAATATTATGGTGAAATAGGGCCGGACCCGTTGTTATCTGCTATGTATGACAATAGCATAAAAACTGGCGTTGATGTTTTTGAGGGTGGAGCAGAGTATAACAATACCTCGTATTATATTTATTTTATTGCAAGTCTTGTTGATTCTGTTTGTGCGGTAAAAAAACTTGTTTTTGAAGAAAAAAGAGTTACGTTTGCCGAACTTTGCGAAATTCTAAAAAATAATTGGGAAGGTAATGAAAAACTAAGGCTTATTGCAAAAAATATTCCTGAAAAATATGGTAATAACAACGCGGTTGCTGATGAAATAACAAAGGATATTACCGATTATTGCGCATCTATTATTAACAACAAGCCGAACGGCAGAGGCGGAGTTTTCAAGGCAGCATTATTTAGTATAGATCATTTTGTTGTATACGGTGCCAAAACAATGGCAACACCTGACGGCAGATTTGCAGGCGAGGTTCTTTCTAAGAATTTATGCGCTACTGTAGGACAGGATAAAAACGGCATTACTGCCCTTATAAATTCTGCAACAAAAATCGACCACAGTAAATATCCAAACGGTACTGTGCTTGATGTAATACTTCACCCGTCAGCAGTTTCTGGCGATGATGGTTTACACGCATTTTATACTTTACTTAAAACTTATATTAATAAGGGCGGAATGGCACTTCATGGAAACGTATTCAATACCGAAACGCTTAGAAAAGCGCAGAAAAATCCTGAAAAATATAAGAATTTACAGGTGCGTGTTTGCGGTTGGAATGCATATTTTGTCAATTTAAGTAAAGTTGAGCAAGATTGTTTTATTAAACAGTCAGAAACAACATTTTGTTAAGAGGAGAAAAAATGAAAAATATATATTTAATAGGCGATTCAATTAGGTTCGGCGCGCCCGGCAGTGATGGATACGGTATGCACGTAAAAGAAAAGTTACAGGGTAAAGCCAATGTGTATGCACCTAATGAAAACTGCCGTTTTGCGCAGTATACTTTAAGATATTTGCACGAATGGGCAAATTCAGTAGATAAAGAAAAAATAGATATTGTTCATTGGAATAACGGACTTTGGGATGTTTTAAGACTTTTCGGCGATGAACCGCTTACAGACATTGAAACATACGGAATAATGCTTAAAAGGGTTTATAAAAGAATAAAATTTTTATTCCCTAATTCAGATGTTATTTTCGCGCTTTCAACTGCAGTAATTGAAGAATGGGGAAATCCCGATTTTTTCCGCTACAACAGTGAAATAGAACAGTATAACAATAAAGCACGTGAAGTTATGAACGAACTCGGTGTAGAAATAAACGATTTATACGCTGTGAGTACATCTTTTGATAATTCGCTTCATTCTGATTGGGTACATTTTGGGACCGAAGGTTCAAGTATTTTAGCAGATAAGGTAATAGAGGCATGTTTTAAAAATGAAGAATAACAGTATAAAAAACAATACTTCTGTCATTACTTGTAATGGCACTTTGCGGTTCGCTTTTTCCTTTTATTAAAATAGGGTACAGTGCGTTTGACATTAGTTCGAGTTCAATTCCCGATATTTTAATGTTTGCAAGCGTAAGGTTTATTGTAAGCGGTTTTATTGTAAGTCTTATTGCTTTTTTCCGAAAAGAAAAAATTGCAACACCAAAAAGAAAAAATATCTCTTACATACTGATAAGTTGTTTATTTTCAATAGTCCTGCATTATGCTTTTACATACTTAGGACTTATTTTTACTGATAGTTCTAAAACTGCACTTATAAAACAGTTAGGACCGCTTCTTTATGTCTGCTTTTCTTTTCTATTTTTTAAAAATGAAAAGTTTAACGTTTTAAAAATTGTCGGCGCAGTCATAGGGTTTTGCGGAATAATTGCCATTAACTACAGCCCTGACGGCATTTCATTTTCTACCGGAGATATTTTAATTATTTTAGCCTCTGTTTGCACAGTTGTTTCAAGTGTTATGAGTAAGAAAATTGTTGAAAATAATTCACCTTTCTGGATGACGGGTATTTCGCAGCTTTCGGGAGGAATAATTCTGTTTATTGCCGCTTTAATTTTAGGCGCGGATATTCTAACTTTCAATTTGCATTCCACATTAGTATTTTTGTATATTTGCACAGCATCAATTTGCGCTTATGTTTTATATAGTTTTATTCTGCGCGAAAGCAGTCTTTCGAAAATGTTTATAATAAAATTTGCGGAGCCACTTTTCGCTTGCGTGTTTGGTGCAATACTCCTTGGCGAAAACATTTTTAAATTACAGTATCTTGCGGCATTTGTGCTTATTTCATTAGGAATTTATTTAGGAAATAAAAGTGAGGTTAAAGAAAAATGAGCTTGAAAAAGGTTTTGCTTATAGGCGATTCAATCAGAATGGGATATGACAAGTATGTCAAGCATGCACTTAAGGATAGTTGTGAGGTTTATTATCCAAATGATAATTGCCGTTTCGCCCAATATGTTTTAAGGCATATAAGCGATTGGGAAGAACAGTTGAATCTTGATGAAGATTTAGATCTTATACATTGGAATGCAGGTTTGTGGGATACTTTGGAATTGTTTGAGGATGGTTGCTTGACTCCATCTGATTATTACGGGTATTTTATCGAGAAAATTTGCAAACGTATCAAAACTATTTTTCCGAAAGCAAAGGTGATTTTTGCAACGTCAACACCAATTGTAGAAGAACGTTTCAAAACCCCACATATATCTATGCGAAAAAATGCAAATGTGATTCGTTATAACGAAATCGCTAAAGAAATCGCTTTAGAAAATGGTTTTGCAATAAATGATCTATATTCTTTAGTAGAAAATGTGCCTATTGATTACTATTCTGATATGACGCACCTATATACTCCACAGGGCACTCAAATTTTGACAAATGCCGTTGTTAAATCAATTTGTGAAACCCTTGATATTGAATATAATGAATTTACATTAAGTGATTACGAAAGTGTTAAGGAGATTATAGGTTTATAATGAAAGCGCTAATTTCTGATATAAAAAGATTTGCTGTGCACGACGGGGACGGCATCAGAACAACGGTATTTTTTAAGGGTTGTACGCTGAAATGCGTGTGGTGTCATAATCCCGAAAGCATCGATTTCAAACCGCAGATAGCGTATTATGAAAATAAGTGTATCGGTTGCGGCGAATGTCAAAGGGAGGGCTTTACCCCTAAAGCTTGTCTTGGTGAAGCAAAAGTTTTATACGGTAAAGAGGTGACGGTCGAGGATCTTTTGCCCCTTCTTCTTGAGGACAAGGATTTTTATGAAACCTCGAATGGCGGTGTCACCCTTTCGGGTGGTGAGTGCCTTTGCCAAGCCGATTTTTGCGCCGAACTACTGAAACGGTTAAAAGAAAACGGTATTAACACAGCGGTTGATACCTGTGGCTTTGTGTCGAAAGAGGCCATTGATAAAGTATTACCATATACCGATACTTTTCTTTATGATATTAAAGCAATAGATGAAGACGTGCATATTAAATGCACAGGACAAAGCAATAAGGTTATATTGGACAACTTAAAATATATTGATTCTTGTGGAAAAGCGATTGAGGTTAGAATTCCTTATGTGCCCGAATACAACTCTGACCAGATTGAAAAAATTGCAGAGTTCTTAAAACTATTAAAAAACATAAAAGCGGTAAAAGTTTTGCCTTATCATAATTACGCCGGATCAAAATATTCGGCGCTTAATATGGAAAACACCTTGCCGAAAATCCTGCCCACCGAAGAAGAAATTAAAAATGCAGAAAAAGTGTTGGTCCTATATTGACACACTCGTGTCCGGCAGCCCCATTATCCAAAACGGCAAACTGGTAGGTGCAGTGACCCACGTCCTCGTCAATGATCCTACCACCGGATATGGCATATTTATAGAGAATATGTTGGATGCCGCGGCATGAAAGGAAGCCGGTCTATGGGGGTC
>JAZNJR010000040.1:0-5924 GCA_045578165.1 Acutalibacteraceae bacterium
GCTGACTGGGCTAACGCTACTGACGATGCTGCTGTTGCTGCTACCGCAGACGCTTCTAAGCTCGTTAAGATGGTTGACGGTATTATGAAGCCCGTTGGCCTTATGAACGGTGACTCTCTCCCCGTTTCTGCATTTATCGATCACGCTGACGGTACCTTCGAACAAGGCGCTTCTGCTTTTGAAAAGCGCGGCGTTGCTGTATTAGTTCCTGAATGGAATAACGAAACCTGTATCGGTTGTAACAAGTGCGTATTTGTTTGTCCACACGCTACCATCCGTCCCTTCGCTCTTTCTGCTGAAGAATTAGCTGCCGCTCCTGCTAACATCAAGGTTGCAGTTAAGGAAAAGATGGCTACCAACAAGGGTTATTCTTACGCTCTTACCGTTTCTCCGCTTGACTGTATGGGTTGCGGCGTTTGTATTGGCGAATGTCCCACCAACTCACTCAAGATGGTTTCTCAAGAATCTCAACTTGCTGAACAAGACGTATTCGATTACTGCGTAGCTAACGTAACCGAAAAAGAAGGTCTTGCAAGCGATGCTAACCTCATCACTTCACAGTACAAGAAGCCCTTACTCGAATTCTCCGGCTCTTGCGCAGGTTGTGCTGAAACTGCTTATGCTCGTATCGTTACTCAGCTCTTCGGTGATAAGATGTATATCTCTAACGCTACCGGCTGTTCTTCAATCTGGGGCGGTCCTGCTGCTACATCTCCTTATACCACCGACGCTAAGGGTCACGGTCCTGCTTGGGCTAACTCACTCTTTGAAGACAACGCCGAACACGGCTTTGGTATGTACCTCGGTCAGAAGGCAATTCGTGACGGTGCTATGGCATTAGTTCGTGAAATGGCTGAATCTGATAAGGCATCTGCTGAATTTAAGGCAGCTGCTGAAGCTTACTTTGCAACCGCTGACGACACCAATAAGAACGTTGCTGCTACTGCTGCTCTTATTGCTGAAGTTGAAAAGGCAGCTGCTGCAGGTTGCCCCACAGCTCCTGCTGTTCTCGCTAAGAAGGAATACCTCGCTAAGAAGTCCATCTGGATCTTCGGTGGTGACGGTTGGGCATACGACATCGGCTTCGGCGGTGTTGACCACGTTCTTGCTACCGGCGAAAACGTAAACATTATGGTATTCGATACCGAAGTTTACTCTAACACCGGCGGTCAGGCATCTAAGGCATCTAACATCGGTCAGGTTGCACAGTACGCAGCCGCCGGTAAGGCAATCAACAAGAAGAGTCTTGCTGAAATTGCAATGTCTTACGGTTACGTATATGTAGCACAGGTTGCTATGGGTGCTGACCCCAACCAGACCCTTAAGGCAATTAAGGAAGCTGAAGCTTACAACGGTCCTTCAATCATTATCTGCTACTCACCTTGCGAAATGCACTCTATTAAGGGCGGTATGGTTAACTGCCAGAACGAAATGCCCAAGGCAGTTGCTGCAGGTTATTGGGATATGTTCCGTTACAACCCTGCTCTCAAGGCAGAAGGCAAGAATCCCTTCTCACTTGACAGCAAGCCCGCTACTGCTGATTATAAGGAATTCATCCTTAACGAAGCTCGTTACTCTTCACTTACACGTTCCTTCCCCGAACGCGCTGAAGCTCTCTTCGAGCAAGCAAGTGAAGCTGCAAAGGCTCGTCGTGCTCACCTTGAAAAATTGGTTGAGCTTTACGGCAAACAGTAATCAGCTAAACTGATATAACAAAACTCCCTACACTTCGGTGTAGGGAGTTTTTTGTTTGATATTTATCCTAATTGTTCATATATTTCAACAAGCCGCAAAGCCCAATCTTTTTGCATTTCATACTGATAATCAGCAAAAATCGGTTTAGTTATTGTGCCGGCGCCATATATTGTAAATAGAACCTCACGATAATTTTCACATTGTTCGGCGTAATATTTTTCCCAACTCGTTTTCATATTTTTTATATAGCTATGAAACTCGTCAGCCGTATGCCCTATTTCGCCGTATTTTTCGATATTTTCATAATTAATTAATTTATTATAATACTCGTTTGAAACTTGTTGCCACATATTTGTATACTTGGCGGCTCGCTCAACCATACCTATTGTTGAATTGTCGCCGGTTAATGCTTCCGCTTTGTATGCGTCTTCTATTTCGCGTATTAAGCTTTCTGATAAGTCGTCCGATAAGACGTCAACCTTTTCAGTTTTATTTTCGCTTACAACGTTGCCGTCCTTATCATACCAAACAATTTTATCATTACCAATCTTTAGATATTTACTTTTTGTTTGTTCATATTCTTCCGCTGTAACGTCCTCATCGTTAATCTCACAATCTTGGGGAATTATCTTATCAAGTTCCCAATTATAAGCGCTATCATACTTTGAAAATTTAATCGAAAAGCTTTCTTTTGCATCTTTGTTCAATTCGAAATATCGGTATTCAACATAGTTCAAGCTTGTACTTTTATATAAAAATGCACCATTTTTTAAAAGTACGGTTTTCACAGCATCTTCCGTATACCAATAATATAGTTTTCCGTTCTTTTCGGTAAAAAAATAATGCTTTTCATTTGGGTTTAGAATACAAAGCTCATCTTTTCCGTCACCGTTCATATCAATAAAGCAATAATTATATTTATTGCTTAAAGTTTTGGTATAACCGCCATCAAGATATTTTTCTTCACCCGATTCGTCTATAGCGGTTAATTCTCCCCGCATAAATTCGTTAAATAGCTCTTTACTGTCTTTGGGCTGTGTTTTATCGCTTTTGCAACCCACACAAAAACAAAACATTAAATTTAATATACAAAATATTGCCAAAAATCTTTTCATTCAAACCGCCTTCCTTAAATTTATTATATTGAATAATAATCCGTTATTTCAAGTTACAACTTTGTCATAAGCGGTTACAATAAAAACGAGCCGCATATAGCACGGCTCGTTTTTATTATTAATATCCTAAATCCTCATCGCATAAAATAACGTTTAAACGGCCGTTATCGCGTTGCGGACCGCTTACAAGGTAATTAACGCAAATACGTCTGGGATTACGACAACCATCGGTAAAAGCAGGATTATCATTATTTAAAAGCGATATACAATGCCCCAACTTTGCACAAGGGTTTTCAATACCCAAACGCACACAGTTTTTAGGCGCGGCAACCTTTTTAACACGCAAAAATGCTTCGTTTAGGTCTTTTACAATTTTGTTTTTGCCAACAACCATAATTACCTTTTTGGGTCCAAATGCAATAGCGGAAATTCGATTCGAAAAACCGTCAACGTTTAATAATTCGCCATTTTCGGTAACAGCATTTGCCGAGCAAAAATAAAAATCACAACCGATTACTTCTTTGAATACTTGCTCTTGTTCTTCGGGGGTTATGCCATCTTTGTTTCGGTCAAAAAATTGATAACATGGCTTGTTAATAACATCCCATACTCCACATTCTTTAACCGAAACTGAACCGCCTGCCGCAATTTTAGCACCTTCAAAAAGCAAGCCCTCAACAACTTCGGGTATTTCGTCCTTGGTAGCACAGGTTATAACGTTTATATTATTTTTCTTTAAATTTTCAATTACATTATTCATTGGTATCACCTCATATTAAAAGAATATCACACAAAGCAAAATACTGCAATAAAAAAATAACGGAGAAGTGCAACACTTCTCCGTTTAAAAAATAATTTTAATTAGTTACCAAATTTAGCAACGTTGAGCTTGATTCCGGGGCCCATTGTGGTTGCGAGAACGCAAGACTTAACGTACTGACCCTTGGTAGCAGCGGGCTTTGCCTTAACGATAGCACCCATAAGTGCGTCAAAGTTTTCTTGAATCTTTTCAGCACCAAAGGAAACCTTACCGATGGGGCAGTGAATGATGTTAGTTTTGTCAAGACGGTATTCGATTTTACCTGCTTTTGCTTCGGTAACTGCCTTAGCAACATCAGGAGTAACAGTACCTGCCTTAGGAGTAGGCATCAAGCCACGGGGACCTAAAACCTTACCAAGACGACCAACAAGACCCATCATATCGGGAGTAGCAATTACTACGTCAAAATCGAGCCAGTTTTCGTTTTGGATCTTAGCGATCATTTCTTCTGCACCAACATAGTCAGAACCAGCAGCGGTAGCTGCGTCTGCCTTGTCGCCCTTAGCGATAACTAAAGTTCTTACTTTTTTACCTGTACCGTTGGGAAGAACTACAGCGCCGCGAACCTGTTGGTCAGCGTGACGTGAGTCAACACCCAAACGAACGTGAATTTCAACCGTTTCATCGAATTTAGCAGTGGCGGTTTTTACAACCAATTCTGCAGCTTCGTTAACATCGTAAAGCTTACCGGTTTCAATAAGCTTTGCGCTATCATTATATTTTTTACCGTGTTTCATTTTTTACCTCCAAGTGGTTAATCGGAATTTTCCTCCCACGAGAGAGAATTAATCAACAACCTCAATACCCATGCTACGTGCGGTACCAGCGATCATGCTCATAGCAGATTCGATAGAAGCAGCGTTTAAGTCGGGCATTTTGGTTTCAGCGATTTTCTGTACTTGCTCTCTTGTGATTTTTGCAACCTTAGTTTTGTTAGGTGTGCCGGATGCGCTTTCAATACCGCAAGCTTTCTTAATAAGAACAGCTGCAGGGGGAGTTTTTGTAATAAAGCTGAATGAGCGGTCAGCATAAACTGTAATTACAACAGGAATGATAAGACCAGCATCGTTCTTAGTTCTTTCGTTAAACTCTTTAGTGAAAGCCATGATGTTAACACCATGCTGACCGAGAGCCGGACCTACAGGGGGAGCTGGTGTAGCTTTACCTGCGGGGATTTGTAATTTAATGTAGCCAGTAATTTTTTGAGCCATTTTTATTTGCACCTCCATAATTCGTGGTAACAGTATCTTAAGTCTGATACCTGGCGGGGCGGTCATATTCCGTCCCTCCCACCGTGACACACATTGTGTCGGGGTTTAATAAGCATTTCTGCGTATTAACTAATTAATTTTCGAGAGAAATTTGATCAAGTTCTAACTCAACCGGAGTTTCTCTACCAAACATTGAAAGAACCACGCAAACACTGTTGTTTTCGGTATCAACCGTTTTAACAGTACCGGTGTAACCTTCAAGCGGACCGCTGATAATCTTAACGATATCGCCATCCTTATAACCAACCTCAACGCTGTGCTTTTCTACGCCGAGAGCTGCGACCTCTTCATCGGTCAAGGGAACGGGTTTTGAAGCCGGACCCACGAAACCTGTGCAACCGCGAATGTTTCTTACAACAAACCAGCTGTCATCAGTAACGATCATTTTAATTAACACATAACCGGGGAAAATTTTACGTTCAACTTCGCGAACTTTTTCTTCCTTAACTTCGGTTACGGTTTCCATTGGGATTTTAATATCTTGTATCAAATCCTGCATTCCACGACTTTCAACCATAGTTGCCAAGTCGGTAGCTACCTTGTTTTCATATCCTGAATAGGTATGCACAACATACCATTTTGCTTCTTGTATTTCAGACATGATTTACCTCCAAGGATTATTTAAGGTTTAAAATTAAATTTAAAAGCTGACCTAAACCAAAGTCCACAAGCCAGATAAGCACGCCTACAACTGCGCACATAATCAAAACTATAACAGTGTTTCTAACAACTTCCTTGAAGTTGGGCCAAACAATCTTTTTAATTTCGCTCTTATAATCTCTGAAGAATAAAACAACACGTTGGAAAATAGTTTTTCCGCCGTTTGCCTTAGCTTCAATGTAGTCATCAACAAAAAGGTGAGCAATAGCAAAGGCTGCAAATACGAACATTGCAATAACCATGATGATTGCAAACCAAGTGTAATGAACACTTGAAACAGGGGCGATAGGACGAACGTCAACAAACTTGGTTTCTGCGCCTAACATACATACCAATGTGTAAATGGCAGTGAAAAGGCTAACA
>JAZNJR010000041.1:0-39865 GCA_045578165.1 Acutalibacteraceae bacterium
GCTTTCAATGGCTAATATCTTTTAAATAAAAACACCCTTCCACTCGGAAGGGTGTTTTTTATTGTATAATTGTTTTTTAAAATTATAGTTTAAGTTGACTTTATTAAAAACTTGTAGAGGACGATGCCCGCATCGACCCACTGCGAATATACAAAAAAAGACCAACCATTTTGGTTGGTCTTTTTTTATTTTATAATTTCAATTTTTTCAATTATGGGTTGATTTTCAGGCTCAACCTCGCCATTGTTGCCAACGGTGCCAATTTTTGTCATAACAGAATCTAAAACGTCCATACCCTCAACAACCTTACCGAAAGCCGCATACATTCCGTCAAGTCGGGTTTCGGCGCCAAGCATTATAAAAAATTGACAAGACCCGCTATTATAATCTCGCGAACGTGCCATCGAAAGTACGCCGCGCGTGTGGGACAATTCGTTTTCCCAACCATTGTCACTAAATTCACCGTAAATACGGGGCGAGCTGTTTCCGCTACCGTCGCCATTGGGGTCGCCGCCTTGTATCATATACCCGTCAATTGCACGATGAAAGGTTAAACCGTTGTAAAAGCCCTTATTAATCAGGTTTACAAAGTTGGCAACTGTTACGGGGGCTATATCGCCATAAAGTTCAATTTTAACCTCGCCAAAGTCTTTAATTGTCATAACAGCGGTGTGCGTACCGTAAAGCTTTTCTTCCTTTTCATAAGGCAAACCGCTTTCGCACCCCGTAAGGCAAACAAGAATACAAAGTACAAGTGTGCAAATAAGGGTTTTAGTACTTGTCATTATCAAATTCACTTTCTTTATAGGGAATATATTTTACTTTGCGTTTTTTACGTGGCCAATTAAGTTTAATCATAATTAAAATAAACCCAACCACAATTGCCGCAAGAATAAGGTAGACGGCTTTCATATATTTACTTGTGAAGATATTTTTCAAAAGTTCTAAAAATTGTAAAAGCCAACTTGATTTTACGTCTTGCCCCGCAATTAAATCAACCTTGCCGATTATCTTTTCGGCGTACAATATTTCGGCATAACCCATTACGTCGCCCTTTTTAACCGGCGCAGTTGCAGTTTCGTTTTTGAAATAGGTTTTCATAACTATTGTCGATTCGTCGGCTTCGTTTGGTAACACAGAAACGAAGGGCTTTTCGAAATAAAGGGGTAAAAAGTCGGTTTCGAAGGAAAGTTTAATCGGAATTTCACAAACAGGTTCGTCAGACTTGGCAATTTCTTTAAAAGAAAAGTTTTTAAAAGCCCAACGGAAAAGTTCACGTGTTTCAATAAATTCGTGACGTTTTTGGCGGTTATTGGGACATTTAAATAAAATGCACAGATAGTTGTAACCGTTGTAAGACGCGGTACTCACAAGACATCTGCCTGCTGCATTGGTAAAGCCGGTTTTAAAACCTGTGGCATATTGATAATAATAATTTGTTGCGGGGTCAAGTAATAAGTTGGTGGTGGAAAGTGTGCGCTCGGTCCCTTGTGTTGTAACAACCTTATGACGCGATTTGGAACAAACCTTGTTAATTATATCGTGCTTTTTAGCATATGTTGAAAGAATGTAGGTGTCGCGCGCAGTAGTATAGGTTTCTTCTTCGTGAAGACCAACCGGATTACTGTAATGGGTGCCTTTAAGTTTAAGTTCTTTGGCTTTGGCGTTCATCATTTCAACAAAGCTCTCTAAATCGCCGCCGTAAATGTCTGCCGCAAGATAGGCACAGTCGCCAAAGGATGACAAAAGCACCATATAAAGCAGGTCAAGCTGTGTAAATTCTTCGCCCTCGTTCATAAGCGAAACTGCAAGACCTGTACCTAAAGTTTTATCAAGCGCCGCTTTGGTAAGGGTAACCTTTGCGTCAGGGTCCCATTTATCGCTTTCAACCATTATAATGGCGGTCATGATTTTGGTTATTGATGCGGGGTAAATTTTCTTGTCGGCATTCTTTTCCCAAAGAATTTCGCCCGTGTCAAGCGAAACAAGCATACCCGTTTCGGCGGTAATGTCAAAACTGGTTATTTCATAAGCCGAGGTTGAAATTGGTACAAAAACCGACGAAATTATTAAAAAACATATAAAAATTATGGAAAAAATCTTTTTAGGCATAGAAATCTCCTTAAGAATGTAGTATAATAATTTATACGCTATGTTCATTATATCAATAAACACGTTAAAAATAAAGTGTTATTTTTAAAAAAAGAGGTGAAACGGTATGGTTTATGTTACGGGCGATATGCATGGCGAGTTGGAACGTCTTTACGATAAAAATTTTAGAAAACTTAAAAGTGGCGATATACTTTTAGTGTGTGGCGACTTTGGTTATATTTTTTCTAATGATAAGCTTGAAAGAGAAGTTATTGATTACCTTGCAAACCGTCGTTTTGTGACTGCCTTTGTTGATGGCACTCACGATAATCTTGAAAGAATCAACCGTTCACGTGTTACTTATTGGCATGGCGGCATGGTACACCGTATTAAAGGTAATTTAATTCACTTGATGCGTGGGCAAATTTTTAATTTAGAGGGTAACACCTTCTTTACCTTTGGCGGTGGTGAAAGTACCGACCGTGAAATGCGCCGCGAACAAGGTACTTGGTGGAGTGATGAAGAACCTACCGCGGCAGAAATGGCGCAGGGTGCTAAAGCGTTGGATGAAAAGTGCTGTAAGGTTGATTATTTTATAACGCATGAACCTCCCTCGCTTGTTAAAAGTGCAATACTTCTTCGTCGCGGAAATACTGACCGTGTAAACAAGCTTAACGGTTATTTTCAAGAAATTGGTTCTGCGTGTGAATTTAAGCATTGGTACTTTGGTTCACTTCACGAAGACAGGGTAATCACACCTCATCACACCTGCGTTTTTAAAGATATGATAGCAATTCCCGCAGGTAAGGGGTACATAAGTTCGTCATTAAAACCAAAACGTAAATTTTTCGGCGCAAAAAAGGAACCTAAATTAAAGGATTCTGAAACTAAGGTTGCAGCCGAAATCGACGCGACTTGACACATATGGTATAATTGTAAAAGTGAAATAAAAAATTTTTTTGGAGGTTGTTTATGATAAGCACCGACAGACTTTGTATGGGTTGTATGACCGATAACGGCGGCGAAGAAATTTGCCCAATATGCGGTTTTAACTCAAAAGAAAATAATCCTAAAAATGCGGTTTCCATTAAAACTGTAATCGGCGACCGTTTTGTTGTTGGGCGTGTACTTTCCGCAAATGGCGAAGGTATAACCTATATCGGTTGGGACACTGCGAATGACGCTATTGTTAGAATTCGCGAATATTTCCCTGTAGAAGTTGCCAAGCGTAATCCCGATAAAACCGTTTCTGTGGTTAAGGGCAAGGAATACGTATTTAACGAAGGCCTTTTAGAATTTATGGAAATTAACAAAACCATTAAATCAAGCGACCTTCCGTCACTTGTTCCTGTAATTGACGTTTATGAAGAAAACGGCACTGCTTTTGCGGTTATGAAAAACATTCCCGGCATTACCTTGGGCGAATTCCTTTCGCGCAATGGCGGCACGTTAAAGTGGGAGCAAGCCCGCGCTTTGTTCTTGCCTTTAATTGATACAATTCAAGGCATGCACGAACTTGGAATTATTCACAAAGGCATTTCAACCGACACTATTATTGTTGGTCGTGATGGTAAGCTTCGCATTACGGGTTATTCAATTAATAAACTTCGTACTGAAAACGAAGATATTAAGGTTGATATTCTTGACGGTTTTGCTGCGGTAGAACAGTACAACACACAAGAAAACTTCTCTATTGGTGCTTATACTGACGTTTACGGTTTTTGTGCAACACTTTTCAATGTGCTTATAGGCACACTCCCTGCAAGAGCAACCGAAAGACTTGAAAACGATTCAATGACAATTCCTTCAAAATTTGCTGAAGAATTGCCAAGACAGGTGCTTTCCTCCCTTGCAAACGCCTTGCAGGTAAAACCGCAAGACCGCACACAAGATATGGAATCACTAAAAAATCAGTTGGTTTATGGCGAATCTCCTGTTGCGGCGGCAGTTGTTTCAGAACCCGTTAAAAAGAAAAAATCCGGCAGTGGTATAGTTATTTTAATTACCACTATTGTTACCGCAATTCTTATTCTTATTTTGGCGATTATTTTAATGTTTACTGTTTTCCGCGACAAGATTTTCGGTAACGGCTCCAAACCTGACGGTCCTTCAAACAGTATGCCGACCTCTAGTGCGACCGACAGTGTGGAAAGTACTTCATCAGACCCGGTGAACCCGGTTGAAGTTCCAGACCTTGAAGGTCAGTATTATTCTTCAATTATTGATAAGGATTATGCTGACAATTTCATTATTAAAATTGTAGGTAAAGAATTTTCCGACGCCGAACGTGGCACGGTTATTAAACAGTCGGTAAAAGCATATACAACTGTTGAAAAAGATACTATAATTGAAATTGTTATAAGTCTCGGCAGACAAGATTTTACAATGCCAAGCGTTCTTAATATGACGAGGGAAGAAGCTGAAATTGCACTTTTAAGAGCAGGTTTCCTTTATGAAAATATACAAATTCTTGATATCTATGATGAAGACTTCGCTCCATATCAGGTAGTTGACCAGTCTCCCTCTGCGGGTTCAAGTGTCAATGCTGACATAGCTGTTAAGATTTTCATTAATTCTTACGAGGGCGACGAAAGCGAAGAACAGGGAATATATTAATAAATTAAAATAATGCTTGATTTTATTTAAGCGTTGTGTTATAATCCATTTGTAATATCTTAAAGAAAGGTGAGTGGCTAACAGCCGCTCACTTTTGTTTTGCAAGGAGATGAATTTATGGCAAGTGCAGCTGAACGTGTTTACGACCTTATTAAAGACACTGTGCAGGCCCAGGGTGTTACCCTTTGGGACGTTCGCTTTTTGAAAGAGGGAGCATCGTGGTATTTAAGGGTGTTTATTGATAAGGAGGGCGGCATCAATATTGATGACTGCACCAACGTTTCTCACGCTATTGACCCGGTTATTGACGAGGCAGACCCAATTGATAAGTCATATTATCTTGAAGTTTGTTCCTGCGGAATTGACCGTGAACTTACTCGAGTGGCACATTTTGAAGCAATGGTTGGCGAAAAGGTTAAGATTAAGCTTTATAAAGCGGTTGATGGTGTGAAGGAATTTATCGGTACACTTAGCGCTGTTAACGAAAATGTTGTTTTAGACGTTGACGGTAAGCTTTACGAATTTGCTTTTAAGGAAATTTCCAAAGCAAACGCATGTTATTTCGAATAAAAAACTTTAAATATATTAATGGAGGAATTTGGAAAAATGGCAAGAGCAAAAAAGGTAAAAAAAGACGAAGTAAATTATGCTGAATTTTTTGAAGCATTAAAGCTTATGGAAGAAGAAAGAGGAATTCCTAAGGAATTCATTGCAGAAAAAATTGCAGATGCAATTGTAGTTGCTGCACGTAAGGATTTTGGTGGTAATGACATTGTTTCTTGCGTAATTGACGTTGAAAAAGAAATTTTTAACGTTATTGCACGTAAAACAGTTGTAGATGTTGTAACCGATCCCTTTATTGAAGTTTCTAAAGAAGATGCCGCTTTAATTGACGTTAATTCAATTGAAAATGGTTTTGTTGAAATTAAACTTGACCCAAGAAAATTTGGTCGTGTTGTGGCACAAAATTCAAAGAACAATTTCCGTCAGGGCGTCCGTGAAGCAGAACGTGGACACACTTTGGCTGAATTCCAAAGCCATACACGTGAACTTCTTACCGCGGTTGTTCAAAAAATTGACCCCCGCACAGGTAATGCAATTTTAACAATTGGTCACAGCGACGCAACACTTCCTAAGGCAGAACAGGTTCCTGATGAAATTTTGGAAGAGGGCGACCACATCAAAGTTTACGTTGTTGACGTTAAGGAAACTGACCGCGGCGCACGTGTAATGCTTTCTCGCACACATCCCGGTCTTGTTAAGCGCCTTTTCGAAACCGAAGTTCCTGAAATTTTTGACGGTACTATTGAAATTAAGTCGGTTTCACGTCAGGCAGGTTCACGTACTAAAATTGCGGTTTATTCGGCTAATCCCGAAATTGACCCAATTGGTGCTTGTATCGGTCCTAGAGGCGAACGTGTAAACAAAATTGTTGAAGAGCTCGCCGGCGAAAAAATTGATATTGTTAAATACAGCGAAGACCCCGTTGCTTTCATTTCTGAAGCATTATCTCCCGCAAAGGTTACTTCGGTTGAAATTTTATCTGAAGAACCCAAGGCATGTAAAGTTAAGGTCCCCGATGCACAGTTGTCACTTGCAATCGGCAACAAGGGTCAAAATGTACGTCTTGCCGCTAAGCTTACCGGTTGGAAAATTGATATACACCCCGAAAGCGGCTACTACGGAGAATAATTTAATTTTTAGAGGAATTTATTATGAGTGTTAAAAAAATACCTATGCGTTTGTGTACGGGTTGTCATGAAATGAAACCCAAAAAAGAACTTATACGTGTGGTTAAAACCCCCGAGGGCGAAATTAAGCTTGATTTTACAGGCAAATTAAACGGTAGAGGCGCTTACGTTTGCAAAAGCCGTGAATGTCTTGAAAAGGCGCAAAAGCAAAAGGCACTTTCCCGTGCGTTTGACTGCCCCATTACCGATGAAATTTATAACGAGTTAAAGGGTTCTATCGAAAAAGGTGAATAATAAAACCTTAACCCTTTTAGGTTTTGCCGCAAAGGCAGGTAAGTTATCTTTTGGAATGGACATGACACTTTTATCAATAAAAAATTCGAAAAGCTTTTTGGTGTTGGCTGCTTGTGACGTGTCCGACAAAAGCAAAAAAGAAATAGGCTTTCATACACTCAATAAAAATATTCCGTTTATAGTTTTAGATGATGTAAACATCGAAACCGTATCAAAGGCGGTTGGCCGAAAATGCGGTATTTTGTCGGTAAATGATAAATCATTCGCCGAAGCAATTAGAGGAGGATATGCTAATGACCAATAAATATAAAGTCAGTGATCTTGCTAAAGACTTGAATATGAGTTCTAAGGACGTTGCCGCTATTGCTACTGACGTGGCAGGCAGTGAAAAGAAATCAAGTGCAACCCTTAACGAAGAAGAAATCGGTCGTTTTTTCAATAAGCTTACTAAAGATAATTCTGTAAAAGATTTTACTGCTTATTTTGCAACAGGTGCCGAAGCACGTGAAAAAGCCAAAAAGGCAAGAGAAGAAGAAAAGAATAAAAAGCTTTTAGAACAAATGGCAATTTTACAGCAACTTCAGGCAGCCGCTGCTGCACAGGATGCAGAAAAAGCCAAGAAGGAAGCCCCTAAGGCAGAACCTAAAAAGCCGGAGGTTAAAAAGGAAGAGCCCAAGAAGGAAGTGGCTAAAGCCGAAGCTAAAAAGGCAGAGCAAAAGAAAGCCGAGCCCCAAAAGCAGGAAGCTAAAAAGGAAGAGCCCAAGAAGGAATTTAAGCCCTCTGACCCGCAACCCTTTGTTTCCAAGAAAAAGGACAAAGTCGCAGGAGATGCGCCTAACCGTGGTCCTGCTGAAATTCGTCATATCGATACCCGTACTTCTAACGTAAATATCGATAAATATAACGAAAAATATGAAACAATTGCCCCCGCAAACTCTATGCAGGACAATTATTCACGCAAACAAAAAATTAAACAAAAGTCTAAGGATTATAAACGTCCTCAAGGCGCTAAACGTGAGACCGAGGCAGATAAAATGCGTCGTCTTCAGCTTGAACGCATTAAGAAAACCCCCATTACCGTTACTGTTGGGGACGAAATTACTGTGGGCGAGCTTGCAGCCGCAATGAAGAAAACTGCCGCAGAAGTTATTAAAGAACTTCTTAAACTCGGTATGATGGCTACCGTTAACCAGGTTATTGACTATGATACCGCCGAAATTGTTGTTACCGAAATGGGTGCAAAAATTCAGAAAGCGGTTGTTGTTACCATTGAAGAAAAAATTATGGACGACACCGAAGATACTGCTGAAAACCTTAAACCCCGCAGTCCTGTTGTTGTTGTTATGGGTCACGTTGACCACGGTAAAACTTCACTTCTTGATGCTATTCGTGATACTGCGGTTACTTCTACAGAAGCAGGTGGTATTACACAACACATTGGTGCTTACCGTGTAAACTGTAATGGCGAAGATATCACATTCCTTGACACTCCCGGTCACGCAGCGTTCACCTCAATGCGTCAACGTGGTGCAATGGCTACCGATATTGCGGTGCTTGTTGTTGCGGCTGACGACGGTATCATGCCCCAAACTATTGAAGCAATTAACCATGCTAAAGCGGCTAAGGTTCAAATTATTGTTGCCATTAATAAAATGGATAAACCCGAAGCAAACCCCGACCGTATTATGCAACAGCTTACCGAACACGAGCTTGTACCTGAAGAATGGGGCGGCGATATTATTTGTGTTCCTGTTTCTGCTAAAGCACATACAGGTATAGATAATCTTTTGGAAAATATTCTTTTAGTTGCCGAAATGCAAGAACTTAAAGCAAACCCCGACAGACGCGCTAAAGGTATTGTTATTGAAGCTCGTCTTGACAAAGGTCGTGGTCCTGTTGCATCACTTCTTGTTCAAAACGGTACCCTTAGAACAGGCGACATTATTGTTGCCGGTACTGCGGTTGGTCGTGTACGTGTAATGACCAATGAAAACGGTGTTGAGCTTAAGGAAGCAGGCCCGTCTGTTCCGGTTGAAATTACCGGTCTTGCTGAAACACCAAATGCAGGCGACGTTTTTGACGCTGTATCTGACGAACGTCTTGCACGTCAGCTTGTTGAACAAAGAAAGCAAAAGGCAAAAGACGACCTTAACAATGCTAAACAAAAGGTTACACTTGATAATCTCTTTGATAATCTATCAGCAGGCGACCTTAAAGAGCTTAATATTATCGTTAAGGCAGACGTTCAAGGTTCTGTTGAAGCAGTTCGCGAAAGCTTGGTTAAGCTTTCAAATGAAGAGGTTAAGGTTTCTGTTATTCACGGTGGTGTTGGTGCGGTTAACGAATCTGACGTTACCTTGGCACAAGCATCAGGCGCAATTATCGTTGGCTTTAACGTTCGTCCTGACGCGGTTGCAAAAGAAACTGCCGAACGCGAAGGCGTAGATATGCGTATGTATCGCATTATTTACGACTGCATTGAAGAAATTGAAGCTGCAATGAAGGGTATGTTAGCACCCAAATTCCGTGAAAACATTATCGGTACTGCCGAAGTTAGAAGCGTTTATAAAATTTCTAACGTTGGTACAATTGCGGGTTGCTATATTACAAATGGTAAGGTAGCACGTTCGGCACAACTTCGCCTTGTACGTGACGGTATTGTAATTTGTGAAGATAAAATTGATTCGCTCCGTCGCTTTAAGGATGACGTTAAGGAAGTTGCACAGGGCTATGAATGTGGTATTGGTCTTGAAAAGTATTCTGATATCAAGGAAGGCGATATCTTTGAGGCCTTCATTATGGAGGAGTATAGAGATTAATGGCAGGATTTAAAATAAATCGTATAACATCTGATATAAAGGTGTGTCTATCTGAATTGTTGCGCGAGGTAAAGGATCCCAGAGTCAGCAAGCTTTTGAGCATTGTTAAGGTTGACGTTACGGGGGACCTTTCCTATGCAACTGTTTATGTCAGCGCAATTGAAGGGTATGAGGCAACCGTTACATCGGTTAAGGCCCTTAAAGGTGCCGCAGGTTTTTTAAGACGTGAGCTTGGTGCAAAGTTAAAGCTTCGTAAGGTGCCTGAACTTCGCTTTATTGCAGATGATTCTATTGCTCACAGCGCACATATTTCCCAAATTATTGAATCTTTTAAAGAGGAAAGTAATGATGAAAAATAAAGATAATACCTCTTGCTGTGAACTTAATTTAAAGCAAACAGCAAGGTATTTAAAAAAACATGACAATTATATAATACTCACACATGCTTCCCCTGATGGCGATACGCTAGGTTCGGCTTATGCGCTTTATTACGGTCTTAATGAAATTGGTAAAAGTGCGTGTGTACTGTGCCCCGACGTAATACCCAAAAAGTTTGATTTTTTTGTACGTTCAACAAATCACATCAGTCGTGAAAATGCAACTGTAATTGCTGTTGACATTGCCGACAAAAAGCTTTTAGGCGCTTTGGCAGAAGAATTTGGCGACTGTGTTGATTTATGTATTGACCATCATATCACTAATGCCCGCTTCGCCAAAAAATTGTATCTTGATACTACTGCGGCGGCTACTGCCCAAAGCATTTTTGAACTGCTTACCCTCATGCGTGTTAATATTAATGACGTTACAGCACGTGCGTTATATGCGGGTATTGCTACCGATACGGGTTGCTTTAAATATTCAAACGTTACTGCAAAAACCCATATGATAGCGGCAATGCTTTATGATTATAATATTAACGCCGGTGAAATTAACCGTTTAATGTTTGATACAAAGTCTAAAAATCTTTTGGAAATGGAACGCATGGTGCTTGAAGGCGCCGAGTATCATTTTGACGACAAATGTATTATTTTAAGCGTTACAAGTGAAATGCAGGAAAAAACCGGCTGTTACGGTGCCGAGCTTGAAGGAATTGCACTTATTTCACGCAGTGTTGAGGGTATAGACGTTGGGCTTACCGTAAAGCAGGTTGACGATGATAAGTTTAAGGTGTCGGTTCGCACCTTTGAAAAGCTAAATGCTGCTGAAATTGCCAAACAGTTTGGCGGCGGTGGTCATAAAGCGGCTGCGGCGGCAATTATAAATGGCGACCTTGCATCTGTTAAAGCACAGATATTGGAAGTTGTTGGTAAATTTATGGAGGACTGCAATGCAGGGACTTCTGTTAATAAATAAACCAAAGGGTATAACCTCCTTTTCGGCGGTTTCTGCAATAAAAAGGGCGGCGCAGGAAAAACGTGTTGGTCATACCGGCACTTTAGACCCAATGGCAACGGGTGTTTTACCTGTTTTTTTAGGTCGCGCCACTGCGCTTTCGTCTTTAATGCTTGATGCCGACAAAAAGTATATTGCCGAAATAAAGCTGGGCATTACAACCGACACGTGTGATATAACGGGTGAAGTTTTGCAGGAAAAAGAGGTTAAGGTTAACCAAAGTGACCTGCAAAACGTTCTTGAAAGGTTTAAGGGCAAACAATTTCAGGTACCCCCAATGTATAGCGCACTTAAAAAAGACGGTGTGCGTCTTTACGATTTGGCACGTCAAGGTAAAACGGTGCAAATTACGCCTCGCGAAATTGAAGTCTTTGACTTGACGGTTTTAAAACCGCTTGAAAACAACTGTTTTACGGTGTCTTGCCACGTTTCAAAAGGGACTTATATTCGTTCACTTGCGCGTGATATTGGCAAAGCACTTGGATGCGGTGCAACCCTTTCTTTGCTTGAAAGGACCGAAACTGCAGGTTTTAATTTGGAACAATGTGTCGAATTAGAAAAAATTAACAACGAAAATATTAATGAATATATTTTAAGTGAAGAAACCGCAGTAAAGCATTTACGCGCTTTAAGCGTTACTAAAAATCAAGCGGTGCGTTTTTGTAATGGCGGTCAGCTTTCGTTTGACCGGCTAAACGTTGCCGATTTTAAGGAAAACGAACTTTTTAGAATAAAGTTTAAAAATCAGTTTTTGGGAATTGGTTATGCCGATACTGAAAACAAACAAATTGCAATTAAATGCATAATAAATTACCCCGAGGTGAGTGTATGATGAAAACCGCTGTTGCACTTGGCACGTTTGACGGGCTTCATACTGCTCATCGCGAGGTTTTAACCTTGCCCGATGGGTTTAAAAAGGTGGCGGTTACCTTTAATGTGCCGCCCAAAATGCTTTTAAAGGGTAAATGCGAATTAATTTTAACCTTGCATGAAAGACAAGAATATTTAAAGGAACTGGGCTTTGACGATATTGTAATTCTTGATTTTGAAAAGGTTAAGGACACTTCGCCGGAAGAATTTTTAAACTATTTAAAGAATGAAATCGGTGCCGATTTAATTGCCTGCGGTTTCAATTACCGTTTTGGTAAAAACGGTGCTGGCGATACCGAACTGCTTTATAATTTTTGTCAACAAAATGGTATTGATCTTAAGATTTCAAAATCGTTTTTGTTAGAAGATGGCAAGATTTTGTCTTCTTCCTATATTCGTTCGCTTTTAAAAGACGGAAATACTGAAAAAGCTAACAGCTTTTTATATAAACCGTTCAGCTTTACCGCAAGGGTAAACAAGGGCGACCAACGGGGAAGAACAATTGGTTTTCCTACAATTAACCAAAAGTATCCAAGTGAGCTCGTAACGCTTCGTTTTGGGGTTTATAAAACCAAGGTTTTAATTGACGGTAACGAATTTGACGGTATAACTGATATTGGTGTTCGTCCCACATATGAAACCGATTTTGTTATAAGCGAAACCTATATTAAAAACTTTTCGGGCGACCTTTATGATAAAGAGGTCAAAGTAATTCCAGTTAAGTTTTTAAGAGATGAAAAAAAGTTTAATTCGCTTTCTGAACTGAAAGAACAAATAAAAAAAGATTTACAAAATTAAAACAGCAACACATTTTTGTGTTGCTGTTTTTTATATAAAATAAAAATTTGTGTCCCAAGCGGGCAAATACTTAAAGTGACGCACATATAATTTATAATCACTTCTGATATTTAAAACTTCCTTTGGAATGGCCACAAAATCATCAGTGCGGTGGTAGGCAGAAATAAGCATTTTTGGTTTTAAGCTTTCAATTGTATGTTTTGCGCCCTTAATTGTGGCAATCTCTTCGCCCTCAACATCCATTTTTATATATGTGGGGTTAAAACTTAAAGAATCAACCGTTATGGCTTCGATTGTGTCTTTTCCGTCACCTAAAACCGAATTTCTGCCACCAAGCATTTTAAAATTAACGGTTTGGCATTTGTCCGAAACACAAGCGTTGACGGTTGTTAAATTTTCAACCTTTTCGGTATTTTTTAAGAGCTTTTTAAAGGTTTTACGGTCGGGTTCAATGGCGGTAATACTGTCGTATTCAGGACATTTTTTAATAAAACTTAAAACGGTGTCGCCATTATATGCACCAAGGTCTAAAAAACGTTCCTTTTCAAGATTTAAAAATGAACTGTACGGTTCGTTTTCATCAACCTGGCAGTCAAGCAAATATTCAATTTTGCCGCTTAATTTATATTTAATAATGTTTTCAAAAGTGTGGCGGGAGATGTCGTCTGCCAAATGGTCATACACCCATTTTAAATTTTCAGCATTTTCTTTTAAAAAGTTTAAATCAAAAAGTCCATCGCCAATAACCGGTACTTCGGGGGCGTAAAGCTCTTGTTCATTTGCAATTTTTAAAATATTATCAATTACATCCTGTAAACTGCTGCCAAAGCACAAAAGTACAATCATATCGCCAAAACGCGACTTAAGCTCACTATAGCTTGATATTTTGTGATTATGAAAAAGTTTATCTCGCACAAAGCCGTCACTTGCAAAAACACCCTGAAAAGCAATGCCTTTTTCATTAAGCACGTTAATAATCTTGTCGGCACCGTTACCCATACCGTAAAGCACAATGGGTTTTTGCGCGGTTTTTAAATATTCCCAAAGTTCTGTTTCCATAGCATTTCCTTTTTGTTTTTTATCATTATAACATTTCATAATATAAAGGGCAAGTTTTAAAAATATGTCGAAATTCGTTGATTTTTTTGAACAAAAGTGTTATAATCTCTTCATTGTGGTTTTATGACTTTAAGGAGTTAATATATGAACAGAAAAATCAGAGCATTGTTAAATTGGACTGTAAGTAAATTATACCCCACAGAAGAAGTAAAGGGCGATGTTATATCGATGTTGCGTTATGCCGCGCTATATTTTGTGGCACTTTTATACTGGGAATTTTTACTTCGTGCGCAAATTGGCTTTAAAGATATGACATTTTATTTCATTTTCTTTTTACCAAGTGTTGCTTTCTTTTTGGCAACCCTTACGGGTTGGTGCAAAACCAAGCTTAAAATCAATCGTATTGTAACCCCAATCGTTATGGTGTTACCTTTTGCGTTTTACGTAACTCAGCTTGTGTATCACCGCATTTTTGGCTCATTTTTATCAATTTCGCAAACCGGTAACGGTGCTGATGCCATGAAAGACTTTATGGGCGGTCTTGTTGAAGTTGTTTTGGGCTCGCTTGGGTGGATTTTTCTTTGCATTTTACCTGTTTTGGCGGCAATTATTTATGCTTATGCCGCACCTAAAAATATTTTTAACGGTTTTGGCAAAAGGGTGCACGTTTTATCACTTTGCAAATGTGTAATTATGTGGCTTTTGGCAATTTTGTTGCTTTTGCCTTTTGGCACGGGCGAACCTTCGCCTTATTATTTCTACTCCTCAAGCGAAACCGACACCGATACAGGTGCGGGTTATTTAGGTGTTTTAACAAATTCGCTTATTGAAGTTCGTTATATGTTATTTGGCGGTACAGACAATAAGCCAAATACACTCATTGTTCCTACCGTACCGGAGGAACCCCCGCTTGACACCACACCCAATATTATTGAAGATATTGATTTTGACAAATTAAAGCTTTCTACAACCGATACCGGCAAGCAGGCGCTTTGCGACTATTTTGCTGCGCTTAACGGTACAAATAAAAATGAATATACCGGCACCATGAAGGATTATAATTTGATTTATATTTGTGCCGAAGCATTTTCAAGTTATGCCATTGACCCTGTTGTTACACCCACGCTTTACCGTATGAGTCAGGGCGGCATTGTACTTAATAATTTTTATAATTCCTTTAAAAATACAACAACCAATGGCGAATTTGCTTTTATGACGGGTCTTTGGCCTGACGTTTCGCGTGCGGCATCTGCAAACTCGTCACAAGGCAGTTTTGTAAATTCAAAAAATAAGTTATTACCTTTCTCTTTGGGTAAAATGTTTGAAAACATTGGCATTAAAACCCATGCTTTCCATAATTTCCGCGGTTATTATTATCAGCGAAATAAGACGCATCCCAATTTAGGTTACACAAACCTTAAATTTATGGGACAGGGTATGAAGTTTACAAGCGCTTGGCCCTCGTCAGACCTTGAAATGATGCAACAGTCTATTGACGATTATATAAGCCAAGACCAATTCCACACTTATTATATGACTTTTTCGGGTCACGGTCCTTATTCCAATGCAAACTATGTTGCTGCCAAGAACTATAAAACCGTTACCGACCTTTTGGGCGATAGAGAACTTACCACACAAGCCAAGTATTATATCGCCGCTAACTATGAGCTTGAAAAGGCAATGACATACTTGCTTGAACGCCTTGATGAAGCGGGCAAAATCAATAATACTATGATTGTTATTCTTGGCGACCATTACCCATATTATCTTGCTGATAACCACGTTAATTCTCTTGCAGGTAAAACTTTGGAACCCAACTTTGAAAAGTATAAGTCCACCTGTATTATGTACTGCCCGGGTATTGAAACAATTCACGTTGACGAACCTGTTTGCAACGTTGATATTTTGCCCACGGTTCTTAATCTTTGGGGTATGGAATATGATTCTCGTTTACTTCCCGGTACGGATATTTTTGCCGACAATACCCCCATTGCAATGCTTTATAATAGAAGCTTTGTTACCGAATTTGTAAAGTATAACGCACAAACAGGTAAAGCCGAATGGTTAGATACTGCTAAAAAGATGTCTGAAAAAGAAAAACAAGCACATCTTGATTATTGTATAGCAGTTACTAAATCAAGGTATACCGCTTCACTTGAAATTATGAACGAAGATTTCTATCGTTTTGTAATGGACAGTATAAAAACTGATACAACAGTAAGTCAATAAATAGCAAACCCCACCGAAACGGTGGGGTTGTTTTTGTTAGGGGGTTCGAATCCCTTTCTCCATATAAAAAATAAAGAGAGCAACATCTACGATGTCACTCTCTTTAAATTGGCACGCTGAAAGGGATTATGTCTCGGCGCTACCCGCGCCTATCGCCTCGCTTTGCTCGTTGCCGCGCCTACCAAACAGTCACACCGGACTGTTTGTCTTAACGGCTTGTTCGAATCCCTTTCTCCATATAAAAAATTAAAGAGAGCAACATGTACGATGTCACTCTCTTTAAATTGGCACGCTGAAAGGGATTCGAACCCCCGACCCTCTGCTTAGAAGGCAGATGCTCTATCCAACTGAGCTATCAGCGCATAGGGGCTGTTTATTACAGCAAAAGTTATTATATCATAATGTTTTTAAATAATCAAGTAGAAATATTCCTAATAATTATAAAAAATATTTTTAATTAATAAAGGCGGTAGAATTTTCTACCGCCTTTAAATTATTTGTCGTTTTTAATGATGCCAATTGAAAGTTCTTCAAGTTGTTTTGCATCAACAGGAGAGGGGGCGCCCGACATTAATTCACCCGTGTTGGAAACCTTCGGGAAAGCAATAACGTCGCGGAGAGAGTCGCAACCGCACATAATCATTGTAAGGCGGTCAAGACCGATACCCATACCACCGTGAGGCGGTGCGCCATAATGGTAAGCATCAACCAAGAAGCCAAATTTTTCAGCCGCTTCTTCGTCTGAAAGACCAAGGGCAGCAAACATCTTTTTCTGAAGTTCGGGGTCGGAAATACGAATAGAACCGCTTGAAAGTTCTGTACCGTTAAGCACCAAGTCATAAGCTTTGGCAAATACCTTTTCAGGCGCGGTGTCAAGATACTGCAAACATTCATCCAACGGAGAAGTGAACGGGTGGTGCATTGCATCCCAGTTACCTGTTTCTTCGTTATATTCGAAGAAGGGGAATTCGGTAATCCAAAGGAAGTTAAAGCCCTCGGGAATGATGTCAAGACGTTTTGCAACGGCAACACGAAGCGCGCCTAAAACTGAAAGACAAATATTTTTGCGGTCAGCAACAATAAGCACAATGTCGCCCTTTTCGGCGCCTGTACGTTCAATAATGGCTGATATTTCGTCTTCAGTCATAAACTTAGCAAAAGAACAGGTGGGTGTATCTTCAACCCAGCGAATAAACGCAAGACCCTTTGCACCAATACCCTTTGCATCTTCGGTTAATTTGTCAATTTCTTTACGGGTATAAACGTTTGCCGCCGCTTTAGCGGTAATTGCACGAACAGTACCACCGTTTTTAACAGTGTCGGCAAAAACACCAAAACCGCAATTTTTTACAATGTCCGACAAATCTTTAATTTTCATATCAAAGCGGGTGTCGGGCTTATCGCTGCCGTAGTTGTCCATTGCTTCGGTATAAGTAAGGCGGGGAAGCGGTGTTGGAATTTGTACGTTTAATACTTCTTTAAACAAACGACTGATAAAGCCCTCGGCAATGCTGAAAACATCTTCCATTTCCACAAACGACATTTCAAGGTCAATTTGAGTAAATTCGGGTTGACGGTCGGCGCGTAAATCTTCATCGCGGTAGCAACGTGCCAACTGCATATAACGGTCAAAGCCGGAAAGCATTAAAAGCTGTTTGTAAAGTTGGGGTGACTGTGGAAGGGCAAAAAAGCTTCCCTTATGAACACGCGAGGGAACAAGATAGTCGCGTGCACCCTCGGGTGTGGATTTAATAAAGGTGGGGGTTTCAATTTCAATAAAACCGTTTTCGTCAAAGTAATCGCGGGTAACCTTTGCAATTTTATGACGCATTAAAATATTGTTTTGTATAACGGGACGTCTTAAATCAAGATAACGGTATTTAAGGCGAAGCTCCTCGTTAGCAAGTGATTTGTCCAAAATTTCAAAAGGTGTGGTTTCACTTGCGCCCAAAACTTTAAGTGTGGTTACTTCAATTTCAATATCGCCTGTGGGAATATCGTGATTAATTGAAGAACGCATTCTAACCTTACCCTCTGCCATAAGCACATATTCACTTCTAATAGCAGATGCTTTTTCAAAAATTGCTTTATCGGTGTTATCGTCAAAAGCAAGCTGAACAATGCCGGTTCTGTCCCTTAAATCAATAAAAATAAGTCCGCCAAGGTCACGTTGGCGTTGTACCCAACCGCAAACCACAACATTTTTTTCTAAATCGTCTTGTCTTAAAACACCGCAATAGTGGGTGCGTTTAAGTCCATCCATTCTGTCAAGTTGCAAGAAAAACACTCCTATTCTGCTAATGCTTCAGTAAGGTTATCAAGCGCGGCTTTGTTAACTGCCGCAAACAATTCGTCACTGATATTTGAAAGTTTAACAGCGATAATTTCGCCGCTTTGCATATTCTTTAAGTTGGTGGTACCGCTTTCCAATTCGCTATCGCCCAAAACCATTGTAAAGGTTGCACCGATTTTATCGGCAAATTTCATTTGTGCCTTTAAGCCGCGTGAAACCACGTCGGTTTGAATTTTAAACCCGTCGTTTCTTAAATTATAGCAAAGCTCACTTGCTTTAAGTGACGCCTTGTCGCCCATAGTGGCAATATAAAGGTCGCAAGTATTGACTTTGGGAAGCTCGGTATTTTGGGCTTGTAAAACAAGCATAAGTCTTTCAATGCCCATACCAAAACCAAGAGCCGCAACATTAGGGCCGCCCATTTGTGAAACAAGACCGTCATATCTTCCACCGCCGCAAACTGTGCTTTGGGCACCAATATCGCCTGACACAAATTCAAAAACGGTGCGGGTGTAGTAGTCAAGACCGCGTACAATATGTGGGTTAACGGTGTATTTTATACCTGCCGCGTCAAGATGACCTTTAACGCCTTCGAAATGTTCTTTACATTCGTCGCAAAGAAAATCAATTACAACGGGAGCATTTTTAGAAAGCTCGGAACAAATTGGTGACTTGCAGTCAAGAATTCGCATTGGGTTGCGGTCAAGTCGGTCTTTGCAGGTTGAACAAAGCGTGTCAATATTTTCGCTGAAATATTTCTTTAATGCGGCTTGAAAATTCTTGCGGCATTCGGGACAACCGATAGAATTAATTTCAAGCGATATGTTTTCAATACCGACGTTACTGAGCACCTGTTTTGCAAGCATAATAACTTCGGCGTCGGCATTTGGGGCAGGGGCACCCAAACACTCAACACCAAACTGGTGGAATTCGCGAAGACGACCCGCCTGCGGTTTTTCGTAACGGTAACAACCGCCAACGTAACAAACCTTTAAAGGAAGTGCGCCTTGTACCAACCCTTTTTCAATAGCGCAACGCACAACACCTGCGGTAAGCTCGGGTCGAAGGGTAATAGACCTGCCGCCCTTGTCGTCAAAGGTATACATTTCTTTTTGAACAACGTCGGTAGTGTCACCAACGCTGCGTTTGAAAACTTCGGTATGTTCAAAAACGGGTACGCGAATTTCTTCGTAACCAAACATACGGGCAATTTCGAACATTTTGTTTTCAACAAATTGCCATTTATAACTATCAAATGGTAAAATATCATTAGTGCCTTTTACGGCACGGTTAATTTCACTCATAAATAATCTCCAAATTAGTGATTAGATTTCACAATGTCACGCCAGTCAAGGTCGCCACGTTCCAAACCGTGAATAAGCATTTCTGCAGTTGCAATATTTGTGGCAACGGGAATGTTATGAACGTCGCAAAGACGAAGCAAAGCGTGTTCGTCAGGTTCGTTGGGTTTGGGGTTGAGAGGGTTGCGGAACAAAAGTAAAAGGTCGATTTCGTCACAACCGATACGTGAAGCAATTTGCTGTGAACCACCTTGTGAACCGCTTAAAAATGTAGTGATATCAAGACCGGTTGCGTCGGTAACGATTTTACCTGTACCGCCGGTGGCAACCAGGTTATAACGGCTTAAAATTCCGCAATAAGCAATGCAAAATTGTACCATAAGTTCCTTTTTTGCGTCGTGTGCGATAAGTGCAATTGTCATTTTTCATTTTCCTCTCATATTTTTTTTATTTTGGGAAGCAGTATATGCTCACCCAAAAGACGTTTTGAAATTCTTATAAAGGCCTTCATAGGTTTGTTTTTCGGTTTCACGGGTTGACCGTGTGAAAGACCTTGTAATTCTTCGCTTAAAGGAATAATGCCAACAAGCTGAAGTCCTGATTCATCGATAATATCATCGATATTTTTATAAATTTTGCGTTTTGAGAATTTATAATCAAAACGGTTTATTATAAGACGCGTTTGGCAACCCTTTTCGGCAAGAAGCCCACTTACAACCGCCGCATCACGTACTGTGACAGCATCGGGGAAGGCAACCGTTAAAAAAAGTGTATCTTTCGGCAAACAATCATAAAGCGAAAAATCAATGCCTGCGGGAAAGTCGAAAATTATTACGTCATATAAATCTTTTACGATGTTTGCAAAGTTTGCAAACCTATAGGCATCTATCATGCCAAGCTTTTGCGGGGCAGGTATGAGATAAAGATTTTCTTTCACATTGTAAACAGCATCCTCTATTTCACGCCCTTGTAAAATGTCAGAAAGGTCTAAAACGACTTGTTTTTCAATGCCAAGCATTAAATCAAGGCATCTAAGCCCTTCGTCCATATCTATAAGCAAAACCTTATGACCAAGGTGTGAGAGTGCAAGTGAAAGCCCCGTAGATACGGTAGATTTACCAACACCGCCCTTGCCCGAAGTCACAGCAAAAATTTTGCCCATAAAGTCACCTCACAATTAGGTAATATTTTAACATAACAGTCATTTTTTGTCAATTAATCAGTCCAAAACGACAAACGGTAAATTGTAATCGTCCGCACTGCTTTCAGAAAAGAAGTAAGCATCAAGAATATCACGCACAACCGAACCGGCATTATAACCGTGACCACCGTTTTCAAGCACAACCGAAATGGCAATTTGCGGATTATCAAATGGGGCATAAGCAATGAACACGCTGTGGTCAGCCGCATTGTTAACCTGCGAAGTACCCGTTTTACCGCCAACTTTTATGGGGTAGTCGCTAAGCGCCAAACGACCGGTACCTTCTTCTGTAACTGAAAGCATACCTTCTTTTACTGCAGCAAGTGTGCTTTCGCTAATTTTCATTTCGTTTTTTATTTCGGGTTTAACCGTTAAAAAGGTTGAAGACATATCGTAAGTTACAACTTTATCAATAAGACTAACCTTATAACGTGTGCCGCCGTTGGCTAAGGTTGCGGTATAATTTGCAAGTTGCAAAGGGGTAAATGCATTTAGCTGACCAATGGCTATCTGCAATGTGGTGCCGCCAACACGGTCAGAATCGGGCTCTAATAAAAGGCCTGCACTGTCGTTAATTTCAACGCCGGTTTTTACACCTAAACCGAATTGTTTAAAATAATCGGTAAGGGTTGTGGCCCCAATGCGTTTGCCCATTTCAAAGAAGAAGTAGTTGCAGCTTTTTGAAATTGCGGTTTTTAGATTAATTGAACCGTGATGATGCAAACATTTGGGTTTATAGTCAGAAAAATAGTTATAGGTTTGAACGCAGCCAACAGTTTCGCCGTTACGGTAAACACCAGTTTCAAGTGCCGCTACCGAAACACCCGGCTTTATGGTTGAGCCAACAGGGTAAATGCCCTGAAAAGCACGGTCCATAAGTGGTTTTGCAGGGTCTTCGGCTAATTGATTATAGTCTTTATTCATTGTGGCGGAATCATAAGTGGGGTAGTTTGCCGCCGCCAAAACCTTACCGGTTGAAACCTCAATTGCAACTGCGGTAGCGGCTTTACAGCTGCTACCACGCGAACGCAAATCTTTTACCTTGTTTTCCAAAGAATCTTGCGCCAGTCGCTGAATATTTTTATCAAGCGACAACATAATTGTTTTACCTGCAATTGGTTCTTTAGTAATTTCAGTTTCAATAATGTTGCCCTTGGCATCTAAATAGTAGGTGATTTCGCCGTCAATACCGCGGAGATATTCTTCGCCCCATTTTTCAATACCGCTTTTACCAACCTTGTCATTATAGGAATAACCGCGTTCCTTGTAATATTCCCAATCTTCTTCAAAAATGGGTCCAACCGAACCGATAAGGTTTACTGCAAGGGTGGTATCGGTATATTCGCGAAATGGTACAACGTCAATTGAAATACCGTCAAGCAGGAAGGATGATTCTGAAATGTGGCGCATAAATTCGGTAGGAATATCTTCCGCAAAGGTGTAGGGGTAGGAAATTGAAAAGTCTAAAATTTCCATGCTGTAACGAACACCCATAATTTTGCGTTGTTCAGACCTTGAAAAACCCTCAAGCTTGTAGCGTTTCACCATTTCGTCGAAACAGTTTTCGGCTGTGGCATAATTTGCAAGGTCAAGCGTTTTTAAAAGCTTATCGGTTTTTTCACCTTCAATATATTTATAAGGCGAAGATGCGGTAATGGGGAGTTTGTCTACCCATTCGGCCTCATATTCTTTCGCCAAATTAATAAGGGTAAGAATTATTGTGTTTAAATTATCTTTAACGTATGCTTTGTTGAAAATTATGTTATAACCGTCACGGTTGACAGCAATTTTTCTGCCATAGCAGTCAAGTATTTCGCCACGGGGGGCGGTTATAACCGCTGCGTGAGAACTTGCCGCACCGTAGGGTAAACTTTTCTTAAATTCGCCTGCGGCGGTTACCTGTAAAAAGTAAACCCTTGCGGAAAACAAAATTATTACAGCTATCAGCAAAAAAGATAAAATGTTAATTTCAATTTGGCTTTTTTTCTTAAAAGGCAAGATGAAATTCCTTTCTGTTATATCTTAAATTTTTAACTTTAGTTTTTCGATGTATTTGTAAAGGTAGTAAAAGGGTAAGATAAATGCCGCGGTCAAAACTGCTGACGGAAGTGAAATTTGCAGTAAAAATGTAAGACCGTTATTTATACCTTCCGAAAAGGTGTGGAAAAAACCCCACTGAAGCAGGTAATATGCCATTGAACATATAAGTGATATAACCATTGCAGAGGGTAAATTTTTATTAAACAGCGCGCTTGAGGAAACCGAAACGAAAGTGCCGATAAGCAATAAAACGATTGCGTTAAAGCAGTAACTGTTATTTGCGGAAGAATCCATAATTATTCCCGAAAGCATACCCGTCAAAGCTGATGCTAACGGAGAATGCCAAAGTGAAAATGCAACCAGCAACGGAATAAGAAGGGTTGTACCTACGCCCGCAATTTTTACATCTAAAAAGTCGGAATAATGAAGTAGTGAAATTAAAAAGAAAATCACTACGTTAAAAGCGATAATTAAATTTTTCTTAACTTTTTTGGACATATCAATCACCATTTTCATCAAGTACGTGACCTTGACCTTCAAAATCGGTAATTACCATAACCTGACGAAGCTCACTGATTTTAGCAAATGGTGTAACAGTTGCGTAAATGGAAGTGTTGTATTTATCGTTACCAATTGTTTCAATTTTGCCAATAAGCAAACCTTTCGGGAAAATGCCTTCACCCGAAGTTACAACATAGTCACCGATAGCCACACTGCAAGAACGCGCCAAATTTGAAAATTTGGTTTTGCCCGATTTTGCAATTTCAAGGTCGCCGGCAATAATGCCTGAATCGCTTGTGCGGTTATCAAGTGCGCCTATTACAAGTTCGGGACTTAAAACGGTGGTTACTTTCGAGGTGGTAAGTCCAACCTGCGAAACAAAGCCGACAAGACCTGCGTCTGTAATTACAGGGTCATAAGCAGCAACACCGTTAAGTGAACCTTTATTTATAACGAAACTTTGATAAGGGTCATCATTATCGCGCGAAATAAGGGTTGCGGGTGCAAACTTAAAATCGGGATTGCTTTCGGCAATTTTTAAATATTTTTTATAAAATTCATTTTCGGCTTTGGTTGCCTGATATTCGGAAAGTTGTTCGCGCAGGTCATTAAGTTCTGCTTCAAGTTCGGAATTTTTAAGCATAATTTTGCTTCCGTCACGATAGGCGGACACAAAATCTTCAATACCGTTCCAAATGCCGTTAACTGCCGAACGGAACGGAGCAGTAATTGTGCCTATAATATTTGCTTGTGGAGATAAATGACTGCCGATTATAGAAGACATAACCGAAACCGCAATTAAGGCAATTAAAACCGATAAAATAATTTTAAACTGCTTACTGCGAAAGAAAAATCGCATTTTTATTCCTCCGAAAATTTATCTAAAATGCTTGCCGCGTCGGAAAACGTAGTTTTCGAAACCGCCATTGCCTTCAAGTCGTTTGGCTGTGCCTAAAACCACACAGTCAATTGGGTTAGCAGCAACGGTTACGGGCATACCTGTTTCTTCTGCAATAAGTTCAGCAAGTCCACGAAGTAATGCACCGCCACCGGTTAAAGTAATACCACGGTCAATAATGTCCGCAGAAAGTTCAGGCGGTGTTTTTTCAAGGGTTGAACGAATTATATCAATAATTTGTGAAATTGTGTCTGACATAGCGTTTCTAACTTCTTCAGACGAGATAATCACGTTTTTGGGTAAACCGTCAACCTGGTTTCTACCCTTAATTTCAATACTTGTTTCGTTTTCGTACGGTTTTGCAGAGCCAATTTCAATTTTAATTTGTTCGGCAGTGCGTTCGCCAATAAGTAGGTTGTGCTTTTTGCGAATATAGTTGATTATTGCTTCGTCAAGGTCGTCGCCTGCAACACGAATTGACTGTGCGGTAACAATATCGCCAAGTGAAATGACTGCAACCTCACTTGTACCGCCTCCAATGTCAACAACCATATTGCCGGTTGCTTCCCAAACGGGAAGACCCGCACCGACTGCAGCTGCCATTGGTTCTTCAACCAAGTCGATTTCGGTGGCGCCGGCTTGTTTTGCAGCGTCAAAAACTGCGCGGCTTTCCACTTCGGTAACGCCTGACGGAACGCAAATTACCATTCGCACACGGTTAAAGAAAGAACCCTTAAGCGAAATTTTCACAAAGCGTTTAAGCATTGCTGCGGTAACGTCAAAGTTAGCAATAACACCATTTTTAAGTGGGCGAAGCGCAACAATTGAACCGGGGGTGCGGCCAATCATATCTTTTGCTTCTTGACCTACTGCGCGCACAGCGTCGTTTCTTATATCATAAGCCACTACGGAAGGTTCTCTTATAATAATTCCTTTGCCTTTAAGACATACAAGGGTATTGGCGGTACCAAGGTCCACACCTATATCTGTAGTAAACATATTTATCTCCTGTTCTTTAAATTTCGGGTATTATAAAGGTTATCGCGCCGTGAATGTTTTCAAGTGTAATGGGACCGTCACCTTTGGCATATTCGCCATCAAGAGTCCATGAAACTTCTTCATTGGCTTCAATAACAAGTTTGTTGGTGCGGAAAAATTCCATACCCTCACGGTCAAATTCGTGTTTTAAAATACCGTCAACCAAGGGTTGAAGTTTTACAATATTATCGGGGTTGCGAATTAAAATTACTTCAAAAATACCATCGTTAAGACCAACGGGAGTCTTATCGTATTTAATAATACTGCCGACCGAAAGTGAATTTGAAATTGCGCCGAATAAAAAGTCGCCTTCAACAACACCGTCGTCACTTGTAAGCTTCATATGAATGGGTTTAATTGCGGCAAGGCCTTTTATGCCTTCGAGGAAGTAAGCACTTTGCCCTAAAACGTTTTTCATTTCTTGTGGGGTGGAATACGATGCCCCTGTGAATGCGCCGAAGGATGCAGTATATGAAAAATACTTATCGTTAAAGCGTCCAATATCAAGTTTTATTTTTTTGCCGTTTATAATGTCTTTAGCAGCGGTTTCAATATTTCGTGAAATGTTAAGTCCGCTTGACCATTCATTAAGCGTACCCGAAGGTATATATCCAAGCGGAATATCGTTTTTCGATTCCATAATACCTTCAATAACTTCATTTAAGGTACCATCGCCACCGCAAACTACAATAAGGTTAAAATCATCGTTAGACAGTTTTTTAATAAAATCGGTAGCGTCGCCTTTAAATTTTGTCGGGTAAACCGATACAAGATAATCATCAGAAGAAAAAACTTCCACAACCTTTAAAAGTTCGGTATACATTTTAGCTCTGCCGGAGCAGGGGTTAACAATGAGTAGTACTTTTTTGTTTTTCATTTTAATCACCTGTAATCAATTGGTAATGTGGCGGTAGCATTTAGGGAAGTATCGCCAATGTTTTTGTCAAGATATTCATAAATTGCCTGTGCGCCCACCATTGCCGCATTATCGCCACAATATTTAAGTGGTGGGTAGTAAAGTGAATACCCTTTTTGTTTACACTCCTCATCTAATCTTCGGCGAAGTTCACTATTAGCAGAAACCCCGCCCGCAACAGCGATTTTTGTATAGCCGGTTTTTTCGGCTGCCGCCATTGTATTTTTTATAAGCAAATCGCAAACGCGTTGTCTGACGGTTGCACAAAGCACTGGCACGTCAATTTCAACGCCTTTTTGATTTGAATTATGAACTAAATTTATAACCGCAGTTTTAAGACCCGAAAAACTAAAATCAAATTCGCCGCCCGTAACTTTTGGGTGGGGAAGCGGATATTTTTGGTGGTCGGGTATGGTGGCAATTTTATCAAGAGTAACACCGCCCGGGTAAGAAAGCCCCATTTGACGTGCAACCTTGTCAAAACATTCGCCAGCGGCATCGTCACGTGTTTGACCGATTATTTTAAATTTGGTGTAATCTTCAACCTTTGCAATTACGGTATTACCGCCCGACACCAAAAGACACAAAAACGGGGGTTTAAGGTCGGGGTGGGCAAGGTAGTTTGCAGCAATGTGCGACCGCAAATGATGAACCGGTATAAGCGGCACACCAAGGGAAAATGCAAGACCCTTTGCAAAGTTTACGCCTACTAAAAGCGCACCGATAAGCCCGGGGGCAAAAGTAACCGCAACAGCTTCAATGTCTGTGTAATCAAGCCCTGCTTCTTCAAGGGCCTGGTCACATACTGCGGAAATAGCTTCGGTATGTCGGCGGGAAGCAATTTCGGGTACAACACCGCCATATATTTTATGTTCTTTAATTTGTGTTGAAACAACGTTTGAAAGCACCGTGCGGTCTTCAACAATTGCGACCGAGGTTTCGTCACACGAACTTTCAATTGCTAAAATTTTCAAATTATCAAAACCTTTTTGTCATAATAAGGGCATCTTCTTTGGGGTCGTCGTAAAAGTTTTTTCTAAACCCCTCAACCCTAAAATCAAACCTTTCATAAAGTGAAATGGCAGTTTGATTTGATTTCCTTACTTCAAGTGAAATAAAGTTGAGCTTTTCCATTTTTGCGAATTCACAAAGCTTGGTTAAAAGTGCAGTTGCAACACCTTGGTTTCGGTAAGTAGGAAGTGTGGCAATATTTGTTATATACCCTTCGTCTAAAATTACCGAAATTCCTACGTAACCAAGAGCTTTGCCGCCCTTTTCAAAAACGTAGAATTTTGTGCGGTTATTTTGCGCTTCGATTATACCGTCCTTGGTCCAAGGGTGTGAAAAGCAGGTATTTTCAATTTCTATAACGTCATCTATAAAAACGTCATCCATAAAAACAACCCTACCGAAGCGGGTGTAAAGCGCTTTTATAATTTCATCACGACAACTGCGGTAGGTGTCAATATCACAGCCATATGGGTCGGAAATTCCGTCGCCCAAAACCTCACACTTAATACCAAGCGTCGATAAATAATCGTAATGGCTTTTGGACAAACAAATAATAGTGTCAAAATCTTTTACATCCCGGGCAGTTAATTGTTTTGAAATATGATCGCTTATATCAATGCCAATTTCACTCATAACAGCGGCGGAATTTTCGCTAACCTTACTTCCGTCAGCCGCAAGACCGCGACTTTCACAATAAAAGCCAAGCGTTTTTAAATAACCTTCCGCCATAGGACTTCGGCAGGTGTTACCTGTGCAAACAAATAAAACCTTCATTAAAGTTTACTCCTAAGCCAGTTTTTGCCGAATGCCGCATCTGCAGTTAAGGTAACCACCATATCTGCCGCATTTTCCATTTCAAATTTTAGAATGTCGCAAACCTTTTGTGCGTCACTTTCCAAACATTCAACAATAAGTTCGTCGTGTACCTGCAAAATAAGCTTTGCGGTGGGAACCTCTTTTTCCAAACGGTTAAACACCTTAACCATTGCAAGTTTAATTACGTCGGCGGCGGTACCCTGAATGGGTGCGTTACGTGCAACACGTTCGCCGAACGCGCGTATCATACCGTTACTGTTTTGAAGTTCGGGCAAATAACGTTTTCTTCCAAACAAAGTGGTAACAAAACCGTCTTGCTTGGCGTTGGTTATTGTTTTTTCCATATACTGTGCGACCTTGGGGTAGGTGGCAAGGTAGGATTTAATGTAATCGTCGGCTTCTTTTCTGGTTACGCCAATATCTTTTGCAAGTGAAAAGGCGCCAATACCGTAAACTATACCGAAGTTTACTGCTTTTGCACGACTGCGAAGTACAGGGGTAACCATTTCTATCGGCAAACCGAAAACCTGTGCGGCGGTAGCGGTGTGAATGTCGGTATCGCTTTTAAATGCCGAAATCATATTTTCGTCGCCCGACATACTTGCCAAAACGCGAAGCTCAATTTGTGAATAGTCAGCATCGACCAAAACCTTACCGTCATCTGCCACAAAAAATTCACGCAAACGTTTACCTTCGTTTGTTCTTACGGGAATATTTTGCAAATTGGGTTCTAAAGAGCTTATTCTGCCTGTGCGGGTTTCGGTTTGGTTAAAGGTGGTGTGAATTTTACCATCTTCTTTAACACATTCTTGCAAACCGTCGGTATAGGTTGATTTAAGCTTTGCAAGGGTGCGGTATTCAAGCAGAAGCGAAACTGCGGGGTGCAGGTTTTTTAACTCCTCTAAAACCTCGGCATTTGTGCTGTAGCCGCTTTTGGTTTTTTTCTTTGCGGGTAGCCCTAATTTTTCAAAAAGGGCAACCCCCAATTGTTTTGGCGAATTAAGGTTAAATTCATAACCGACTAAATCGTATATTTCTTTTTCAATTATTGAAATACGGTCGCCAAGTTCCTGCGACATGTTTTTAAGTCCTTCAAGGTCTACTGAAAAACCAACAAGTTCCATATCGCCTAAAACCCTAGCAAGTGGCAGTTCAATATTATTAAACAAATCGGTTTGGCCGCTGCGGTCAAGCTCCTTTAAAAGCTGTGAACAGCAGTCGTCAAATAAAGCAGCTTTTTTAATAAGTTTGTCGGCATCGGTATCAAACTGTGGCATAACAGCCGAATATTCTTGACAAAGGCGGTCAACGTCATAGCTAGAAGCCGAGGGGTTGCAAATGTAAGCTGCAAGTAAAGCGTCAAAAGTAACGCTGTTTGTTTCTTTAAACTTTTTATAAAGGTTTTTATAATCGTAAACCCATTTTTTAACCGTTTGGTCTTTTAAAAGCGCACAAACGTAGCTTTCGTCACATAAAAAAGCATTTTCGCCGCTTATAACAGCCCATTCATCGTTTTCAGAGTAAATGGTAGCAGTATCGTTAACCATTGGTAAACCGCAAACTGTTAGTTTTTTAACCTTTTCGGTTTTTTCGGGGGCGGGGGTGTTATCTGCGTGAAGCCCCATTTTTTCCATAAGCTTAAATAGTTCAAGCCCTGTCATAAAACGCGCAAGATTTTGTGTATCTTGCGGCTTGTATTTATAATTTTCAAGCTTATTATCAATTGGTGCGGTTTTGCAAATAGTGCCAAGCTCGCGGCTTAAAAACGCATTGTCCTTATCGGCTAAAAGCTTGGCTTTTACACCGTCTTTAATGTCAAGCGCTTGAATATTTTGGTAAATATAATCAATGCTGTGGAAACGACCAATAAGGTCGGTGGCGGTTTTTTCGCCAACACCTGCCACACCTGGAATATTATCTGACGAGTCGCCCATTAATGCTTTGAGTTCAATCATTTCATTTGGGGTAAGACCGTATTTAAAATCTAATTCGTCAACCGTGTAATTAACAATTTCCGGTTTGCCCATTTTGGTGGTAGCAAGTAAAACACGTGTTTTGTCAGAAATAAGCTGAAGTGAATCGCGGTCGCCAGTGGAAATAACACATTCGTTGCCGCTGTCTTCACAAAGACGTGCAATGGTGCCCAAAATATCGTCAGCTTCAAAACCTTCACATTCAATTCTAACGTAACCCGCCAAATCAAGCCATTCTTTTAAAAGGGGCATTTGTTGGCGTAGCTCATCGGGCATACCCTTGCGTCCTGCTTTATATGCTTCATACTTTAAGTGACGAAAGGTGGGGGCTTTAAGGTCAAATGCAACAACGACACCGTCGGGCTTTTCCATTTCTTCCAGACGGTGCAAAATATTTATAAAACCATATATAGCATTAGTATACTGACCGTTTTTTGTGGTTAGCATTTTAATACCGTAAAAAGCGCGGTTTATTAAACTGTTACCGTCAATTGCAAGTAACTTCATTATACTACCTCACATAGATTAACATATATAATAGATTATATCACTTCTTTACTAATATGTCACGATATTTTTATAAAAAAATTGACACTTTTTATTTTTTTCAGTATAATCGTGTTTATGAAGATAAAAAATCTCGAAATTAATGGATTTGTTGCCCTGGCTCCTATGGCAGGTGTGGCCGACCGAGCAATGAGGGAAATATGTGTAAAATACGGTGCGGGTTTTACCGTTGGCGAGCTTACAAGTTCAAAGGGTGTGTCTTTAGGGGACAAAAAATCTTTTAAGCTTTTGGCTTGTTCTGACAGTGAACGTCCAATGGCGTCGCAACTTTTTGGAAGCGACCCCGAAACTATGGCTGTTGCTGCCCAAAAAGCGCTTGATTTTAAGCCGGATTTTATTGATATTAACATGGGCTGTCCTGCGCCTAAGGTGGCGGGAAACGGTGGTGGAAGCGCACTTATGCGTGACCCCGTTTTAGCCGAAAAAATTGTAAAAGCGGTGGTAAATGCTGTTGATATTCCCGTAACGGTCAAAATGCGAACAGGGTGGGACAGCGACCATTTAACTGCGGTTGAAATGGCAAAAAGATGCGAAAATGCCGGTGCTTCAATGCTTACTGTTCATGGAAGAACAAGGGTGCAAATGTATGCGCCGGGTATTGATTATGATATTATAAAAGCGGTAAAAAATTCGGTTAAAATTCCTGTTGTTGCAAACGGAGATATTGTTGACGGCAAATCGGCCGAAAATATGCTTAAAATCACGGGTTGTGACTATTTAATGGTGGGTCGTGCCGCACAGGGAAATCCCTTTGTTTTTAGTGAAATTAATGCATATTTAAAGGGCGAAAACTATACGCCGCCAACCCTTGAAAAACGGTTTGAGGTGTTGATGGAACAGGTCAATTTAATGATGCAATATAAAGACCCTCATAATGCAATTTTGGAATCAAGAAAACATAGTGCCTGGTACATGACGGGACTTAAAGGCGCGGCCACACTTCGTCGTATGTGTGGGGAAATTGGCAGTATTTCAGATATTGAAAGAATTATTGAATTAGCCCTTGAACAAAACAAGGATTTGTGGTAAGATTACAAGGTTGAAAGGATGATATTTTATGTCAGGACATTCTAAATGGAGTAATATTAAACGCAAAAAAGAAAAAACCGATGCTGCAAAAGCCAAGGTTTTCACAAAAATTGGTCGTGAAATTGCAGTTATTGTAAAACAGGGCGGCGCAAACCCTGCCGAAAACAGCAAATTAAAGGATGTTATTGCTAAAGCAAAAGCGGCAAACGTACCTAATGATAATATTGAAAGAATTATCAAAAAGGCCGCAGGCGAGGGCGACGGTGCCAATTATGAAGAGCTTATTTACGAAGGTTATGGCCCTTGTGGTGTTGCAGTTGTGGTTGAAACTTTGACCGACAACCGCAACCGTACAGCAGGCGAAATGCGTCATTATTTTGATAAATGCGGCGGTAATTTGGGTCAGTCGGGTTCGGTTATGTTTATGTTTGACCGCAAAGGTATTATCGTAATCGAAGGCGAAGGCCTTAATGAAGATACCGTTATGGAAGATGCCTTGGAAGCGGGCGCTGAAGACTTTGAATTTGACGGCGAAATTTTTGAAATTTCTACCGCACCGAACGATTTGGGTACAGTTCGCGACGCACTTGAAGAAAAGGGTTATAATTTCCTTTCTGCCGAAGTTTCGTACGTTCCTCAAACCATGAGCACCATTGATGACAGCGAAATGGTTGTTAAAATGGAAAAGCTTATTGACATGCTTGAAGAAAACGACGACGTTCAAGCAGTATGGCACAACTGGGAAATGCCTGAAGAATAACAAAAAGCACCTCTGCGGAGGTGCTTTTTTATTTCGGGTAACGATATGAATTTTTGTTTGTTAATTTCACAAATAAAAATATTGAATTATTTGAAGGATTATGTTAAAACAAACTTAAAGAATAGAAAAGGGGTGTTGTTATGTATAAAAATCCTAATCTTTCTCCGAGTGACCGCGCAAAAGATTTACTTTCAAAAATGACGGTTGATGAAAAAATTGACCAAATGACCTATTATGGCGATTTGTTGAATTTATATAATGCTTTTAAAGAAAAGAAAGAATTACCTTGTAAAAGTGGTTCTTTTGGTAATTTTAAAATTTTTGAAGACGCCGATGAAATTAACAAAATTCAGGATTATTTTCTCAATGAAACCCGACTTGGAATTCCACTTTTAATGGCGTGGGAATCGCTTCACGGTTTTTGGCATCCAAACGGTACGGTTTTTCCGCAAACTTTAGGACTTGCGGGAAGCTTTGATGTCGATTTAGTTAACCAAATGGCTGACATTATCGGTAAAGAGGCACGGGCTGTAGGTGTGCGACAACTTTTTGCTCCCGATGTTGATATTCCGCGTGACCCGCGTTGGGGTAGAATGCAGGAAACCTATGGCGAAGACCCCTATTTATCGGGAGAAATGGGTGCCGCGTACGTTAAGGGTGTTCAACAAAACGGTGTAGCATCAACCGTTAAACACTATATCGGTTACGGCGTGCCGGAGGGTGGACTGAATTTGGCGACAGCACATTTGGGCGAAAGGGAAATCAGGGAGGTTATGCTTGAGCCCTTTAAAAAGTGTATTGATGCGGGAGCAATGTCTGTTATGCCCGCTTATAACGATATTGACGGTATTCCCGTTCATGCAAATAAAAAACTTTTACGCGGTATTTTAAGGGAAGAATTGGACTTTAAAGGCACCACTATTTCCGACTGGTCGGCTCTGCAACAGTTTAGAATGTTCCACTACACCGCAAAGGACGATTTAACTGCGGGTAAAATGGCACTTAACGCGGGGGTTGACGTTGAAGCTCCAAATAATATCGGTTATGGTAACGACTTTAGAAAAGCCGCTAAAAACGGGCAAATTGATATGTCTTTAATTGATGAAGCGGTCCTTCGTGTTTTGACTTTAAAATTCAAGTTGGGGCTTTTTGAAAACCCGTATAATAATCACGAGCTTTTACAACAAATGCACAGTGAAAAAGCGGTGGAAATTTCCCGCACGCTTGATGAAGAATCAATTTTGTTGCTTAAAAACGACGGTATTTTGCCGCTTAATGAAAACAACTGCGGCAAGGTTGCGGTTATAGGCAACAATGCGGTTGATAGCTTTCTTGGTGATTACGTTGGCAGAACTGAAAATTGCATCGACTTTTTGAGCGGAATGAAGCTGCGCCTTGGCAAAGACCGCGTTCTTTACAGCAGGGGCTGTGATAATATTATTCCAGACAGCAAACAATTGGCAGATGCCATAAACGTTGCGCGAAAAGCCGATATTGTATTCTTAGTTTTGGGTGATGCGGCGGTTCCCGGTGGCGGTATAGGCGGCGGTAAGTTTGAAAACGCACAGGTTACCTGCAGCGAAGGTTATGACACAAGCGACCTTAATTTCCCGCCATCACAAAAACAACTTTTTGATGAAATAGCAAAGCTTGGAAAATCTATCATTTTAATTATGTATGCGGGTAGACCTTTTACCATTAAAAACGAGGTCGAAAAGGTTAATGCATATATGCATTCCTTCGGCGGTGGGGAACAAAGCGGTGTTGCTTTTGCAAATTTAATTTTTGGCGACAAAACCCCGTCGGCAAAATTGAGTGTTTCATTTCCGCAAAGCGCCGGTCATTTGCCTTGCTATTATAACCATAAAATGTCGGCAAGGGGCGGACTTTATCAAATGCCGGGAAGCGTTGAAAAACCCGGGCGTGATTATATTACCTCGTCTCCAAATGCGTGGCTACCGTTTGGTTTTGGTTTGTCATACACGAAACTCAAATATTCAAATTTAACCGCTAAGGTAAATAACGGAAAGGTAGAAGTGGCGGTAGAAGTTGAAAACTGTGGCAGTTATGAAATTAATGAAAGCGTTTTGCTTTTTGTTAAAATGAAATATTGCCCAACAACCCCGTTTGTTAAAAAGCTTCGCGCCTTTAAAAAGGTTAATTTGAAACCAAATGAAAAGAAGACCGTTTCGTTTGGTTTAAGTGATGAAGATTTTACTTATATTGATGAAAATATGCAAACTGCGGTAAACCGCGGTGAACATATAATTATTGTTGAAAATTTGCAATGCGAAATTGAATTTTAAATAAAAAACTGCGGTGTAAAGCCGCAGTTTTTTATATTTCAAATTATAGTTTGTCGGCGAAGCCGACACCTTAACTAATAACGTGGCATAGCCACTCTTAACGCGGCGTAGCTGTTCAAAATTCTTAGTTAGCGTAAGCCCCATAAACCCTAATTTGTTAATCAATCTTTTCAATTTTACACCCCGTATAATAATGGTGTAAAATTTCCTTAAAATCGGCGCCTTGTTGCGCCATATAATTTGCACCGTTTTGGCTCATTCCAACTCCGTGGCCAAAACCGTAAACCGTAAAAGTGAATAGGTTGTTTTTACAACTAACGTCAAAACAAGCCGACCGCAAATTAAGCTTTTCACGAATGGTACTGCCGCTTATTTCATTACCGCATAATGTGACTTTTTTAACCGTTCCAGCGTCGGTTTTGGTTATATTTTTAAAATAATCATTGGCATTGTTGGTAAGTTTTAAGTTGCCAAAAACTTTCTTAACGTCTTGTAGTGTAATCTCCTTTGTGGAAATATAATCGTTTGAAAGCTTGTCGCCAACGCTTGTGACCGATATAAGATACGGACGATTACCTCCCCACACGTTTTGGCAGGTTTCGGTCTTGCCGGAAGATATTGCGTGATAAACCGCAAGAATAATTTCACCGTTATAAGTTAAGGCAAGGTTTTTGGTTTCGCTTACTGCTGTTTTTATCTTATTTATGTATTCGTCAGCATTTTCTCCCCATTTTTTCTTCGCATCTTCCATTGTTATAAACGCCTGGTCGACTTGAAAATTGTCGGTTATATCATAACCTTTACCGCTGTTGGTTGCTTTACGGTGTAGTGTAAAAGTGTGGGCGGCAACCGCCTGTGCTTTAAGCGCTTCGCTTTCATATAATGCGGGCATTTCAGCAGCAACAACGCCAAAAATATAATCGTCATAAGAAATTTCTTCAATTTTATTTGTATCACTTCGCAAAATCTTAAAGGTTTTTGACGGTGTTATTTCTTCTGCTTTTATCGTGTCGACTGTCGACTTGGACGGTTGTCCCAAAACGGTAAGCGGAAGAAGTAGTAAAAAAATTAAAATAATTACTGACATACCGAATATTTTTTTCATTTTAACCCTTCTTTTTTACAATAAAGTTGACATTTTTAAAATGGCATATTATTATTAAAAGTAACCTATAAATTATATGCTACAACTAATTATATGCGTATAAATTTTGCTTAATTACTTTGGGAGTTTTTAAATTATGAAACAAAAAAAGGTATGGCTGGTTGCGGCTTTAATTTTGACCGCACTATTCACAAGGGTTTTTCAAATTTTTTATTCAATTGATTTTATGACCGGCTTTTACAAAAGAAAAACAAGCGTTATTGGTCTTGTTTTAACGGTTATAGTGGTTGTTTTGTGTGCTGCGGCATCATTAATCAGTATTAAAACTTTTAAAATCACAAACGAAAGTCCTGCGGTAAGTGTTTCAACCGCTGTTACGTCGGCAATTATGTCAATTGCCCTTTTTTACGAGCTTGTTATTGAAAATTTTGCGCTTCAGGGTACGGTTTGGCAGTCTTATGCGATGAAGGTGGTTGGCTTTACAACTGCGGCATATTTTCTGTTTATTGCCTTGTCGGGCGTTATGAAGTTTAAAATACCTGATTTGTTTCATACACTTCCCGCGTTTTATATGATAATAAGGATTATTTGTTCTTTTATTAATATTTCATCACTTTCCTTAATTGCCGAAAATATTTTCCTTTTGGCATCGTTATGCTGTGCACTTTTATTCTTTGTAAGCTATGCCGCTTTTTATTGCCTCGACGAAAGAAAGGCCGATACACTTAGTGTTAAAGCGGTGGCTGCGGGTTCGCTTTGTTTTGTTACCGCAGTATCAAACATTGCGGCAAACGTTTTCGGCGGCATTTATAACCATATACCCACAAGTTCACAGGTTGTGCTTATGGCACTTGCAATATTTATTGCAAATTTTATGGTCGATAAATGCTTTAAAAAGGTTTCTGAATAATAAGAAAGAGTATATTCCCTGGTGAATATACTCTTTCTTTAAAGTAAAATATAAAGCAATGCAAAAAGCAAACGTTTATCGGCTTTTTCGTTTAATAAAAGCAGTAAAAGTCCTAATATAAGGGTCAAATCGCCATCGGCTTTTAAGCGGTTTAAAATGGGTATTTCAATATTGCTAAAAAGGTCGTTTTGCGGTGCTTTTTGTGCCTTTGGTTTTTGTATAGGTTTCGGCTGGGATGAACTTTCTTTTTGCATTTTCAGCAGTTCTTCAATTGCACGTTGTTTTTGACTGTTAAAGTTATTGTTCATAGCAGTTTACCTAAAATTCCGCTTTCTTTTATAAGAGGTAATAAATCTAAAAGCCGCAAAATTTTAATGGCGGTGTCCACCTTTTCGCGCTTGGTTTCACTTAAATGTGGCTTAAGTGCTGTCAGCAGTGCGGCGCGAGGGTCATCGTTTTGGCTTTGCAAACGGGAAACAAGCCCCATTATTTGCGAAATTTCGCCTATGTCCGCCAAAGCGTTTAGGTCGTCTTTTTGGGGTTCGGGCTCACTTTTTTGGCTTAAAATGCTTTCCGCCATTTCACGTACCTTGTTCATGCTTTCTGGGTCGGACAAAATTTCAGAAAGCTTTGCGCCGAGCTCATCCATTTTTACCACCGAAAAGTTTTAAAATTGCCTGTGCTTCGGGGCTTTTTAAAATATTGCTCATTGCTTGTTTGTCGGACATAATTTTCAAAAGCTTTTGCTTGTCTTCGCCTGATAAACTGTTTATAAGCTGGTCGGTATTACCGGTCTTTGCGGCATTTTCAAGGTCTTTTTTGCTTAAGTTTTTGTTTTTAAGCATATCGTTTATAATTTTGTTGTTGTTCAAAAAAATCAGCTCCTATAATATATTATGAACAATTTGTTTTTTTAGAATAGAGGTGTTTTCAATGCGTATACTGGTTATTTCTGATTCACATAAACGTGGAGATGTTATTGAAAAAATACTATATGCACAACCAACCGCCACCCACGTTTTCTTTTTGGGGGATTTAGCAAGTGATATTGAAGATTACACCTACCTTTTTACTGACAAAATTTTTCACGTATTATCGGGAAATTGTGATTATTTTTCAACCTACCCGTCAAGTGGTATTGAAGTAATTGGCGGTAAAAAGGTTTTTTACACCCACGGGCACACATTGGGGGTAAAATCGTCAACGTCACATTTGCTTAACACCGCAAAAGCACAAGGGTGTGATATTGCGCTTTTCGGGCATACCCACACACCTTTAACATTATATGAAGACGGTGTATGGCTTGTGAATCCGGGCTCTTGCGGTTTTCCGCGAAATTCAAAGCCGACTTATGCGGTAATTGATATTGAAAATAACGGTGTTATGCCGATAATTGTTGAGGTTTAAAAATGAGGGTTTTATTACATACTTGTTGTGCGCCATGCTCGCTTTCTTGTATTTCGCCACTTCAAAACGAAGGGTTAGAGGTTGAACTTTTTTGGTTTAACCCTAATATACACCCATATACTGAATATAAGTCCCGCCGCGACTGTCTTTTAACCTATGCACAGGAAATAGGACTGACGGTAAGGGTTAAGGAAAATTACGGGCTTCGCGAATTTGTAAAAGCGGTGGTGGATGATATTGACAATCGTTGCAAATATTGTTATTACATTCGTATGTACGAAACCGCAAAATTTGCAAAAGAAAACGGTTACGACGCGTTTACAACCACACTTCTTTGCAGTTTGTATCAAGACCATGACGGAATAAAGCAAACAGGGGAGAAACTATCACAAGAGTTTGGTGTTGAATTTTTATACCGTGATTTTCGTTCCAATTTTAGAGAATGTAATAACCTTGCACGTGAAAAGGGTTTTTATATGCAAAAATATTGCGGTTGTATTTTTTCAGAAGAAGACCGTTATCAAAAACAAATTTTAAAGGACAAAGAACGCTTGACAAATTAATTTTCAAGTAGTATAATTTTTTTGCAATTAGGGAGCTGGATGAAACTCCGGCTGAGAGGATGCCCGTCTTAAAAAAGACTATGGCTTCGACCGATTACCTGATGCCGATAATGCGGCCGTAGGGAAATACAACACGTGTATTGCCGCAGGTTAATTGCCTGCGGCTTTTTGTTTTGGCCAAAACATAAAAACTTTGTATTTCGGAACTGATTGCAAATATGTAATAAGGAGAAAAACAAAATGAAAGAAAAATTCAAAAAACCAATTTACAAAATGTGTGAATCGGCAATGTTTATTGCGCTTGCAACCGCCCTTTGTGCAATTGAAATTCAGGTTGGTGTGTTCGGCGGCTCAATCGATTTTGTAATGATTCCGCTATTTATCATTGCATTTCGTCACGGTGCACTTTACGGTATAGGCAGCGGTCTTGTATTTGGCTTTATCAAATGTCTTATAGGCGGTGGTATTGGCTGGGGTCTTCCGTCAATTTTACTCGACTACGTTTTGGCATACGGTGCAGTTGGTTTTGCAGGTCTTTTCAAAAGAAAAAATTGGGCAATCGAGCTTTCTACCTTTGTGGGTTGTGTTGCTCGTTTTGCTATACACTTCATAAGTGGTATTACAATTTATATGATTACAGTACCAACTGAAGTTGAAAGTATTGGTGTAACATTTGCAAACCCTGTAATATATTCAATTGTTTATAACGCAGTGTATATGTTGCCCAATACCGTAATTGCGGTTGTGGTTATGGCACTTTTAAGATACCCGCTTAAAAAACTTAATCAGAGATTTTAGAATGTAAATTGGGGTTTAACGCTTACGCGATTAAATAATAAAGAAGAAAAAATGTGTGCCTTGGGCACGATATATAAATAAAGTCGGCAAAGCCGACACCAATTTTATTCTTTCTTATTTATTCTTTATTCTTTTGGGCGTCAGCCCGTTAACTATAATTTAAATATGAGATTTATAATAAAAAGCGGCAGAAGGGCACAACTTCTGTCGCTTTTTGGTTTTTGCATTAAATTTTTATTGACTTTTCGCAAAGGTTTGGGTATAATTCTATTCTGTAAGGTTATGTATAAGGGGAATTCCCGCTATGTAACGAAAATGTTCAGTTAAGGAGGGTTTAAGTTGAAAAGAACATATCAACCGAAAAAGATTCATCGCAAGAAAGAGCACGGTTTCTTAAAGAGAATGGCAACTGCAAACGGCCGTAAGGTTTTGGCACGTCGCAGAGCAAAAGGAAGAAAGAAATTGACATACTAAAAGCCACTCGTATGTGGCTTTTCCTTTTATTATGAGAATTATTAAATTAAAGGAAAATCGTGATTTTCGTCGTGCTTATCATCGTGGCAAGGTGTTTGT
>JAZNJR010000042.1:0-13896 GCA_045578165.1 Acutalibacteraceae bacterium
ATCACAATGGAAATCAACCATTTTAAAAAGCTTTTTATTATGTTGTTTTTCATTTAAAGTCACTCCTAGAATTTGTGTATTAAGAATAACATATTATATAATTAAAGTCAAATATTGAAAATATAAATGACTTGTAGTATAATTTTAATATGTTTTAAAAGGGTGATAATTTTGTTTAAAGAAATTAGTGCAAAAGAAATTAGCGGAAATATTATTGATTTAATTTCGAGTGAGTGGATGTTAATTTCTGCAGGGGACCAAAGCGGTTATAATATGATGACTGCTTCTTGGGGATTTATGGGCGAAATGTGGGGAAGCGACTGTGCTGTTGCGGTTGTGCGTCCACAACGTTATACAATGCAGTTTATTGATAATTGTGATTATTATGCCCTTTCTTTTTACGGAGATAACAAAGAAATTCATAAAATATGCGGTAAACTATCGGGCAGGGAGGTTGACAAAACCAAAATAACCGGTTTAACACCTGTTTTTAGTGATAATACAGTATATTTTAACCAGGCGCGTCTTGTTATAATTTGTAAAAAACAGTACGTGCAAGAAATGCAGGAAGAATGTTTTATTGATAAAGAGCCGCTAAAGTGGTACAGCGAAAAAGACTATCATAAAATGATTTTTGGAAGAATTGAAAAGGTATTGATTAAAGAATGAAATACGTTATAGCATCTGACATTCACGGTAGTGCGTATTATTGTGAAATGTTGTTAAAGGCAATAAAAAATGAAAACCCTGATAAAGTTTTAATATTGGGTGACATTTTATATCACGGACCTCGCAACGACCTGCCAAAAGATTACGCACCGAAAGAGGTTATTGCAATGCTTAACCCTTTAAAAGACAAACTTTTGTGTGTGCGTGGTAATTGTGATGCCGAAGTTGACCAAATGGTTTTGCAGTTTCCCATAATGGCCGATTATCAGCAGCTTAATATAGGAAATAAAACCCTTTATTTAAGTCACGGTCACGTTTATAACAAAGATAAATTACCCGCTTCGATCAAAGACGGAGATATATTACTTGGCGGTCACACACACGTACCCGAAATTGTCGAGGTTAGTGATGTTATTTATATGAACTGCGGTTCGGTATCTATTCCGAAAGAAAATTCTCCCCACAGTTTTATGGTTTTTGAAAATAATAAATTTATATGGAAAAACCTTGAAAACGGGGAAGCTTATAAAAGTTTTGAAATTTAATGGGAGAAGTTAAAATGAAAAAAATATCAGCATTTTTATTGGCTGTTTTAATGATGTTTTCGCTTTTTGGTTGCGATAAAAAGGAAGTTAAAAAGGTTAATTTTGAAGAATTTAACGACTTGTTAAGCAAACAGCCGGTTGTTATTACCGAAACCGAATTATTACACCAAACCGGCAATGCTGCAGATAAGCGTTTTTATCCTGATATGTTAACTGTAACCTTTCAAAATCGCACTAAAAAGGTTGTAACCTACGTACAAATTGCATTTGTTGCTTGGGACAAGGACGGAAACCCCGTTAATATTGACTCAGTAGATGGTGACAGTTTTGAAAGTAAAGCGGTGCAGTATAAAAAATTAAACCTTGAAAGCGGTCGATATTACGGTAAGGACAAGGGAATTGAACTTGCGCCGAATCATAATATTGCAAGTTTTAAAGCAATTGTTGTGTCCTTTAAAACTAAAGATGGTAAGAAGTGGAACAACCCTTGTTATGATGCTTTTATGAATGCTTTTGTTGGTAAAAGATATTCTGAAAAAGGAAAATTTTCGGTTGAAACTAATGCCCCAAAAATTAAAACCTTAACAAAATCGCAACTTAAGAAAACGGTTTTAAATGAAGAAGAATTAAATAAAAAGCTTTCAAAGTTTCCGGTGCAGGTTGTAAGTGCCGAATACGTTGTTACGGGTGACAATAAGGGCACTAATCCCGATACCTTGTCGGTAACCTTTAAAAATATCGGCAAAAGAAAGGTTTCAAAGGTTACGGTTTGTTTTTTCGGCTTTGACGAAAACGGAAAAGCGGTAAAAATTAAATCTGCAGGCGATTACGGTTCTACCGGTAATTATACTGAAATTGTAGAATATGACACACCAAAATTTTCTAAAAACGACCTTTTTGAAAATAAAATTGCCTATCAAGTGCATGAAGGGTGCGGTATTAAATATGTAATTGCAGTGGTTAAATCTTATACCGATTCTGACGGGAAACTTTACGAAAACCCCTATTATGTCGACTGTTGTCTTATTTACGAGGGTAGCGAAATTACCATAGAAAAACCCGAAACCGAAGAAATTACTTCTGATATAGTGAATAATTGGTAAATTAAACGGAGATGTGTTTTCACATCCCCGTTTTTTTATACTGCTTTATTTAAAATTGCGCATAACACCGTTATATCATCTTCACGTTTGTCGGTACGTCTTCTTCTGGCACACATACATAAATGTTCGGCCAAATCTTGTGCTTTTCCGTCTTTAAATGCTTCAATTTCGGTTCGAATCCAGTCGCACCCCTCACTTGTCGCACCGTCCGACATTAGAACAACAATATCGCCAATTTTACATTTAATAAGGGCGGTATCAAAGTTAATGTCACGCAAAATACCCGCCGGTAAGGAACTGCTTTCGGCTTTGCCGGTACGTCCGTTTCTTCGCAAAATAGAGGGTGCGGCGCCTGCCTTGTAAAGTTCGGTCATACCTGTGTAAAGGTCAATACCCGCAATATCAACTGTAGCAAGCGATTCGTCGGTCGATTTAAAAAGCATTGACGAATTTAAAATTTTTAGCGAGCAGTTATAACCAAAACCTGCTTTAATAAGCCGCGCCATTAATCCTGAGGCCATCGCTCCGTCAACCGCCGCGCGACCGCCTGTGCCCATACCGTCGCTTAAAATCATAATAAAATGGCCTTTGCCGTCATAAAAATATTTATATGCATCTCCGCACAAGTTACCACCGTTTGCGCAGTATTGTTCGGCGCCGAAATCAATAGAAATTTCTGCCCGTTCGTTCATTACCATATAAATCTCTCCGCCCACTTCGTTAACGGTTGGTGGGTCAAAATCGCGTTCACACGCAATCGAACAAATGCGCATTATTTGGGCGCGATTTATAATTGTATCGGTGTTTTTTTTAAGCTTCATTTCCAAACTCATTCTACCGTATTTATCTATTTTAGAACAACATTCGTTAAGGTGCAGACCTATGTTTTTAAGGGCGGTAGCGGCATTTTCGGCAGATGAATTGTCAAATTTTTCTTGCAGTTCAAAATCCTTTGCCAAATCACTTAACATGCTTGAAATACCGTCAAATTGGTCCGATACGACCGACCGCACTTCATCAATACGATTTTCTGCTGCAATGCGCGAGGCATAGTCAGTGTAATGCTTGAAAACTGCGTTACCCATACGGTTTGTCCGCAAGCATCTGCCTTTAAATTCTTCGGTTGTGTGTGATTCGGGGTTGAGTTCGCCTTGCTTTACCGCTTTGGTCATTTCTAGAATAGCATTAACGGTTTCGTCACGTTTCTTTTCCCAACAGTGAAGCCGAAGTTTACACGCGGCACAGGCATCCTGTTCGATGGAGTTTATCACGGTGCTGAAGTTTGGTGCGTTAATTTTAGAAAGTTCAAGCGATACCTTGTCCACCGTTTCGGAAACGTCTTTTAATGCGTTTGAAGCTAAATTTAGCCGCAACGTAAGTGATTTTTTAATTCCGGTTGGAATGTAAACTTTGGGGTATGCAGAAAAAATTTTACCCAGCATTATACCGTAACTACGGGGAATAAACAAAAAAATAAGGCAACCGCAAACGGTTTCAATTACGTTAATTGATACTAGAACACCGTCGCCCGTTGAAACCGAACCGATGAACGAAAGTCCCAAAACAATAAAAATCTGGGCATATTTTCCTAACGAAACGAATACACCTGACATAAGACCTGCTAAAGCAAATGCTACTCCGATATTGCCGGGGGCACCGCTTAAACTTAATGTAAAAGCAACCATAATTCCACTAATAGCACCCGAAATAATGCCACCGTATTTTGAAGCGGTAAGAATTACCAAAACGCTTAAAATTCTGCCTAAGGAAACACTCATAAAGGTAATGTTGTAAAGCCCCATAATTATAACGTTTATAATTACAAGCACACAAACAAGCTCATGTGAGGTTAGCCCTGACTGACTTTTGTCTAATGCTTTAAAACCGCGATTAAAGAAATAGGCACCTGCGGCGGTTAGCAGCATTTCGGTTATAATATCAAGCGAATTACCACCCAAGCCGCGAAAGGTTGCGGCAGACGTCATTAAAGATGCCAACCCCGAAATTAAGGTTATAAAACCGTCGCTTGAAAGTATTTTTTTATAATTACTTAAAAGCAGTTTTATGGCAAGAATTGCAAAAAGACAAGCGGCATATTTAAAACCGCTGTTGCCCACAATCGGAAATATGTAACCAAAAAATATTCCAATTGTGGCTGCAGGTGTATAAGTTAGCGGTACACCTGCTATAAAGGAAATGCCGAAGGGCAGAAGTCGGTCCAATACTACCGCCCTTGTTGCGAAGAAGCCGCAAAGACCTACAAATGCATGGGTAATAGCCGCAAATGCAATGTCGCGCGCTTCAAGTTTTACTGTTTGATTTGATATTTTTACAATATCTTTCAATTTTTATCACCACCGTTGATTATTCATTAATTATTATATGAATCGTTAATAAAAAACTTTGTCAAAAGGCGGTGTAAAAAGCAAGGTTTTTTTGTCATACAAACAGTTTTTTATGCTTTTTTAAAAATAATGAATAAAATTTTTTCTTTTGCAAAATTTAATGTGTGTCAAAGCGCGGTTTTTCTTGACTTTATACACAAAAAAATATATAATGAACTTTACACGACGACGCAAGTCGATAATATACAAAGGTGGTATTTTTAACATGGCGAAAACTATTAAAATTACCGAGGATGGACTTTTAAAGCTTCAAAACGAGTTGGAAACTCTTAAAACTGAAGGCAGAAAAGATATTGCTGAAAAAATTAAGGTTGCACGCGGTTATGGTGACCTTTCTGAAAATAGCGAATATGATGAAGCTAAAAACGAACAAGCAAAAATCGAAGCCCGAATTGTTGAAATTGAATCTATTCTTAAAAATGTTGAAGTTATTGAAGAAGTTAAGGGCCGAGGCAAACCCAAGGTTGTATCATTGGGTGTTACCGTTAAGGCGCTTGATATGGAATTTGACGAAGAATGTGAATACCGTGTTGTTGGCTCACTTGATGCAGATCCCATGAACGGTAAAATTTCTGACGATTCTCCTTTGGGCAAAGCGCTTCTTGGCAAAAAAATTGGCGACGAAGTTATTGTAGATGCCCCCGCAGGCGAACTTAAATTTAAAATTTTGGAAATTTTAAAATAATTTAAATTTTAAATCCTTTTAGGAAGTGAGAAAATGGAACAGAACAAGCCCCAAAACCAAGCCCCTGAACAAGATTTTAACGAAATCGTAAAGGTTCGTCACGAAAAACTTGCAAACTTAAAGGCAGCGGGTAACGACCCCTTTACCATCACTAAATTTGATTTTGATAACGATTCTAAAAACATTAAAGATAATTTCGAAACATTTGAAGGTAAAACCGTTAAAATTGCAGGTCGTATTGTTGCCCGTAGAATTATGGGTAAAGCAAGTTTTGTCGGTCTTAAAGATACAAGCGGTAAAATTCAGCTTTACGTAAGACGTGATGACGTTGGCGAAGACGTTTACGCCGGCTTTAAAAAGTGGGACATCGGCGATATTGTTGGTGTTGAAGGTTTTGTTTTTAAAACTCAAACAGGCGAAATTTCGGTTCACGCAACAAGCATTGTGTTACTTTCAAAGTCACTTTTACCGTTGCCTGAAAAATTCCACGGTCTTACCAATAACGATCTTCGTTTCCGCCAGCGTTATGTTGACCTTATTATGAACGAAGACGTTAAGCGTAACTTTATTATTCGTTCACAGTTCATAAAGTTCATGCGTAAATACCTTGACGATATGAATTATATCGAGGTTGAAACCCCCGTACTTAACACTATTGTTGGCGGTGCTGCGGCACGTCCCTTTATTACACATCATAACACTTTAAATATTCCAATGTATATGCGCATCGCAACCGAACTTCCCTTAAAGCGTCTTATCGTTGGTGGTATGGATAGGGTATATGAAATTGGCCGTATTTTCAGAAACGAAGGTATGGACCCTAAGCATAACCCCGAATTTACAACTGTTGAACTTTATCAGGCATATGCTGATTTTCACGATATGATGGACATTGCCGAAGGTATTATTTCGGGTGCCGCTAAAGAAATTCACGGCACTTATGAGGTTGAATGGCTTGGCGAAAAAATTGACTTAACACCCGGTTGGCGTCGTCTTACAATGGTTGACGCTGTTAAGGAATATACCGGTCTTGACTTTGGCGCAATTACTGATGACAACGAAGCAGTTAAAGCGGCTGAAAGCATTGGTGTTGAACTGGCTGAAACTGCTGATAAAACTTGGGGTAATGCTCTTTACGCTTGCTTTGACCAGCGTGTTGAAGAAAAGCTTATTCAACCCACATTTATTACAATGTACCCGGTTGAAGTTTCTCCCCTTACAAAAGCATCGCCCGAAGACCCCCGTCTTACTGAACGCTTTGAGTTGTTTATTTGTCATAGCGAACTTGCAAACGCTTATTCCGAGCTTAATGATCCTATCGTTCAGCGCGAACGCTTTATGAAACAATTAGAGCTTCGTGAACGTGGCGATGATGAAGCCGAAATGCTTGACGAAGACTTCCTTACTGCTATGGAATACGGTATGCCCCCAACAGGCGGTATGGGTATCGGTATTGACCGTGCAGTAATGCTCCTTACCAATTCCGACACTATTAGAGAAGTAATTTTATTCCCGACTATGAAACCCCTTTCAGAGTAAAACTAAGCCGAAAACGTTTATTTCTAAGCGTTTTCGGCTTTTTGTTAGTCCAAAATAATGTTCAAAATTGAGGTTTACGACAGATTTACGACAAATTGACTAGTGAACGATCTTTGAGCGTTACGACAAAGTGGTGTCGTAAATATAGCATTAACAATGTGACAACAGGATTACCGCTTACAGTAAAAAAAGAACCGAATAGATGAAAAACGAGATTTTTCATAATTGAAGTGCTATAATTCAGTAAACATATTTACGGAAAGGACAGATTGTATGTATGCCATAAGGACTGATAATCTAACTAAAAAATATAAGGAAACAGTTGCGGTAGATCAATTAAATTTGCAGGTCAAACAAGGCGAATTGTATTCTTTATTAGGTGTAAACGGCGCCGGCAAAACAACAATAATTAAAATGCTTCCATGCCTTACACAACCCACAAGCGGAGATGCCTTTCTTAATGGAAAAAGCATTTGCAATGATTCTGCTGCCGTGAAATCGCTTATAGCCGTTTCTCCGCAAGAAACTGCGGTTGCACCCGGACTTTCGGTTCGAGAGAACCTTGAACTGATGTGCGGTGTTCACGGTTTTGCAAAGGACAAGCAAAATGCGAAAATTGCAGAACTGACCGAACTACTCGGATTGGAATCTGTTATCAAGAAAAAGGCAGGTAAAATGTCCGGTGGCTGGCAACGTCGGCTGAGTATTGCTATGGCAATGGTTAGCGAACCTGAAATATTGTTCCTTGATGAACCTACACTTGGTCTTGATGTGCTTGCACGAAGCGATTTGTGGGATTTGATACGTTCTTTTAAAGGAAAAGTAACGATAATTCTTACAACACATTATATGGAAGAAGCGGAAGCCCTGTCTGACCGTATTGGTATCATGAAAGACGGCAAACTACTTGTTTGCGATACCGTTGAAAAGATTAAGGAAACAGCGGGAACGGATAATTTCGAGCAAGCATTTATTCGTATCGTTAAGGGGGTGGCAAAATGAGAATGTTTACATTTGCAAACAGAAATACAAAAGAAATACTACGAGATCCGCTGACTCTTTTATTTGGACTCGGCTTTCCTCTTACTTTGATTTTGTTGTTAAGCGCTATACAAGCAAATATCCCCGTAAAACTATTTGAAATACAACACCTAACTCCGGGTATAACGGTTTTTGGCTTGGCATTTATGACGTTGTTTTCGGCAACTATTATCGCAAAAGACAGAGGTAGTTCGTTATTGCAGCGTTTATATACAACGCCATTGGCTGCGCTGGATTTCATTCTAGGTTACACACTGCCTATTATTCCAATTTCTATTGGTCAATGTGTTATTTGCTATATTGCCGCCATTTTTCTCGGGCTTGATATTACGGTTAATATTTTATATGCAGTGGTATTTATCATTCCAGTTTCCATCCTCTATATTGCGTTAGGACTTCTTTGTGGAAGCGTATTGAACGACAAGCAGGTAGGCGGTATCTGTGGTGCGTTGCTAACCAACGTTTCAGCGTGGTTGTCGGGCGTTTGGTTTGATCTTGACCTTGCAGGAGGTGCTTTCAAAAAGATAGCATACGCACTTCCGTTTGTTCACGCAGTAGAGATGGAACGGGCTGTACTTGCAGGAGATTTCATAGGTGTTTTCCCTCACATATGGTGGGTACTGGGATATACCGCTGTTCTGCTCGTGTTAGCTGTTTTGTTGTTCCTGCGACAGATGAAAAAACAGTAATTACTCGGCTTAAATAATATGTATTTCTTTTCTGGACAATGTAAACACCCTATGACATTGGTCATAGGGTGTTTAATATTTATAATTTGTTTTAAGGCGTAAACACAAGTATTTTATATTGCAAGTTTATTTTAAATAATTTATAATAAATATAATTAGGAACACTCGTTAAGGACGTGTGAAATATGAGTTTTGAAAAATATTTTAATTTTTACGAAGATTATGAAAACGGTGTGACGGTTCGGCCCGGAAAAACTGCCGAATTCTCCTTTAAGCAGGAAGCGAAAAAGGATAAAAAATACCGTCTTTTCACAGTGGGGGAAACCGCCACTCACTATTTATGGAAGAACGAACCTGACACCCCACAGTTTTATCGACTTATTACTGATTCTCTTGATAGCGAAAACGCAAATCAAGATCAGTTTTGTCTTGATTTTTCTTGTTTGGATGATAGAAATTACATGAAACGTGTTTATAAAAAGGTTATGTGGAAGCCGGTGCTTTCTTATCTTGAGATGGCAAACGTGCCGACCGACTGGCAAACAGGCATTTCGGTCAAGGCCGAAAATCTTAAGATAAGCGAAAACGGTTTTTTAAGAATGCGTGTGGATATTCGCCTTAAAAAGCAAGGCGTTAGCCGACACAGTATTCACAATGCCCCCGATAATACAGTTATAATTGATTTGCCTGAGGGCACTTATGATTGGCAGAAAATTTTAAAAGACGTTGAAATTCCGCTTAATACCGCCCACGTTGGTGTATTTGTTGAAGGCAAGGACTACAGCGGTAAGGTGTGGGTTGAACGTCCCGTTTTATCAGCAATTGGTCAAAACATTTTACCGGCATTTGCACCAAGTGTTGTTGGTAAAGAAAAATTTGAATGGACTGCACAGTTTTTAAGCCGCAAGGAATGGCCTGTATTTGAAGTGAAACTTAACGGGCAAATCATTTTTTGTGATGAGGTTTTTGAACGTTGTCATACCTGTAGCGAATGGGAAATTGACCTACCTAAAGAATATTTAAAGAGTGATAACAAGCTTGAAATTAAGCTTACATCACACTATCACGACGCTTTGCCATACTGCATTAAAGAGCTTGGCGTTATTGAACAACCCGATGCTGAAATTAGTGTTATAAGTCGGTCTACGGTTGGTGTTGCCGGCGGTAAGGCGTATGTTTTGCTGCATACAAATAAGCCGAATTCTGTTTTAAAAATGGAATATTTAAGCGAAAATTTAAGCGGCAACAGTGAATATGTTTTTGAAGATGCGGGTTATCACGGTATTGCGCTTGACTGTAAAGACCCTTGCAGTAATGCACAGTTTAAAATTGTTTGCGGCGACACGATAATTAACACCGAAATTGACCGCATTGTTATTAAAGAAAACGATGACGTAATTACAGGTACTGGTGATATGGTTTATATTGGTCAAGACCTTGACTATATGATGGAATATCTTGCGTGGTACGTTTCTAACAACGTTGGTAACTTCTTGACTATACGTCCCGTTTACCGTTGGGCAGGAAGCCGAATTCTTAACAAAGAATGTTGGGCGCCTTTTGTAAAAGTTCTTAACGAAATGGGTATTCAGTATGTGCTTATGTGCGACGGACGTGAGCTTCCCGGGATTAATGCATTGCCTGATGATGAACTTTTAAAGGGCGAGGGTTATCTTGGACGTCAAAATCACGAAACAGATGGTGCAATTTTCTATTGGTGGCAGCGTACTGTTAGCGGTAATATGCCCGAAGAACAGTGGCACGATTTATGTCATATTGCCTATAATGAAGACCCCGAACACAGTAACTGCGAATATAAACCCACCACCTATATTCACGACGGGGAAGTAATGTACCGTTATATAAATAAAAATTATCCGCGTGACGTAAAGCTTGCTGAAGAATATACCGCAAATCAGCTTAAAGCAATGTCAAGCGGTGAAACACGACATACGGGCCCGTCGGTCATGTTTAAAACCTTTAAAAATGCGGGTTACACCTGGGTTGGCGCCGAAACAATGTATTCTTCGCTTGAATTGTTGGTTGGCTTTATGCGTGGTTTCTGCAAAGCTAACGATATGAAAAAATTTGGTGTGCATCACGCACTTCAGTGGTCGTCAACTCCGCTTAAGGACGTTAAGCATTACGACCGTTACCGTTTGGCGCTTTATCTTTCGTATATGCTTGGTGTTACCGATATTAACACCGAAGAGGGCTTGTGGAGAATGGAAGAATATTTCCTGCACCCTCACAGATTTAAGGAAGAATGTCTTGAACATTTAAAGCAAGAACAGGATTTTTACCGTTATGTTAGAACTCATACACGTTCGGGCGAATTTTATACACCGTTTGCCTTTGTAAGCGGTAAACACGACGGTATTTTAATGTTCGGCAGCGATAATATGTGGGGTTGGGACAATACTCCCCAAACCTGCGCAGAAGACAGTTGGCGCAGTTTACTTAAAACGGTTTATCCGCTGTCTCGTCCGCAAGATGCATTATATCGTCACGGCATAGGAGACTGGAAAGAACCGCTTGGTTATTATACGGGTACCCCTGTCGGCAATGCAGACGTTATACCAATGGAAAGCAGTGTGGACACTTTATCAACATATAAACTGCTTATTTTTGCGGGTTATAATATGTGTGAAACTAAGGATGCCGAAAAGCTTTTAAATTACGTTAAACAAGGCGGTAAGGTCATTCTTACAAGGGCGCATCTTACAAACACTACCGATTATGAAAAAATAAGAAGCTTTGACTTGGATTTTGAAAATCATGCTTTCTCGTTCTTAAACGGTAAGGCCGAATTTTTATCAGACAGTAAAAACGGTATAGAATTACCTGTTTGCAGTAATATTACACCTTGTGATGAAATTATTGAAACCACCGATAGCGGCATGCCTTTGGTGTGCAAATACATTATTGGCAAAGGCGAGGTAATTTTGTTTAATACAAAGGTTTACCCGGCGCACCAGTCAATTAAAGAAATTTATGAAAACATTGTAAAGAATGAAATTGCAAACACCGTACAAGAAGAAAAGATTTGGATTGCGACCGGTAACGACGTTCAAACCGCCGCTTATAAACAGGCGGACGGAAGTATGCATATTTACTTTATTGCGGTTGACTGGTATAATGGTCGTGACGGTATTAGAAAGGCAGAGCTTTTAATGGACGGTTATCGTTACCATGTGGCTCTTCCTTTTGGCGTTATGACTAAGGCGGTTTGCAAAGACGGTGTGGCAGTTTGGCCTTTAGGCGAAGCGGGCGAAGTGCTTAGTGTTGATGCCGACAAAGCCATAGTGCAGGGTAGCGGTGTGGTTTCGTTTGTGGTTGCTAAAAATGGCAAAACCGAAAATATTAATCTTGATTTTAGCAAAAATTCAGTATTGGAAATTGAACTTTAATAGGAGATGTTTTTTTGAAAAAAGCAATATCGTTTTTCTTGTCACTTGCGGTTATGATAATGGTTTTGCCTTTAGGTATGTTTACCATTACCGCAGGGGCAGAAACCATTAGCGGCGAAACGGGTGACTGTATTTGGACGCTTGACGGAGATACACTAACCATTTCGGGTAATGGCGAAATGGGCGAGGGTATGCGTTGGGATTCAAACATAACAACCGCAATTATTGAAGAAGGCGTAACGGTTATTGGCGCTTACTCTTTTTACGGTTGTAGTAAGCTTACAACACTTACAATTGCTGAAAGTGTTACACAAATTTCAGAAATGGCATTTTCCGGCTGTACTTCACTGGTAAGCGTTAATTTACCCGCAAAGGTTGCAACCATTGGTACTTCTGCTTTTGAGGGCTGCAACTCACTTCAAGGCGTTACTATTTTAAATAAAACTTTAACCATCGGAAACGATGCATTTTACGACTGTTCGGCACTTTCAAAGGTGTCTTTCAGCGGCAATGAATCTGACCGCAACGCATTAAGCATCGGTTATAACAATGAAAATTTAACCAATGCCACTTGGAGTTACGGTCTTTGCAATTCACACATTTATGATAATGGGTGTGACAGCGACTGTAACAACTGCGGGGCAGTGCGTGAGGTTTCTCACACCTATGACGATGAAAACGACACCGTTTGTAATGTTTGTGGCAACAACTACCGTTTTACCGAAAGCGGCACCACGGGCGAATGCTATTGGGGTGTTTATAACGGAGTTTTAACCATTTATGGTAACGGCAAAATGGGAAGTAATGAACGCCCATGGGGAACAGAAATAACAGAGGTTATTATCGAAGATGGTGTAACAAGTATTGGTTCTTATGCATTTGAAAATTGTACCGAACTTACAAGTATAGCTATACCTGATAGCGTAAATATGATTGAAAACGGTGCATTTTTATATTGTGTAAATTTAAGAGCAGTATATATTTGTGATTTGTCATCGTGGTGTAATATAGAGTTTGATTTTTGGGAGGAAGATGGGGATCAATTATATTCAAATCCTCTATCGTATGGAGCTTCATTTTACTTGAATGATAAGTTACTAAGTAATTTGATAATTCCAAATGATGTGTCAGAGATTAAATATGGCGCATTTTGTGGTTGCACTAGCATTGTGAGTGTAACTATTCCTAATAATGTGATGAATATTGACGTTTCTGCATTTATGAATTGCACTGGTCTAAAAAGTGTAACAATAGGCAATGGTGTAACAAGTATTGGTGAAAGAGCATTTGAAAATTGTTATTTCTTGGAAGAAATTAATATTCCTGACAGTGTTGAAAGTATTGATCGGCGCACATTTTCTTCCTGCCGTTCGTTAACCGAAGTTGTTTTACCCGAAAGTATTACCGAAATACCAAGTCATGCTTTTTTTGACTGCCGGAAACTTGAAACCCTTATTATGAAAGGTAGGGTTACAAGTATTGACAGTAATGCTTTTGAAAATGACTATAAGCTTAAAAAGGTTTATTTTGCCGGCAGCGAAGAGGATTATATTTTAATGGACATTGACCCCGGTAATACCCCTTTATTTATAGCGGACTGGGTTTATGATTGTGACCCGTCAATCGAGAACGTTCCTCACGAATGTGTTGCAGGCGACTGGGAAGTTGCAACCGAAGCTACTGTAGATGCTAACGGTCTTAAGGTTAAGAAATGTGCAGAATGTGGCGAAATCCTTGAAGAAAAGGTTATTCCTCGCGTTCTCAAGCTCAGAGGTCGTACACTTGCAATTCAAAGTGATATTTCATTCGT
>JAZNJR010000043.1:0-7641 GCA_045578165.1 Acutalibacteraceae bacterium
CTGCACACTTCTTAACCTTAAGACCGTTAGCTTCGGTGGTAGCTTCGGTTTCAACTTCCCAGTCACCTGCAGTGTGACCTATTGCTGCAACCTTATCGCCAACGTAGCTGTCGCCACAATTGCTACAAGTGTGGGTTGTATAACCTTCAGCAGTACATGTAGGTTCAGTTACAACTGCGTTATAGTTATGACCTTTGGCTTCTATTACTTCAGTATAAGTGTCGCCGCAAACTGAACAAGTGTATGTGATTTTACCATTTTCAGTACAGGTTGCGTCGGTTGTAACTGATGTATAATTATGGTCGCCAACTTTACGGGTTTCGCCGCAGTTGTTGCAAGTGGTGTCGCAGTCGTTATCATAAACATGTTCACAATTAGCATTTAAATCCCAATTAGCGTTCAAAAGAACATTATTGTTTTGATGAATTGCAATAGCATTATAGGTTTCTTGTGAACCGTTATACAATACATCAGCAAACAAGGTGCAACCATCAAATGCATTTGAACCAATACTTGTTAAGGTTGCGGGAAGTGTAATTACTTCCAGTGAGGTGCAATTGCTAAACGCACCGTCGCCAATGTTTTCTACACCTTCGGGTAAAACAACCGATTCAATTAAAGTACAACCGTCAAATGCATGGGCACTGATTTGTGTAACCGTTGTTGGAACCTGAATTTCTTCAAGTGAAGTGCAACCCGCAAAGGTGTATGCTTCAATTTCGGTCAAACTTGTGGACAATTCAGCCGTCTTTAATCCTGCACAGTCTTTAAATGCAGCATAACCAATACTTGTTACGCTTGTAGGAATAGTAATGCTTGTAAGACCATCGCAATCAAAGAAAGCGTATGAACCAATAGCGGTAACGGTATTAGGAATAACACTGTTTTTGCAGCCCGCAATTAATATATTTGTTTCTTTTTCAATTAAGCAATTATTAGATGCAATATATGTGCCACTAAATATTCCAAGATTTTTAGACGCTGTGATTGTTGTAAGATTATCACAATTAGCAAACGCCCAAGTACCAATGCTTGTTACAGAATACGGAATATTTACGCTTGTGATAGCGCTTCCGTAGAACGCACAATCGGCAATTATCTTAATACCGGAGGGAATTGTACTGGTCTTGCAACCAAGCACCAAAGTATTACTGCTGCTTTCAATAAGACAATTATTGCTTACGTAATATACACTATTATCAGAAGCAATTGTAATTTCTTCAAGTGAGGTACAATTTACAAAAGCATATTTACCAATTGAAGTTAAACTTGCAGGAAGTGAAATACTAACAATTCTATCGCATCCGGCAAACGCGCAATCGCCAATGTAGGTTACGCCTTCTTCAATAACTACGTTAGTAACGTCGTATGAAGCCCAAATCGATTTTAAAGGATCGGTAATATCGAAATCACACATTGCACCACTGCCGGAAATTGTCAAGGTGCCTTCATTGTATTTCCAAGTGCAGTCCCCTATTTCGCCCATTGTTTCGAAACGACAGTAACCGCAAATATTACATTCGCCATCATTATCGTTATCATAAACGTGTTCGCACGGGAAGGGAGACGGATAACCTTGGGTTGTATGCCAAATAGCATCCCATGAAAGCAATGGCATATTAGTTTTAGCTTCTTTGCCTTTCATAAGTTCGGCACTGTCAAGTTTGTTAACTGTACCGGTAATTTCTTGTGTCTCGGTACCGATATTATAAACATTTTCAACAACAAAGCCCTGTGTTGGGTGACCAAGCAAAGGCATATCAATAGAAGCAAAACCGTTTTTAATTACACGATCTTTAGCAGTATTACCCCAAACGTTACCAATAAACGAACCCGAATAATCCGGACCCGATACGGTCGCTGTTACAGCAGAATCATAAATATAAATCTTAGGATAACCATACGAAACATAAGCCGAAGCACCGGTTTTAGTACCTGTAGTTGTAATTTTTACTGTTTCGTCTACAATACATCTCTTAACAGTAATGGTATTTTGACCAAAGCTTACCACAGCAGCAGCACTGCTTGAAGATGTGATTTCCGAATTACTAATACGCAAGTTAGAAACGTTTGTATTGCTTGCTTGCGGGAAAAGACCTGTGATACCCGCACCATTGTAATACAAACCGTGAATTGTATGACCGTTACCGTTAAGTGTACCAACAAAAGCGGTATTATTTATAGCTGCGCGGTCATACCAACTGTTAGGCGAGTTAGAAGCCCAGTCGGGATTTGAAACGTCATTAAGATAAATATCAGCAGTTAACTTATAATATTTACCGGTATTTTCAATACCAAAGAAGAGCATTTTTGCCAACTGTTCAGCAGTTTCAATCAAATAAGGATCGGAAGAAGTACCACTACCGCCGGCAAAGTCTTCTGCAATACCGGTTGACCAAACTTGACCCTTGACACCGTTTATTTTACGGAAAACCGGGTAACTGTTTTCGGTGGTCTGCCAAACGCCTTTCCAATTAAGGTTGGGCATATTAGTTTGAGCAGCAGCGCCCTTCATTAAATCTGCACTGGCAACCTTGTTAACCGTATATTTAGTTTGAACTTCAGTGCCAACATTGTAGCAATCAATTGCAGTGATAGTGTTTGTCGTATGTCCCGTCATGGGCGCATCGGTAGCAGAAAAGCTATTGCTTATCTTACGTGAACCGCCCCAACAGTTACCAAAGAACGCGCCTTTATAAGAATCGGCCGTAATTTTTGCCATAACAGCAGAATCGTCAATTGTTATAACCGCATTACCGCGACCAACAAATCCACCAATACCATGGTTGGTTGTTATGGAGAGATTTACGGTTTCATCAACTATACATTTTTTGAATGAAACATTAGTTGATGTAACAGTGAATGCAACCAACGCTGAAACTGCATTGTTTGAAGATGTAATATTAGCGTTGCTAATGCGTAAATTACTAATACTTACGTTATTTACACGTGGGAACAATGCCGCATATTTCGCGCCGTTGTAATACAAACCGTTAATTGTATAACCATTACCGTTAAGATTACCGTCAAAATAGCCGGCGCTTACCGCAGTATCGTCATACCAGCTTCTTGGCGAATTTGACGCCCAATTGGGATCTGTTATGTCGTTAAGATAAATGTTATCAATTAATTCATAATACTTACCTGTGTTAGCAATGCCAAAGAAAAGCATGTGAGCTAACTGCGACGCATTTTCGATAAGATAAGGATCATCAGAAGTACCGCTACCGCCGGCAAAACTATCGGCAATGCTTCCATCCCATACCTTTGCGGCTATCGGCAATTCGCCTTCGCCGAAGGTTTCTTTACTAACCGCACCGCATTTACAGGACTTATAATAAAGCGCTTCTGTTCCCTTTACTAAAAATTCTTCACTTTCAACCTCTTCAAAAGTGTGTTTAGAATAAGAATTATTTAATGAAACTTTTTTAATTGAACAAGCAGGATTGGTACAAGCTTTCCAATGATATTCATCATTATATTCCCATTCATCGCCCCAAACGTGACCTAAACTGTCACAATCCCAGAAAACACCTGAAGTAATTTCCGGTACAACACTTGGGTCGTCTGTGGGGGGTTCTAAATCATAAAGCCAAGTAGTTTCCATACCGTCAATGGTTACGGTGCCGCATTCGTTAATTGTAACAATTGAGGAAAGCGGTTCAGCAAACCACCAAGTAAAGTGGCTCATCCAAAGAGAGTTCAATTTCTTTTCATAAGAAGTTACAAAGTTACCCTCTTCATCATATTCTTCACAAGTATAGGTTTGGTCACTTGCATAATGATATGCGGTACTGCTTTGACCACCGTCATAATAACCATTTCTGGATGTATTAACGTCAAGATAGAACACACCGTCAACATAACCTTGATTATTTGTGTGGTGGTGACCGTTAATTGATACCAAAACGGTACCTGCATTAATTGCATTTACACGTGCATAAATTTCTCTGATAGCGTTTGCATCATAGCAAGAGGTTGAAAATATGCCCGAAAAACCATGGTGACTAACCACAATACAAGGAATATCTTTATTGGCAGCATCGGTGAGAACGTCTTCAAGCCACTGAAGTTGTGTTGGGCCTAAACTGTTATTATTGATGTTGCCGCTTGGATTACCGTAAGAGGCGGGCTCATTATGTTCCCACACACCATTTGTGGCGTCATAAGAATAGTTAGTGTCAGTACAAACTATTCTAAAACCGTTTGATTCAAAGTAATAATAACCTATACTGCTGTCGAAACTACCATCTGCGGTACCCCATACAACGTTACTATCATTTGTAAGAGATGCAGTAACGTTTTCCATTGTATTACCGACTGTTTCAAGTTCGTGATTACCATAAATATCATAAGCCGGCATTATTGTACCATCGGCTTTTTTATAGTTAAGATATGTATTTATAAGTTCGGGAGAACCTGCAAAGTCATTACAGAAGTCACCTGCGCTTAAAACAAAGTCAGCCGAGTTGTCTTCTGCTCGTTTTAATATAGCAACTAAATCCGAAACCTTTTGCGGATACATTAGTTCTTTATAATGAAAGTCAGCAAAAAGCGCGAACGTAATGCTTTTTGCATTTTCGCCCTTGAACACAGATGAACCTGCAAACGCACTGTTAAGTTTAGATTTCATTTCATCACTACCTGAAGAATACATATTATTCGCCATACTTGCAGGGCAAAAACTTTGTGGATCACTGTAAAAATATGTACTGTCTATAAGCACGTAAGGACGGAAAGTGTAATATTTATCAAGACTTTTGCCTGATAAAGATTCTACCTTATAATTAAAGTAAAGTTTATCTGCATCGTATGTATTTGTTTTAAATACATAGTTAGTAACGCCCTGTGTCTCAGCGGTTAATTCTAAAGGTGTCGAACCATTTGAAGCGGCTGAAAGCACGCCAAACTTAATGGGTGCGTTTTCGCTGTAAGCGTAATTGCCTAAAATGTTTTCTTGATATACTTTATTTGCTTTATTAAAGCTAAGGTCAACGTTGATATCAACGTCGCTATCAACTTCAATTTTTGCATTATCAAGCACAAGTTTAGTATCAATTATTTCGGTAACGTTAACTTCGGTAACGTGGAAAGTACCTCTATAAAAGAACAAACCTGCCCAGTCGCTCTGACTTTCTATTTCGCCTTGAGCAAAGGAGCCAATGTAATTGTTGTTAATGTAAAGATGGTTTCTGCCATCCATACTTACAAACTTAAATTTAACTGTAGTGCCGGCAGCTGTTGCAATTGGTGTTGTAAAGTTTTCCTTTGTAACACCGGGGCTACCTTTACTGCGGTAATGGCTTGCAGTATCATTGGCATAACTTCTAACGTAAACAACGGTATATGTTGCGCCCGACGCTTTACTAATACCACCGTACATACCGTTAGCAATACCAAATGAAGCGCCCGCAGTTGTACCCTCGCCTACAATTATGGTTGCTTCATAAACATAGTCTCTGGTTTTTATTTCGGGCATAGACATCCAAGTATCAATACCGTTGCCTGTGCCAACAAGGGTAAGAACGTTGCCATAATTGCCATATTCTGTTACCGATGCCGAGCCGGTACCGCCGCCGTTATAACCAAAGCTTGAGCTATTAAGTTCCCAACCGGCAGGCATACTGCCAACGTTTTCGCTGTCGAAATTACTATAATATAATTGATCGCCTAAAATATACGATTTTCCGTTTACTTCACCTGTTTTTACGGTGGCTGCACTTGCAACCATGGTAATACCTGTCATTAATGACGATAAAATTACCGAAATTGCAATAACAAACGCAAACGATTTTTTTGTGAAATTTTTAATCATTTCATTTTCACCTTTCTGTTTTGTGAAATTTAAAAAACAAAATATCTACACCAAGTAATTATCTACCTGTAATAAGTTTTGATAAACCGTCATTTTTCTGATAAAGACGAACGTAATCAATGTTGTACTCCGAAGGGAGATTATCTCTATAATTTTCGATAATGTTATCATCTGATGTTTTGTAATCCGATGAAGCAGTAAAAAGATGGTTGTTGAAAAGTACGTTCATAGTGGTATCAAAACCACTCTTATCAGGCGCAAGGCCGTAACTTGCAAGTGCGTATTCGTTTAAATCCCATTCACAGTTTAATTCACCATCAATGTAAACAGCCATTTTATCGGGTGTCCATTCAAAACCGTAAAGATGATATTCATTGCTTAAATCTTCAGGATTAGCAAACTTGTGTCTTTCAGCAGCATTTATTTTTGAGGCATTTGTTTGATAACTTTTTCCATTATAACCTTGTTGGTGCAAATTAGATGCCAGGGTATCGGTTGAGCCAAAAACTTCAAACACGTCAAGTTCAATTTCAAAATTGGAATTTACCTGCTTTTCGGTAGCATTGTGACTTCTAATCCAAAATCCTGGCCAACAACCCTTTTTAAAGGGGATTTTTGCGCGAATTTCAAGATAACCGTAACGGTAACTCATTCTGTTTTCAGTAGTGATAGAGCCGGTGGTTAAAAATTCGTGTTGTTCAAACGATTTTTCCGATTCCGGATCATACCATGGATTTACAATTGCATTCATTTGCAAATTGCCCTCACTAACCGTCTGCACGTAAGAAGCATAGGTTTGGAAAAGCTCGTCGGTATTAGACATTCTTGTTTGGTCGGTACGCCATTTTGTACTATCAAGCGAAGTGCCTTCAAATTCATCATACCAAACTAATTGATACCCATCAGACGATGGACCTGCAAACAATTTGTCCATTTTTGAATCCTTAAGATTTCCCGCATAATTGAAGAAAAACTTATCGCCCACCATTACAGCAGCCAAGCATAAAATCAAAAATGCCGAGGCCAAAGCAACCACTTTTTTAGATTTCATTTTTTAAAACCTCCATTTTTATAAGCCATTACGGTATCTTCGCCGGGACTTACATTGTATTTATAAAAAAATATTTCCGTCAACCGAAAATATATCAATACCAATATTATTGGAATTATTACATTGCTAATAACACTAATTCATGAATTTTTGTGCTAAATGAGTTTAAAATAGACAAACCAACCAAAATAAACAATATTCATATCATAAATTTAATCTATTTTGTTAAATTGTAACACACATATATATTTTTTTCAATGTGAAAAAAATTTATATATGTGTGAAAAATTGCACAATATGTACATAAAAATTACAACGTTAAATATATACAAAATATAAAAATTTCCACATAAAAAAACACCCTTCCGAGTGGAAGGGTGTTTTTTTAAAAAGATATTAGCCATTGAAAGCTTTAGCAGAAGCACCGAAGCGGAGCATTGCGATAAGCAAGTTTGCGCGGTTGCTGCTGTCTTCAAGTTTGCCGTAAGCATAAGATTCAATGCTGTAGCAGTATGTGTTAGATGCTGCTACACCGTCAATAAGAACAGTACAAAGTACTTCGCTCTTCATTTGACCGGGGTTAAGCTTATTGAATAATACGTTATAACGGTTTGTATAACCTTCAGCCAATGTGAAATCTTCAGCGGTGTAGATTGTTTCTTCACCTAATGCGTTAACCTTAAAGGTTACGCGGTCAATTGATACGTCTGCAGGAATTTCGAAACCGTAACGAATTGCAATTGAATTTTCAAGTACAAGTGTTACAGTCTTAAAT
>JAZNJR010000044.1:0-27288 GCA_045578165.1 Acutalibacteraceae bacterium
AGCCAACCTCGGGCAATACCGGTATTGGTATTGCGGCAATATGCGCGGCAAAGGGTTATAATGCGGTTATTGTTATGCCTGAAACTATGTCAATTGAACGTAGAAAGCTTATCGCCTCATACGGCGCAAAGGTTGTTTTAACTGATGGTAAGAGGGGAATGAGCGCCTCTATTGAAAAAGCTGAAGAATTAAATAAGGAAATAGAAAACAGTATTATTGCAGGGCAGTTTTATAATCCTGCAAACCCCGAAGCGCATTATAATACTACCGCGCCCGAAATTTATAACGATTTAAACGGTCGGGTAGACGTTGTTGTTTGCGGTATTGGTTCGGGCGGTACAATTACCGGCATTGGTCGGTATTTAAAAGAAAAAAACAAAGATATTAAAATTATAGGTGTTGAACCGCTTTCCTCTCCATTTATAACAACAGGGAAGACGGGGGCACATAAAATTCAAGGAATTGGTGCGGGATTTATACCCGAAAATTACGACGCTTCGGTTTGTGATGAAATTATTACCGTATCAGACGATGACGCAATAAGCTTTGCGAAAGAGTTGTCAATAAACGAAGGGCTTTCGGTTGGTATTTCTTCAGGCGCGGCTTTTTGTGCGGCAACAAAGGTTGCTAAAAGGGAGGAATTTAACAACAAAAATATTGTTGTAATTTTGCCCGACGGTGGCTCTCGCTACCTTTCAACCGAACTTTTTGACATGTAAATTCAATTTTCAGCCCTGATAGCGACTGCTGTCAGGGCTTTATTTATGCGGTATTGATATTTTTTTAACAAACTTTTTGTCAAAAAACGAAAAAAGCAAAAAAAGATTGACAAGCTTTTAACAAACCTATTGACATTAATATTTTCAGTGAATATAATGTATAGCGTACATTATTTATTTGGAGGTCATTATTATGGCAAGAGTTTACAATTTCAGCGCAGGTCCTTCTATGTTACCCGAAGAGGTTTTAAGAACTGCAGCAGACGAAATGTTAGAATATGGCACAAGCGGTCAATCGGTTATGGAAATGTCCCACCGTTCAAAAGAATATCAAGCAATTTTTGACGAAGCAGAAGCAAATCTTCGCGAAATTATGAACATTCCTGACGATTATGCTGTTCTTTTCTTACAGGGCGGTGCTTCTACCCAGTTTGCAATGCTTCCCTTAAACCTTATGAATAAAAATAAGAAGGCAGACTTCATTGTTACGGGTCAGTGGGCTAACAAGGCATACCAAGAAGCCGCTCGCTATGGCGAAGCACGTATAGTTGCTTCTTCTAAAGACAAGACCTTCAGCTACATTCCTAAAGTTGCTGCTGAAGATTTTGATAAGGATGCCGACTACGTTCACATCTGCTTTAACAACACTATTTACGGTACAAAGTATAACTACATTCCCGAAACGGGTAACGTTCCGCTTGTGGCTGATATTTCAAGCTGCATTTTGTCCGAACCTATCGACGTTACAAAGTTTGGCGTACTTTATGCAGGTGCACAGAAAAACGTTGCTCCCGCAGGTGTTACGATTGTAATTATTCGTAAAGACCTTATCGGCAACGCTATGGACATTACCCCCACCATGCTTAAGTATGATACCCATTCTGAAAACGGTTCAATGTTTAACACACCCCCTTGCTATGCAATTTATGTTGCAGGTCTTACTTTCAAGTGGATCAAGAAAATGGGCGGCTTAGAAAAAATGAAGGAACTAAACGTTAAGAAAGCAAAAATTCTTTATGATTTCCTTGATAATTCTAAAATGTTTAAGGGCACCGTTGTTCCCGAAGACCGTTCACTTATGAATGTTCCTTTCATTACAGGTAACGACGAGCTTGACGCCAAATTTGTTGCAGAAAGCAAAAAAGCCGGTTTTGTTAACCTTAAGGGTCATCGCAGTGTTGGTGGTATGCGTGCATCTATATACAATGCAATGCCCATTGAAGGCGTAGAAAAACTTGTTGAATTTATGAAGAAATTTGAGGAGGAAAACGCATAATGTATAAAATTAAAACCTACAATAAAATTTCTAAATCGGGTTTAGAGGTTTTTGACGAAAAATATACCATTGGCGACGAAGTTGAAAATGCAGACGGTGCGATTGTTCGCTCTGCCGCACTTCACGACACCGAATTTCCTGCAACCCTAAAGGCAATTGCGCGCGCAGGTGCAGGTACAAACAATATTCCGATTGACCGCTGCTCTGAACAGGGTATTGTTGTTTTCAACACCCCCGGTGCTAACGCAAACGCTGTTAAGGAACTTGTTTTAGCAGGTCTTTTCTTATCATCTCGTCGTGTTATTTCGGGTATTGAATGGGCTAAAACCTTAAAGGGCAATGGTGCCGAAGTTGGCAAAATGGTTGAAAAAGGCAAAGGCGCTTTCGGCGGCCCTGAAATCAAGGGCAAAAAGCTTGGTGTAATTGGCCTTGGCGCTATCGGCGTTATGGTTGCAAATGCTGCTAACCACCTTGGTATGACTGTTTACGGTTATGACCCATATTTGTCGGTTAAATCGGCTTGGAACCTAAACCACAACGCAATTTATATTAACGATATTAACGAAATTTACGCAAACTGCGACTATATCACAATTCATGTGCCGCTTGTTGACGGTACAAAGAATATGATTAATGCCGACACCATCGCAAGAATGAAAGACGGTGTTAGAATTCTTAACTTCTCACGTGCAGCTTTGGTTAATGACGCTGCCCTTATTGCCGCGCTTGAATCGGGCAAGGTAGCTTCATACGTAACCGACTTCCCAACAGATGAAGTTTTAGACGTTGACGGTGTTATTGCAATTCCTCACTTGGGTGCATCTACCCCAGAATCTGAAGACAACTGCGCTTCAATGGCTGCTAAAGAACTTATTGATTATATCGAAAACGGTAACGTTGTAAATTCTGTGAATCTTCCCGAAGTCACAATGCCCAGAAGTGGTGCACACCGTGTTTGCGTAATTCATAAGAATATACCCAACATGCTCACAAAAATTACCGCACTTGTTTCTGACGACGGTATTAACATTGAAAACCTTCTTAACAAGTCACGCGGCGATTATGCATATACAATGCTTGACATCGGCGATGCCGACGTTGATACCCTTGAAAAAGAAATCAACGCAATTGACGGCATTATTCGTGTAAGAATTATTTAAAATCAAAAACCGTAGATTTAAAAGTCTGCGGTTTTGCTAATTTTTTACACATTTTACGGGCTTTTTAACCTTTACATTTTCTCTTTTTTATTGTAAAATAAAAAGGTATGATTGCGAGGTGAAAGGGCTTGAAAAATGTTGTTATAATCGGTGGCGGTGCTGCAGGTCTTAAAGCGGCTATAAGTGCGGCTTATAAGTATAAAGAGGGTAGCGCTTTAATAACGGTGGTTGAAAAAAATTCCCGCCCCGCGCGTAAGGTTATGATAACGGGCAAGGGCAGGTGTAACGTTACTAATAATTGTGACATTGATACTTTAATTGCCAACACACCGCGAAACCCTCGTTTTTTATATTCGGCCTTTTCGTCCTTTCTCCCACAGGACACAATGACGTTTTTTGAAAGCGTTGGTGTGCCCCTTAAAACCGAAAGGGGAAACCGTGTTTTTCCGTGTTCTGACAAGGCAGTTGACATTGTAGACGCTTTGGTAAATACCGCAAAGAAAAACGGTGTTAAAATTAAAATCGGTGAAGCCGAAACGGTATTAACCCAAAATGGTGCTGTAACGGGTGTTAAGCTGTCCGATGGCGAGGTTTTAGCGGCTGACAGCGTGGTAATTGCCACAGGTGGCGTGTCATATTCTGTAACGGGCTCAACCGGTGACGGTTACCGTTTTGCTAAAACTTTGGGGCATACTGTTACTGATATATCCGGTTCACTTGTTCCTATGAACTGTCACGATGGTTTTTGCACACGTCTTTCGGGCTTAACCCTTAAAAACGTTACCTTGTCCCTTTTTGAAAAAGGTAAGAAAAAGCCGGTTTTTTCTGAAATGGGGGAAATGCTTTTTACCCATTTTGGTATATCGGGTCCGCTTGTTTTGTCGGCGTCTGCCTATGTTAAAGCGGGTAAAGATTATATGGTTTTAATTGATTTAAAACCCGCTTTAAGTGTCGATATGCTTGATAACCGTATTTTAAGGGATTTTGGTGAAATGCAGAATAAAGATTTTTCCAATTCGCTTGATGCATTACTGCCTAAAAGTCTTATACCCGTTGTGGTTAAGCTTTCGGGCATTGAAAGTGATAAAAAGGTTAATCAAATAAGTCGTGAAGAACGTTTGCGTCTTTGCGAGGTTATAAAAAAATTCCCGCTTAAAGTTACTGGACTTCGTCCTGTAGAAGAAGCCATAATTACTCGCGGCGGTGTATCTGTTAAAGAAATCAATCCCACCACAATGGAATCAAAACTAATTTCGGGGCTTTTCTTTGCGGGTGAAGTTATTGACGTTGACGCCTTTACGGGTGGTTTTAATTTACAAATTGCGTTTTCAACCGGTTATCTTGCCGGTCAAAATGTTTGAGAGGAGATGTTATAATTGATTTCTGTTGCTATTGACGGTCCTGCAGGCGCAGGCAAAAGCACTCTTGCACGCAAAGCCGCAAAAGAACTTGGCTTTATTTATGTTGATACAGGTGCGCTCTATCGTACAGTCGGTCTTAAATTTTCTAAAATGGGTGCCGACACCGAACTTAATTGTGACATTTCATCAGTTTTGGCTGATACGGTTGTTGATATTCGCTTTGTAAATGGCGAACAACGTGTATTTTTGGATGGTCAAGACGTTAGCGAGGAAATTCGCACTCCAACCGCTTCAATGATGGCTTCTGCTGTGTCTGCCAAAAGTGAGGTTAGGGCATTTTTACTTGAAATGCAACGTAAATTGGCGCGTGAGAATGACGTTTTAATGGATGGTCGTGATATTGGTACGGTTGTTTTGCCTAATGCTACGGTAAAAATTTTCCTTACCGCTTCGGCAGAGGAACGCGCACGTCGACGTTATGATGAACTTATCGCTAAAGGTATGACGGTTACTTTTAAAGAGGTATACGATGATATGGTTCAGCGTGATTTTAATGATACACATCGCGAAATCGCTCCATTAAAGCAGGCACATGACGCAGTACTTGCCGATACAACTGGTCTTGAACCGCACGAATCTTTAGCGCTTATTTTAAAATTAGTTAAGGAAAGAATTTAAGATATGAACATTACACTTGCAAAAACCGCAGGGTTTTGTTTTGGTGTTAACCGTGCTGTAAACACGGTTTATGAATTGCTTGAAAAAGGCGAAAAGGTTTGCACCTTGGGCCCTATTATTCATAACCCTCAATTAGTTTCCCAGTTATCACAAGAGGGTGTAAGAATTGTTTCTTCGCCCGATGAAACAAATGAAGATGAAGTTTTGGTAATTCGTTCACACGGGGTTGAACAGTCGGTAATTGATTATTGTGTCAATAACAATATTCGCTACGTTGATGCAACCTGTACCTTTGTTTCAAAAATACACAAAATTGTTAATGAAAAAAGCCAAAACGGTTACATTGTAATTGTTGCAGGCGATATAAATCATCAAGAGGTAAAGGGCATTGTCGGTCACAGCGTGGGCGAAACTTTTGTCGTTGGCGATGAACAAGAACTTTGCTCTTTGCTTGAAAAAAACGCCAATTTTGCCAAAAAAAATGTAATTTTGGTTTCACAAACGACTTTTAACAAAAAAGTTTGGGAAAAAATTGAAAAAAATTTAAAAAAAGTGTGTACAAATGCAGAAATTTTTGATACAATATGTAATGCAACTGCAATGAGGCAGCAAGAGGCATTTGAACTTTCGAAAGATAGCGACGGGGTTGTTGTTATCGGCGGTAAAGGAAGTTCAAACACGGCAAAGCTTTTTGACGTTTGTCGGTCTAATTGCTCTAAAACATATTGGGTCGAAACTGCTGATGAGCTTAATATCGGCAATTTTTCTAATTGTGAAAATATTGCTGTTGTTGCGGGTGCTTCCACACCTGCAGGTATTATAAAGGAGGTTTTAAAAACCATGACAGAAAATTTACAACCGGTTGAGCAGGTTGAAGAGGAAGTTCAAGCTGCTCCCAAAAGCTTCGAAGAAATGACAGACGAGGAAGCATTCGAAGCTTCACTCAACAGCTTAACAAGCGATCAGAAAGTTACTGGTGTTGTTATCGCTGTTAATTCCTCTGAAATTACAGTAGACATTGGCAGAGGAGTTACAGGTTATATCACCGCAAGCGAATATTCTTCTGACCCCAACGTTAACCTTGTTGATGAAGTTAAGGTTAATGATGAACTTAATCTTATCATTATGAAGATTAGTGACATGGAAGGAACCGCAATGCTTTCAAAGCGTCGTTATGATGCTATTGCCGGTTGGGACAATATAGTTGCTGCTAAAGAGTCCGGCGAAATCATTAAGGGTAATGTTCGCGAGGTTATCAAAGGCGGCGTCGTTGCTTACGCAAACAACGTTAAAGTATTTATTCCTGCTTCCCAGGCAACCGCTTCAAGAAATGATTCTCTTGAAGATTTAAAAGGCAAGGAAGTTTCTTTCCGCATCATCGAAATTGGCCGCGGTCGCAGAGCTGTTGGTTCAATTCGCAGCGTACTTCGTGAAGAAAAGAAAGCTGCTGAAGAAAAGGTATGGGCTAACATCGCTGTTGGCGACCGTTTCACAGGTACCGTTAAATCACTCACCAGCTATGGTGCATTTGTTGACATCGGCGGTGTAGACGGTATGGTTCACATTTCTGAACTTTCTTGGGCACGTATTAAGAATCCTGCTGAAGTTGTTTCAGTTGGCGATACTATTGACGTATACGTTAAAGACCTTGATGCTGACAAGAAGAAAATTTCTCTTGGCTATAAGAAGGCAGAAGATAACCCCTGGGCTATTTTCCAAACCAACTACAACGTTGATGACGTTGTTAAGGTTACCATCGTTAGCATGACTACATACGGTGCATTTGCTCGTATCATTCCCGGTATTGATGGTCTTATTCATATTTCTCAAATTGCTAATAAGCGCATTAACAAACCCGCTGATGAATTAACCATCGGTCAGGAAGTTGAAGCTAAAATTACTGCTATTGACCTTGAAAAGAAGCGCATCAGTCTTTCAATTCGCGCATTATTGCCCGAAGAAGAAGTTGCTGCTCCCGCTGAAGAAGTAGCAGAAGAAGCTGCAGTTGTTGAGGAAGCTCCTGTTGAAGAAGTTAAAGAAGAAACTGCTGAATAATTAATAAAAAAATTAACACCACTCGAAAGAGTGGTGTTTTTTTATGTTTTATTTTTAACGACCGGTAAAATCGCGGTCAAAGGTTATAACACAACAAAAGGTTGGGTTTATAAGCTTTGCAATTTGTGAAATTTTTTCAAAAAGCTCTTTTTCACTTAGTTTTAATTCTTGCGGTATTACAACGTCAAACACAAGATTTGTTTGGGTATCAGCCATAGGTGTCATACGAAAATCGTGAATGGTAAGGTTTTCGTCAATTACCTTAATACCGTCGCTTAATTGGTTGCGAACAAACATAACCTGTTCGTTGTTTACGTCCATTGGGTCCATATGAATAACAAGAGAAACGCCTAAATTTTCGTAAATTGTCTTTTCACAAAGGTCAATTTGTTCGTGACAGTGAACAATGTCAATGTCTTGCGGCACTTCAACGTGAACTGATGCGAATAATCTTCCCGGTCCGTAGTTATGTACCATAAGGTCGTGTATACCAACAAATTCTTCGTACGATAAAATGGTGGTCTCAATATCGGTTATAAGTTCTTTTGTGGGTGGTTCGCCTAAAATGCGGTTAAGGGTTTCTTTTGCGGCGTTAATACCTGCTAAAAGAATAAATACAGCAACCGCAATACCCATTACTGCGTCAAGATTAAAGGGAATAGTAACAATTTCGCTAATGCCGACCGACAATAAAATTACCAAGGTGGTAACTGTGTCATTAAGAGAATCCTGCGCGGTGGCAAGAAGTGTTTCAGATTCAATTTTTTTGCCAATTTTACGGTTAAAAAGATAAAGCCAAAGCTTAAACATAACCGAAACCGCCAAAATGATAATTGAAATAATGGAATATTGGGGCATGGGTGTGTTTTCAACAAATGCCGAAATTGAAGTTTTTGCAAGTTCAAACCCAACAAGCATTATAAGAATTGCCACAATAAATGCCGACATATATTCAATTCTGCCATGACCGAATGGGTGGTCTTTATCGGCGGGTTTGTTGGCAAGCTTAAAGCCAAGAATTGTGACTACCGAAGATCCCATATCTGATAAATTGTTAAACCCGTCGGCAACAATTGAAATACTGTGGGTAATAAGCCCAATGGTAATTTTAAAGCCGCATAGTATTAAATTACAAATAATACCCACAACACCGCTAAGTGACCCATATTGCTCACGTGTGGTGTTATTTTTTACGTCATCGGGGTTTTTAACAAACAAACGTGTAAGAAGATTTGTCATTACATTTTTGCCCCTTTGGCGCCCTTTGTACCAAATGATACGCCCGATAAAATGTTGGTATCAATTGTATAGGTTATATTTTCGCGACCGCGTTGACGGCGGAAAGCAAGTTCAATCATGCGGTCAATAAGTTCGGGGTATTTAACACCTGTGGCTTCCCACAAATAAAATGCAAGCGAGCCGGGAATAGTGTTAATTTCATTTGCGTAAACGGTATCGGTTGAAGTGTCAATCATAAAGTCGATACGAACTACACCGTTTGCACCAATTGCTTTGAATATTTTACAAGCCAAATCGCGAATTTCAGTCGATTTTTTTTCGCTTAAATCGGCAGGGATTTTACGACCGAGTGACGCCATACCCTTACTTGCGCCGCCATTTTTAGAATTGCCCATATATTTATCTTCATAAGATAAAATTTCATCATTCATAAAGGGTTCTTCACAAACACTGGCTTCACATTCGTCAGCGTTGCCCAAAACCGAACAGTTTATTTCACGAAGGGAAGTAATTGCCTTTTCAACCAAAACCTTGTCAGCAAAGGAAATGGCAAGCATGATGGCAGAATCAAGTTCGTTATCACTATTAACCTTTGTAATGCCAACACTTGAGCCCAAGTTTACGGGCTTAACAATAAGCGGAAAACCAACTTCTTTTGCAATTTTTTCGCAAATTGCCTTCTTTTCGGCAACGTATTCACGTGCGCGGAAGGTAATGCAGTCCAAGGTGGGAAGACCTGCGTTTTTAAGTACGTCTTTAAACACTGCTTTGTCCATACCTACTGCTGATGAAATAATGTCGCAACCAACGTAGGGAAGATTTAAGTATTCGAAAAAGCCCTGAATTGTACCGTCTTCACAGTTGGTACCGTGAACAACGGGGAGAGCAACGTCAATAACGGTTGGAAGGTCCTTTTTAAATGCTTTCTTTTCGATATCACGCATTACAACGTTTTCGCCCTCACGTACAAAATATACCTTTTTGCTTTTCTTTAAAAGTTCGGGCAAATTGCGGTACTCTTCAATAGTGAAAAGGGAATTGCCGGTATACATTTCACCGTTTTTTGTAACGTAAACGGGGGTAACGTCATATTTATCACGATTAATTGCGCGCATTGCTTGAACAGCCGAAATAATTGAAACCTCGTGTTCAACAGTGCGGCAACCGTAAAAAACTGCAACATTTGTTTTCATTTTAATCACCTTAATTCAAATAGTTATCGGGTAAATCGTTTTCAAAAAGCACAACGGTGTTACCGTCGGCAAAGCGGTTATATATTTCCATCGCCTCTTTAAATGAAGCGGCAATATAAAGGTTTTCTTGGTTAAAGTTTGTGGTTTTTACCGCGTCCGCCATAGGTTTGGAACGGTTAATACCAACCAAAATTATAATATCGGCATTTTTAGCCGCTTCTAGTCCTAAATTAAAGTTGCATTCATATTCTTTTTCGCCAAGCTCAATAAGACCTGGGGTAACAACAACCTTTTTCATACCGTCAAACGAGCCAAGCACCCTTACCGCTTCTAAACAACCTTCGGGGTTGGAGTTATAAGCATCGTCAATTAAAAGTGAGCCCTTGTTAAAGGGTTTCATTTCAAGGCGGTGTTCGGCGGGTTTTAGAGAAGCCACAGCGTATTTAATATCGTCGGGCGTAACGCCAAGCTCATAAGCCAAGGCCACTGCACCGATAATATCAATAATACTGTGAAGACCTAAAAGTTTGGTTGTAAGGTCAATGGAGATATCTTTAATATGCACCGTAAAGTTTGAACCAAATTTACCGTAACTAATTTTATCTGCGTAATATTCAAAATCTTTGCTTGTACCATAGATTTTGCAGTCTCTATCAAGCTGACGGGCGATTTCATTACTGTCGCCATTGGCGAAAAGCATACCACCCGCTTTTTTGACGTGTTCTTCCAATTCAAATTTGGTTTTATAAACGTTTTCAATAGATTTAAAGGTTTCAAGATGCTGTGGACCAACCGAAGTTATAATACCATGGTGTGGCTTTGCAATAACGCAAACTTCGTTAATGTTGCCAACCTCTTTAGCGCCCATTTCACAAACAAAAATTTGGGTTTGTGGCTTTAACATTGTGCGAATGGTACGCACAACACCCATTGGGGTATTAAAACTGTGTGGCGTGCACATAACGTTAAATTTTTCGCTTAAAATGCGGGTTAAAATAAACTTTGTGGTGGTTTTACCATAACTGCCTGTAACACCTATAACTATTAAATCTTTATGTGATTTAATAATGCGTTTTGCATCGTTTATATACCAAGCATTTACAAGCGCTTCAATGGGCGAATTTAAAATTCTGCAAAGAATTGCAAGTAAAGGGGAAAGCATTGAAATAAAAATTGATGCAAAGAAACTGTAGGAAACAAACACACCCAAAACCACAAGTGCTGCCAACAGTAAAAACGCGGTAACAAACAAGCGCTTTACACGGGCTGTTAGGGCAAGTGCTTTTACCGATTTCTTTTGTGTTTTAATTGCGGTATTAAAGCGAAATCCGAAAATTAAAACCGCAAGTACAAATGCCGGAATGTAAAGCTTAAAGAAAAGCAAAGCAGATGCGCCAAGCGCAAAGAGTATATCAAAAATTAATCTTGTGCGGTAAAAGGGGAATACCCATTTTAAATAGCGAGATAAATAGTATGAATTTTGTTGAAGCATTTGGTATTGACGTACAACCGAACACAGTCCCGATAATGCCAAAAGCACAAGTGTTAAAATAAAGAAAACATTCATAAAAAACCTCTTAACTTAAAAAACTGTTGATAATTGCCTGCGCTTCAAAGGGACGCTCACAAAAAGAGTAATGCCCCGTACCTTTAATGACACACAAGCCACAGTCTTTAATTTTAGATTCAATAATTTTTGCATCAGACAAAGGGGTTGCGGTGTCATTTTCGCCCCAAATAAGAAGTGTTGGGGCGGTAATGTTACCAATAATATCTCGCAAATCGGTGTTTACAAGACTTACTAAAGTTTTGCGAAGCACTTCGGGTGCGGCATTATAATCAGCCGAACCGTAGTAAGCGCGTGCTTTATTTAAAAGACCTTCGCTAAAGTTTTTAATTATCGGTAAGGTTAAAAACCATTTAATAACCTTAAAACTTTTTGCTCTGAATTTTTGCTTAAAGCTTTTTTTAGGTATAAGCCCTGCCGAATCTAAAAGTACAATTTTAGGCGGGTTTACCATACCCTCGGCCGCCATTTTAAGCGTAACGCGACCACCGTGTGAATGACCGAACATTATGGGGTTTTCAATGTTTAATGCCGCCATAAATTTAAGGACAAAATCGCAATAATCGTTAAGCGTCCAGGGGCTTTCCATAGTGTCAGACCCGTCACAGCCGGGGAAGTTTAACGCAACAACACGGTAGCGGCTTTTTAAAAGATTAATAATGCCGCTGTACACCGTGTATGATGAATTCCAACCGTGAAGTAAAAGCACTGGTTGACCGCTGCCTTCATCGGTGTATTTTATGTTAAGACCATCAATATTTATGTTCATATAATACTCCAATATATATAATTAAATATATTATACCAAATATTAACACAAAATAGAAGACCCAATTTTAAAAAATATTAAATTAGGGATTATCGCTTACGCGTAATGCGTAATTAATGTACAAATTAATTTGTATGTTAACCGGATAAACTATAATTTAATTAACCACTCAAACAAAAAACGGATGAACTAAAAAGTTCATCCGTTTTTAATGTTTTATTCGGTTCTAAGTGCAATTACGGGGTCTTTTTTAGCGGCGCTTCGGGATGGAATAATGCCCGAGAACATTGTAAGAACAACGCTTATTGTAACAAAGATTATTGCCGCTTCAATAGGTAATACTGCCTTTAAATTTGAAAGTCCCGTAAGGGCTTCAAGAATGATATTTATCGGTATGCATAATAGGTAAGTGATAACCACACCCAAAAGACCCGACGTAAAGCCAATTATTATTGTTTCGGCATTAAACATACTCGAAACATTGCGTTTTGAAGCACCAATAGCACGTAAAATACCAATTTCTTTTGTGCGTTCCTGAACAGAGATGAGTGTAATAACACCAATCATAATAGAAGAAACGATGAGCGATACAGCCACAAATGCCATTAAAACGTATGTGATAGCGTTAATAATGGTGGTAATAGAAGACATCATTATACCGAGATAGTCGGTATAAGAAATTTTTTGCAAATCATCAACCGATTTGTTGTAATCAGAAATAGTGTCTTCAATAATGTCTTTATTTTCAAAAGAACTTGCGTAAATGTTAATGGTTGACGGAACGTCAAGTTCAACGTAACCAAGCTTTGTAAGGTTTGTTTCATAGCTTGAGTCAGAGAACTGTAAAACCTCGTCATAATAGGTTGCAAACTGTTCTTTGGTAAACTTTTTAACCGCCATATCAAGTGCGGCGGCTTTTTGTGCAACCGGCAGGGGAGCAAGCTGTGCTTGAATACCTTTAGCATACTGTGCACGGAATTGTTCTTCCACAATTGAAGAATACATTTCGAAGATTTCTTCATCCTTCATATCTTTAAGATATGATGTTATTTCGTCTTTGCTCATACCAGTTTGTTTAACAATACCGGGAATAAGTGTAGCTTCAATTTTTTCACGTGAAGTTGCTTTCAAAGCGTCGTTAACGGTTTTTTCAACCATTGCTTTTTCGGGAATTGACATTATTTTAATATAGGTTTCTGCCTTGCCCTTGTTGTTAAGCTTAGAAAGATATTCCTTAAATTCTTCGGTTTTTTCTTCCACACTTAAATTTTTGCTGTTTTCTTTAAAGGGAAGGCCTGTAAAAATGTCAATAGAGTCGTCACTAAGCTGTGCCTCAATTGCGGCAGAATCCTTGGCTTTTTCAACCACGTAATCGGTAAGCTTTTTGGTGTAGCAAATAGAGCCCGAAAGCAATGTGGTTGAGGTATTTTCTTTTGGACGAATAATGCCTGTAACCTTTAGCGGAATACCATTCGCATAAAGGTATTTAAGACCTGCTTCGGTGTCGCGAAGGTCGGTGTAAAGACCGCTTTTTTCGTCTTTAGTATAGCAAGAAGAATTTAAAATTGTTTTAAATTCCATTTCGCAAATTTCTTTATAAGACCATTTTTTACCTTCGACCTTAAGCTGTTCTTTATCAAGTACTGCTTGGGTCATTTCTTCAATTTCGGCTTTTGATTTAAGACCCAGTGCATAAAGTGTCATATCGTCAACTTCGTTGTTTTCGTCAACGACAAGCAAAAGCTCGTTGTAATCGTTGGGCCAAGAACCGTGAATTAGGTCATATTGCTTTGTAATAAGCGGGTTGATAAGCTCTCCGTCGCGACCGGTTAACATTTCTTGCCAAATGGTACTGTTGCCCATCATGCCGCCCATCATTCCGCCACCCATCATGGTATTAGAACTCATGGCAGACGCCATACCGCCCGACATTGCGCCCGAAAAATCTAAACCAAAATAATCGCGCAAAATTTCGGTCATAAGCTCGTTAGAATCGGAATGAATAATTTCACCGTCAACGTTTTGGGTATATATTAGCATATTAAAGTCATAGGTGTACTGAATACCGTTTACAGCGTCGTGAAGTGCGGAATTTTCGTCCTTTTCTTCAAGTGCTTTTTCAAGATACGCTTTAAATGCTTTTAAGTCGTTTTCGTTGGCTTCAAGCGAATTAAGGGCGTTCATCATTTCATAAATTGCAGATTTTTCATAAACTGCATCGTTATTGTGTTCGCCTTTAGATTCCGCAACACCCATAAAGGTGTTTATAAGCTCGGTCATATCAAGGTTTTGCGATTCAAGGGTAAGCGGGTATGAAGAAAGGGTTTCTTCCTGTACCGCATCAATGAATGCTGTGGTGCCTTGCGAAACCGCAAAAATTAGCGCAATGCCTATAATACCAATACTGCCCGCAAACGATGTTAGCGCTGTTCTGCCTTTTTTAGTAAAAAGGTTATTAAGTGATAACCCAAACGAAGTAAAAAGTGACATTGAAGGCATTTTTTGTTTCTTTGCCTTTTCTGCCTTGATTTTTTCATTTTCGTTTTCAAGGTCAATTTCTTCCTTTGTTAATGGTTTTGAATCGGACAAAATAACACCGTCAAGCATACGTATAATTCGGGTGGAATATTCTGCTGCAAGTTCGGGGTTGTGGGTAACCATAATAACCAAACGGTCGTTTGCAATTTCCTTTAAAATATTCATAACCTGAACACTGGTTTCAGTATCAAGCGCACCTGTCGGTTCGTCGGCAAGAATAATGTCGGGGTTATTTACAATGGCACGTGCAATTGCAACACGCTGCATTTGACCGCCCGACATTTCGCTTGGCTTTTTGCGAAGCTGGTCGCCAAGACCAACCTTTTGAAGCGCTTCCTTTGCGCGACGTCTTCTTTCATTTTTTGAAACACCCGAAAGGGTAAGCGCTAATTCAACGTTAGATAAAACTGTTTGGTGTGGAATAAGGTTATAACTTTGGAAAACAAAACCAACCGAATGGTTGCGGTAGTTGTCCCAGTCCCTGTCTTTATAATTTCTGGTTGATTTACCGTTAATATAAAGGTCGCCGCTTGTGTATTTGTCAAGCCCGCCGATAATGTTTAAAAGCGTGGTTTTGCCGCAACCCGACTGACCTAAAATAGATACAAATTCATTGCTGCGAAACTGCAAATCAACACCTTTTAAAGCTTCGACTTTGGTGTCACCGGTAATATAATTTTTGGTAATGCCTTTAAGTGTTAGCATTCGTCATTTCCTTTCATTGTATAAGTCTACATTTTATATTATAATGGTATTTTCTTCTTTTTCAATACTTTGGCTTGTTATTTAGAAAAAATTAACATTTAGTCCATATTTTTGGGGTGTGATTATTGACAATGATATATATTTATAATATAATATTAAGGTTAAAATGAGTAAGTTTTTGCTTTTGTAAGGAAGTGTCAAAATGACTGAAATAAAAAAATTAAGAAACGTTGCAATTATTGCCCACGTTGACCACGGAAAAACCACCCTCGTTGACCAGCTTTTAAAACAAAGCGGTACCTTTCGTGTTAACGAATCTGTTGACGATAGGGTAATGGATTCTAACGATTTGGAACGCGAACGTGGTATAACAATTCTTTCCAAAAATACAAGTGTTATGTATGGCGACGTAAAGATAAATATTGTTGATACCCCCGGTCACGCTGATTTTGGCGGCGAGGTTGAACGTATTTTACAAATGGTTGACGGTGTTTTGCTTTTGGTTGACGCGTTTGAAGGTTGTATGCCACAAACTCGTTTTGTGCTTAAAAAGGCATTGGCGCTTGGCAAAAAAGCAGTGGTTGTTGTTAATAAAATTGACAGACCCATGGCAAGACCGCACGAAGTGGTTGACGAAGTGCTTGATTTGTTTATTGAACTTGGCGCCGACGAAGACCAAATTGAATTTCCCGTAATTTTTGCTTCCGGTCGTGACGGTTATGCGTCATATTCTCCCGATATTAAGGGTGAAGATATGAAACCGCTTTTCGATGCAATTGTAAACGAAATTGATGCCCCTAAAGGCGATACTGAAGGTCCGCTTCAAATTTTGTTTACCAATATTGAATATGATGATTATCTTGGTCGTATTGGTGTGGGACGAGTTATTCGCGGCACCGTAAAAAACGGTCAACAGGTAGCAATTTGTCATAAAGACGGTACACATAACAACCAAAAAATTGCAAAAATGTTTATGTACCGCGGTCTTAAAAGATGCGAAGAAGAAACCGCAACCGTTGGCGATATAATTCAGGTTGCAGGGCTTCAAAATCTTGAAATTGGCGAAACTGCTTGTGCGGTGGATAATATTGAAGCATTACCCTTTGTAAAAATTGATGAGCCAACCTTGGCTATGAATTTTATGGTTAATAACTCGCCATTTGCGGGTAAGGAAGGTAAGTTTGTCACTTCACGTAATATTCGTGACCGACTTTTTAAAGAGGTTATGACAAACGTTAGTCTTCGTGTTGAAGAAACCGATTCTGCCGACACCTTCAAGGTTTCGGGCAGAGGAGAACTTCATCTTTCAATTTTAATTGAAACAATGCGTCGTCAGGGATATGAATTTCAAGTTTCTCCACCGGAAGTTATTTATAAGCGTGACGAAAACGGAAATCTTTTAGAACCTATTGAGCTTTTAATGATAGAGGTTCCCGAAGAATACGTTGGTGCTGTTATGGAACGCCTTGGCACCCGTAAAGCCGAAATCAGAAATATGGGCACACGTGATGGCGGCACTTCACACCTTGAATTTTTAATTCCGGCACGTGGACTGCTCGGCTACCGTTCACAATTTATGACCGATACCAACGGTAACGGTATTATGAATCACGTTTTTGACAGCTATCAAGAATATAAGGGCGATATTGATCAGCGTCTTACCGGTTCGATAATTGCCCACGAAACAGGCGAAGCTACGGGTTACGGTTTGTTTAATACCCAAAGCCGCGGCAAAATGTTTATCGGGCCCGGCACCCCTGTTTATGAGGGTATGATAGTTGGTGAGAATCCCAAAAACGATGATATTGTATGTAACGTCTGCAAGAAAAAGCAAATGACAAACACTCGTGCGTCGGGCAGTGACGAAGCACTTCGTCTTGTTCCGCATACACGTTTAAGTCTTGAACAGTCACTTGAATTTATCAGAGATGATGAGCTTGTGGAAATTACACCCGAAAGCATACGTTTAAGAAAGCGAATTCTCGGCAAAGAAGAAAGAAGTAAATTTGAGGCAAAGAGAAAGCAACAATGAATTATGTAATTCTTGATTTAGAGTGGGACAGCACTTTTTATAAGCCGCAAAAACGGTTTATAAATCAGATATTGCAAATTGGCGCGGTAAAGCTTGATAGTAATTTTGAGGTTGTTGATACTTTTGAAGCCACCATTAAGTCGGACATTTCAAAAAAAGTTACGGGCAGGTTTGCTAAGCTTACCGGCATAACAAGTGAAATTATGCGCGCCGGCATTCCTTTCAAAGATGCTGTTAACCAATATAACGAGTGGGTAGGGGACGATACGGTCACAATGACCTGGAGCAATTCTGACCTTTATACCATTTTGGAAAATGAAGATAATCTTTTAAAAGACGTTCATTTTAAAATTGAAAAATATCTTGATTTACAGGTGTTTATTCAAAACGAAATGCGGCTTCAAGGTTATGAAGATAAAAACCAAATATCACTTGAGGCGGCGGCCGAAAAAATTGGTGTTTCAACCGACGGAATTGATTTTCATACCGCTAAAGACGATAGCTTGGTTTGTTCGTATCTTCTTAAAAAGTGTTATAACAAAAAAAGGTTTGAAGCGCTTATTAAAGATACAGGCAACCCCGAATTTTTTAAGAGATTAAAATTTAAGTCATATGCTATTTCTAAAATAAGTGATAAGCATATTGATAAAAAACATTTGGTTTTCAATTGTCCCAAATGTAAGCAGAAAGCCAACCAGGTCACAAAATGGAAATATTCTAACCGTTGGTTTTGGGCAAACTTTACTTGCGGCTGTGGAGAAAAGTTTTGCGGCAGGGTATCGTTTAAAAAGACTTTTGATGACGTAATCGTTAGAAAATGTATTGCTGAATTTAAAGTCAAAAAAGAAAAAACAGAAAATACTGAAGTTGTTTCAGTTTGAATAGGAGAGTAATTTATTATGTCAGAAACTAAACGTTCAACATGGGGCTCAAGCGCAACCTTTGTTTTGGCTGCAATTGGCTCGGCTGTTGGTCTTGGTAACGCTTGGCGTTTCCCAAACCTTGCAGCAAAACACGGCGGCGGCGCCTTCTTGCTTGTGTATATTGTCGCATTGCTTGTAATTGGTATTCCGCTTTTAATGATGGAAATTTCAATCGGTCGCAAAATGCGTTCGGGTGCGCCCGGTGCAATGCGCGGTATGAAAAAATGGTTCGAGCCCATCGGCTGGACCGCTACCACCAACGCATTCGTAATCGTTACATATTACGCAGTTGTTTTTGCCTGGGTTATTATGATGGCTGTTTTCAGCTTTAAGTTCATCGGTATGACAGGCAACAACGATGCCGCAAGCGGTCTGTGGGCAGGCCTGATAAAGACCACGGGCACAATTAAAGGCTTTGGCGATTTCTCAATTCCCGTAATTATTTGTCTTTTAGCGGCGTGGGGTTCAATTTATTATTGCATCCGTAACGGCACAAAAAGCATTGATAAGGTTATTAAGTATTTAATTTTCTTACCTGTTGTCTGCTTTGTTATTATGACAATTAAGGGTGTAACAATGCCCGGCGCATTAGAAGGTCTTGCTGCATTCTTTATTCCCGATTTTTCAGCGCTTAAAGACCCGATGATCTGGGTTGATGCAGTGGGTCAGGTATTTTACAGTATGTCTGTTATGATGGCAATTATGATAGCGTACGGTTCATTCCTTGACGACAAGAGTAATATTGCACGTGACGGTCTTATTATTGCTTTTAGTGACCTTGCAGTTTCACTTTTGGCAGGTGTCGTTATGTTCACAACAATGTACGGTACCGGTATGCAGGACGTTTTAGCGCAAAAGGCAGGTCCCGGTCTTGCATTCATTGTTTACCCCACCGCAATTGTAAACCTTTCAGGCAGCGGTATTTTCAATGCGTTCTTCTCATTTGTTTTTTATTTCTGTCTTTGCACTTTGGCAATTGACTCGGCGTTCTCACTTGTTGAGGGTATTTCAACCGCATTTTCCGATAAGTTCGGCACAAACAAAAAGAAGACTACTATTGCGGTTTGCTTTATCGCAGGTGTTATTTCCTTAATTTATACTTCGGGTGCAGGCCTTGCAGTGCTTGATATCGTTGATAACTGGTGCAACAGCTTTACACTTATCTTGGTTGGTATTATTGAAACTATTGCGATTGGTTGGTTCTTTAAAACCGATAAGGTTGTTAAAGAAATTAACCGTAATGCCACCGGCTTTAAAATGCCTAAGGTTTGGTTCTACGCTGCAGTTAAGGTTATCGCCCCGGTTGCTTTAAGCATTATCTTTGTTTGGAACATTGTTAATTTGTTTGTAAACAACAACGGCATCTACGGTGCGGCTGACGGCTATAATATGCTTTCTAACGTTCTTGGCGGTTGGCTTGTTTTCGGTCTTTGTTTAATCAGCGGTTTTGTTATTAATCTCATTAAAACCAAAAAACGCCCCACAGAAGAAAAAACCTGGGATAATATGAACGAGTCTGAGGATTAATCATTTTACTTGTTGATTTTGCATAAAAATGCATAAAATCGGGTAAAACTTATGTAAAAACAGTAAAATTTGCAAATATCGCTTGCATATTTATTCGATATATGCTATTATTTATGCATCGTTTTTCAATAAATTATGCATAATATGCATTCGGAGGTTATTAAAATGGCAAAAAAAGAAATTAAAAAGGTTGTACTTGCTTATTCGGGCGGCCTTGATACATCAATTATCATTCCTTGGCTTAAGGAAAATTATAACAACCCTGAAATTATTGCAGTTTCAGGTAACGTAGGTCAGGCAGACGAGCTTGAAGGTCTTGAGGAAAAGGCAATTAAGACAGGCGCTTCAAAGCTTTACATAGAAGACCTCACCAAAGAGTTTTTAGATGATTACGTGTTCCCCTGCGTGCAGGCGGGCGCACTTTATGAAGATTATATGTTGGGTACTGCATTTGCACGTCCTCCCATTGCAAAAAGAATTGCTGAAATTGCTTTGGCTGAAGGTGCAGACGCCATCTGTCACGGTTGCACCGGTAAGGGTAACGACCAAGTTCGTTTCGAACTTGCAATCAAGGCATTTGCTCCCGATATGACTATCATCGCACCATGGCGCGAATGGGACATTAAATCACGTGAAGAAGAAATTGATTATGCTGAAGCGCATAACGTTCCTTTGAAGATTAACCGTGAAACTAACTATTCAAAAGATAAAAATATTTGGCACTTATCACACGAAGGTCTTGATTTGGAAGACCCCGCAAATGAACCGCTTTACAACAAGCCCGGTTTCTTGGAAATGGGTGTTTCTCCTGAAATGGCACCTGATAAGCCCACCTATGTAACTATTCATTTTGAACAGGGTGTTCCCACTAAGGTTGACGGTGTTGAAATGGATTCCGTTGGTGTTGTTACCACTCTTAACAAATTGGGCGGCGAAAATGGTATCGGTCTTTTGGACATTGTTGAAAATCGTCTTGTTGGTATGAAGTGTCGCGGCGTGTATGAAACTCCCGGTGGTGCAATTCTTTACAAAGCACACAACGTGCTTGAAAGCATTTGTCTTGATAAAGATACTGCACATTATAAGGCGCTTGTTGCACAAAAACTTGCAGAAAATGTTTATAACGCACTTTGGTTTACTCCCTTAACTCAGGCAATTTTGGCTTTCGTTAAGGAAACGCAAAAAACCGTTACAGGTGACGTTACACTTAAGCTTTATAAGGGCAATATGATTAACGCAGGGGTTACTTCTCCTTATTCACTTTACGACCCCGAAATTGCAACCTTTGACGAAGACGACGTTTACGACCAAAGCGATGCAACCGGTTTCATTAACCTTTACGGTCTTTCAACAAAGGTTAATGCAAAAATGAAGGCAAAAAACGGTCTTAAATAATTTGTTTATCACCACAGTGCTTAATTTAGCACTGTGGGTGATTCTGTTTTTAAACAGTAGCTTAAAGCCGAAAGGAATGTTTCTTTTAATGGAAAAAATGTGGGCAGGAAGATTTGAAAAAGCCCTTGATAAACAGGCAGACGACTTTAATTCTTCAATTCATTTCGACTGTCGTATGTATAAGCAAGATATTACCGGCTCAATGGTACACGCTATGATGCTTTCACGTCAGGGCATTATTTCTAATGACGAATCTCATGTCATTATCAACGGACTTAGCAGCATATTAGAAGATATTGAAAACGGTAAACTTGTTATTGATATGAATGCTGAAGATATACATATGTTTGTTGAAGCCGAGCTTACTAAAAGAATTGGCGATACCGGTAAAAAGCTTCATACAGCAAGAAGCCGTAACGACCAGGTAGCGCTTGACGTTCGCCTTTATTTAGCGCAAGAATGTGAAGAGGTTGGCAAACTTATATTATCGCTTATTGCCGCAATTAAGGACAAGGCAGAGGAATATAAAGACGCAATTATGCCGGGGTATACACATCTTCAAAGGGCACAACCCATTACCTTTGCGCACCACATTTTAAGTTATGCCTTTATGCTAAAGCGCGACTTTGAACGTCTTAACGATGCGGTTGGCAGAATTTGGGCACAATGCCCAATCGGCTCTTGCGCGTTGGCGGGTACTACATACAACACCGACCGTGCCTTTGAAGCCGAACGTCTTGGCTTTAGCGGTATTTCGCTTAACAGTATCGACGGTGTATCGGACAGAGATTTTTGTTTGGAACTTTTGTCTGATTTTTCCATTTTAATGATGCACCTGTCACGTTTTTCGGAAGAAATTATTTTGTGGTCAAGTTGGGAATTTAAGTTTATTGAACTTGATGACAGCTATACCACCGGTTCAAGCATTATGCCACAAAAGAAAAATCCCGATATGGCGGAGCTTGTGCGCGGTAAAACGGGCAGGGTATATGGCGATTTAATGGCGCTTCTCACTACCTTAAAGGGTATTCCGCTTGCATATAATAAGGACATGCAGGAAGATAAAGAAGCCATTTTCGACGCGGTTGATACCGTTAAAATGTGTTTGGGTGTATTTACACCGATGGTTGCCACAATGACTGTTTTAAAGGACAATATGTATAAAGCTGCAGGCAAGGGCTTTATTAATGCAACCGACCTTGCCGATTATATGGTTAAAAAGGGTATGCCTTTTAGAACTGCTTATAAGCACGTTGGCGAAATTGTGGCATACTGCATAAAAGAAAACTTGGTGCTTGACACTCTTGATATTGCAAAATATAAAGAATTCAGTCCCATTTTTGAAGAGGATTTATATAACGAAATTTCACTTAAAACCTGTGTTGAAAAACGTATTTCGGCAGGCAGTACGGGACCCGATTCTGTGAATAAACAAATTGATTTCTTAACGGAGTTTTTAAATGAAAAAGGTATTTATTGATGGCGGCGCCGGTACAACGGGGCTTCGCATAAGGGAACGTCTTAGCGGACGAGAAGATATCGAGCTTATTGTTTTAAGCGAAGAAAACCGCAAGGACCTAAATGCCCGCAAGGAAGCGCTTAATAATGCGGATATTGCGTTTTTGTGCCTTCCTGACGTTGCGGCAATTGAAGCGGTATCGTTACTTGAAAATAATAATACGGTAATTATTGACACTTCAACTGCACACCGCACAAATGATGACTGGGCGTACGGTTTTCCCGAATTGTCTGAAAGGTTTGAAGAAAAGCTAAAAACTTCAAAACGAATTGCAGTACCCGGTTGTCACGCAAGTGGTTTTATTGCACTTATTTACCCGTTGGTTGAAAAGGGAATTATAAGCAAAGATATAAATCTTTGCTGCACCTCTTTAACGGGTTACAGTGGCGGCGGAAAATCAATGATAGCTGACTATCAAGCAAACGACCGTGACGAACTTTTTGACGCACCGCGTATGTACGGTGTTACCCAAAAGCATAAACATCTTCCCGAAATGGTTAAAATCTGCGGCATTAATAATGCACCTGCATTTTTACCCATTGTTGCCGATTATTACAGTGGTATGGAGGTTACTATTCCATTGTTTGCGTGTGATATTAACGGTACTGTGGAAGATATAAAAAATATCTATAAAGAAAAATATCAAGGCCCAATAGTTAATTTTTGCGAAGATTTTACCGAAAACGGTTTTGTTTCGGCAAATAAGCTGTCTTTTAACGACGGTATGCAAATTTCGGTTATGGGCAATGACGATAGAATTTTACTTTGCGCCCGTTATGATAACCTTGGTAAAGGCGCGTCGGGTGCGGCAATTGAGTGTATGAATATGGTGCTTGGCACTGATAAATGTAAAGGTTTAGATTTATAAAAGGTGAAGGTTATGCAAATTATAAGTGGCGGCGTGTGTGCCGCTAAAGGTTTTGCTGCAAATGGTATTCATTGCGGTATTAGAAAGAATAAAACTAAAAGGGACTTAAGCTTAATTTACAGTGAGGTTGTGGCTAACGCAGCAGCGGTATACACCACCAACCTTGTGAAAGGCGCACCCCTTAAAGTTACAAAGAATAATATAAGCAATGGTAAAGCACAGGCGATTATTTGCAATAGCGGTAACGCTAACACCTGTAATGCGAACGGTGTAGAAATTGCAACTAAAACTTGTGAAATTTTGGGAAGTCAACTTGGTATTGATTCAACCGACATTGTGGTTGCGTCTACCGGTGTTATCGGTTTGCCGCTTGATATTACACCTATTGAAAACGGTATTCCCGAATTGGTTGCAGGTTTGGGTAAAAACAGCAATTTTGCGGCAGAAGGTATTATGACCACCGACACCAAAATGAAAGAAATTGCGGTTGAGTTCAACGTTGGCGGTAAGGTTTGTAAAATAGGCGGTATTGCCAAGGGCTCGGGCATGATACATCCCAACATGGCAACAATGCTTGTATTTATTACTACCGACTGTGCTATCTCTTCCGAAATGCTTAAAAAAGCACTTTCTACCGATATTCAAACCACCTTTAATATGATTTCAATTGACGGCGATACGTCTACTAACGATATGGTTGTTGTTTTGGCAAACGGTATGGCCGAAAATGAAGAAATTAATACCGACGGTGAAGAATTTGCAACCTTTATGCAGGCGCTTAATACGGTTTGCGTAAATCTTTGCAGAAAAATTGCCGCCGACGGCGAAGGTGCATCCAAGCTTTTGGAATGTAAAGTATCAGGCGCTGAAAGTCTTGAAATTGCCAAAACGGTTGCAAAATCGGTTGTTTGTTCGTCACTTACAAAGGCGGCAATGTTTGGCGCTGACGCTAACTGGGGCAGGGTGCTTTGCGCTATTGGTTATTCGGGCGCAAAGGTTGACGTAGATAAAATTGACGTTTATTTTAAATCAATTAAAGGCGAAATTTTGGTTTGCCAAAATGGTGCCGGTGTTGATTTTTCAGAAGAAAAAGCCAAAGAAATTCTTTTGGAAAGTGAAATTGAAATTTTTGTTAATCTTAATGACGGTAACGCTTCATCAACTGCTTGGGGTTGTGACCTTACTTACGATTACGTTAAAATAAACGGGGACTACCGTACCTAATATTTGGGGCGAGCAAATTTTTGCTCGCCTATAAGTCTTTATTTGGAGGAATTAAAATGTCTTTAAATATTACTAATGCGCAACGTGCCGAAATACTTACACAAGCGCTTCCGTATATTCAACAATATAACAAAAAAACAATTGTTATTAAATATGGCGGTAACGCAATGATTAACGAAGATTTAAAACAACAGGTAATGGAAGATATTATTCTTCTTCGCCTTATTGGTGTTAGAATTGTATTGGTTCACGGTGGCGGGCCCGAAATTACCGAAACCCTTGCTAAAATTGGTAAGGAAACCGTTTTTGTTGACGGTCTTCGCGTTACCGATAAAGAAACTGCCGAAGTTGTGCAAATGGTTTTGGCAGGTAAAATTAATAAGTCGCTTGTTAACCTTTTGCAAATGAAGGGTGGCAAGGCAATGGGCATTTCGGGTATTGACGGTAAAATGATTACCGCTAAACCCAAAGATGAACGCTTAGGTTACGTTGGTACTATTACCGATGTTAACGTAGAGCCAATTACCGATTTAATTCGTCATCATTACATACCTGTTGTGTCTACTGTTGCACGCGATAACGACGGTAACGTTTATAATATTAATGCCGATACCGCCGCCGCTTATATCGCGGGTGCTTTGGAAGCCGAATGTTTAATTTCAATGACTGATATTGCAGGCGTATTAAAAGATAAGGACAACCCCGACACTTTAATTCCCAAAATCACTGTTTCTGAAGCCGCAAAGCTTTTTGAAGACGGTACAATTTCGGGTGGTATGATACCCAAGGTTGAATGTTGTCTTGAAGCGATAAAACGCGGTGTTAAAAAGGTATTTATTATGGACGGTCGTGTACCTCATTCACTTTTAATTGAAACCCTTACAAACGAGGGTGCAGGTACAATGTTTATTGGTGACTAATATGAACGTTTTTGAAAAAGATAACAGTTATATTGCGTCTACTTATGCTCGTTTTCCGCTCAACTTGGTTTCCGGTAAGGGCTCAATTTTAAAGGATGAAAACGGTAAAGAATATATTGATATGTCGTCGGGTATTGCGGTTAACACTTTTGGTGTTGCAGACGACGAATGGGTGCAGGCGGTTTATAATCAGCTTTTAACCATTCAACACGCATCAAACCTTTACTATACAAAGCCCTGTGCCGATTTGGCTGAAATTTTGTGCGAAAGAACGGGTCTTAAAAAGGTGTTTTTTGGGAATTCGGGGGCAGAAGCAAACGAATGTGCAATTAAAGTTGCAAGGAAATATGCCAATGATAAAAAGGGGAGCGATTATAACACAATAATTACCCTTAAAAACAGTTTTCATGGCAGAACAATTACTACTTTAGCGGCTACCGGTCAGGATGTTTTCCACAACGATTTTTTGCCGTTAACAGATGGCTTTGTTTATGCCGAAGCCAATAATATAGCTGACCTTAAAGCAAAGGTACAGGAAAATAAAGTGGCGGCAATTATGTTTGAATGTGTGCAGGGCGAAGGCGGTGTATTACCGTTAGAGCCCGACTTTGTAAAGGCAATTTTCGAAATTGCTGAAAATAATGATATTTTAACCATTGCCGACGAAGTACAAACCGGTAACGGACGTACAGGCACACTTTATGCCTTTATGAATTACGGTGTTTTACCCGACATTGTTTCTACCGCAAAGGGACTTGGTAACGGTTTGCCGCTTGGCGCCACAATGCTTGGCGAAAAGGTAAAGGATGTGCTTACTCCCGGTACACATGGCTCTACCTTTGGTGGTAACCCTGTGGCATGCGCGGGTGCAATAAGTGTAATAAACCGTATTAATGATGAACTTTTAGCCGACGTTAAAGCAAAGTCTGAATATATTTTTAATACTCTTCAAAATTCAAAAGGTGTTAGAAGTGTAAGCGGTATGGGGCTTATGATAGGTATCGAAACAGATAAAGACGCCGCAGACGTTATAAAGTATTGTATGGACAACGGTGTTCTTCCAATTAAAGCGAAAAATAAAGTTAGACTTTTACCCGCTTTAAATATTGGTTGGGACGAATTTAAAAAAGCGGTTGAAATTATTAAGAAAGGTTGCGAAGTTTAATGGATTTTAAGGGCAAAAGCTTTTTAAAGCTTCTTGATTTTACTCCTTGTGAAATTGAATGTCTTATAGATCTCGCGAGTGAACTTAAATATAAGAAAAGGGCAGGCATACCGCACCGCTTGTGTGAAGGTAAAAATGTTGCCTTAATTTTTGAAAAAACAAGTACACGTACCCGTTGCAGTTTTGAAGTTGCCGCGTATGATTTGGGTATGGGTGTTACTTATCTTGACCCGCAGGGCTCACAAATCGGCAAAAAGGAAAGCATTGCCGATAAGTCGGATCGTAGCCATGTCGTTCTGTGAGCCAAGGAGTTGTCTTACCAGTTTGTCTTCCTAAGACCGCTTGGCCTCCGACTTCGTTGCAGTTTTGAAGTTGCCGCGTATGATTTGGGTATGGGTGTTACTTATCTTGACCCGCAGGGCTCACAAATCGGCAAAAAGGAAAGCATTGCCGAT